>CAZNFQ010000071.1:0-11494 GCA_964571965.1 uncultured bacterium | reverse complement strand
TCATCCTGGTAACCCCCTTCGACTGTCTTGCCGGGGTGGGTCAGAGAATGTACCCTGTTTTCCCGGTGAAACTCATAATGAAGGACCGGTACAACTCTGCGGAAGCAGCAGCTGAAGTAACCGCTCCAACCCTGATAGTCATTGCGGAAAACGACGAGGTAATACCCCGGGAATCCACACAGGCCCTTATAGACGCGTTCACCCCGGACATCGTCCACGTTGCCGTTGTAGATAACGCAACCCATAACGACATACAGAACTACACCCAGTTCTTCATGCGCATAAGGGATTTCCAGATAACGGGAAACTGAAGAACGGGAAGGCCCGGCGGATGTCTGCCTGCAGGTGAAGGGCTCAGATTGATTGAAAACCATCAGGTTGCTATGTTCCCTGTGTGATCCGGAAAGGGCACCGTCTGACTCCAACCGTTGGTACCCGTTCTCCCGGGTACCCCTGAAGGGACGGCTTCAGTGAAACTCATGATCTTCGTTCTGAACAATGAGGAACTGCTCGAGCGTGTACTGGAGGCCTATGCAGAAGTGGGAGTAAAGGGCGGCACCATACTCGATTCCGAAGGAATGGGCCGTTTTCTCACATTCGAGATCCCACTGTTCGCGGGCTTCAAAAAGTTCATGAAGGGCAACAAGCCCTACAACAAAACTATCTTTTCCGTGGTTCGGGACGAAAGTCTCATCCCGAAACTGCACAAACTCCTGAACGAGATCTGCGGAGACCTGAACGGTCCCGGAACCGGCATACTCTTCACAGTACCGGTGGACTGGGCTGTGGGACTGGCTGAGGAGGAATGATGGCCATTGACCTGAGCGAACTTCTGTGTCCTGAATGCATCGAACTGGACCTTGCGGGAAAGAAAAAACCGGAGATAATCCGGGAACTGGTGGAGGTCATATCCCGCGGTGAAGACATCGATGATGCACACAGCCTTTACCGGGCCATAATGGAGAGGGAAAAGCTGAGCAGCACCGGAATAGGGAATGGAATTGCCATTCCCCACTGCATGACCTCCCGTGTGAAAAACACCCGAATGGCCTTCGGGCGGAAGACAGAGGGGGTAAAGTTCGATTCCGTGGACAACCAGCCTGTGTCTCTCTTCTTCCTGCTGGTGGGGATCGAAGGCAACCCCAACCTCCACCTGCGGATACTGAGCAAGCTTGCCCGATACCTTCATGATGAAAGCTTCTGCAAAAGCCTTCTGAAAGCGGGATCTCCCGGGGAAGTGCTGGAAGCATTCAGAAGCAGAGAAAACCGGTAATGAACCTCAGATCCCGCTGGGCGCTGGTAAGATTTCTCATAACCTTCTTCACTCTCTTTGCCGGATGGCTTCTGTTCACATGGTCGCTGGATCCCGGTTCGATCATTGCGGGTATACTTTCAAGCCTCACGGTTTCCGCTGTCACCTATTCCATATTCATCGACGAATCCGAAGCGGAACTCAGGGCACACCTGCCCAGGCTGCATTATCTCCTTATCTTCGCCGGGGTACTGATATTCAACATGTACGTGGCCAGTTTCAGGGTTCTCTGGCAGATAGTCCGCGGGAACATAAACCCGGGAATCGTGCACTTCCGAACCCGCCTGAAAACCGACATTGCCAGGGTTGCCCTGGCCAGCTCAATTACCCTTACACCGGGCACCATCACGCTGGACCTGGACGATGACCATCTGGTGGTGCACTGGCTGGACGCCAGAACGACCCATTCACGATATGCCGGCAGGCTCATCAAGGGAGCCCACGAAAAGCTTCTGAAGAAGGTATGGCTGTGATGCTCGTATGGGTTATCAGGTTTCTGGTGGTTTCCCTGGTGTTCAGCATGATAAGGGTGGTTATCGGTCCCACCGTCGCGGACAGGATGATAGGTCTGAACATGGTGGCCGCCCAGACGCTGGCTCTTCTGGTAACCATTTCGGTATCCATGGAACGCTCAGTCTATCTGGATGTGGCACTGGTGTATGACATCTTCGGGTTCCTGGGCATTCTCGTCATGGCCAGGTACTTCTCCGGCAGGAAGGGGGAGCTGTGAACATCGCTGCAGGGGTGTTCTTCGGCCTGGGGGTGATCTTCAGCATAATGGGCAACATCGGTGTTCTCCTCTTCCCCGACGCATACACCAGGCTTCAGGCGTCCTCCACCTGCAGCACCACATCGGTTCTCTCGTTCCTTTTCGGGTGCATGTTCGTCACCGGATGGGGTCCCATGTTCGGCAGACTGCTTGCAATAACCCTTTTCTTTTTCGTTACCAGTCCCATATCGGCACACATAATCGCCCGTTTCGCCTGGAAGAACGGTGTAACGGCATGGCGGAGGATCTCCCCTCCACGGAAAAGGGAGCCGTCCAATGGTTGAGGTGCTGCTGTTCATAATGGTGGTGGTTTCCATAATAGCACTGCAGATAAAGGACATGCTTGCAGCGGTGCTGGTCCTCGGGGTGTTCAGCCTTCTCAGCTGCCTTGTGTTCTTCCTTCTGCATGCCCCGGACGTGGCCCTGACAGAAGCCGCCGTGGGAACGGGAGTGGGAACGGTGATACTCATATGGATAGTGTACAGAACCGGAAGAAGGGACCGCACATGAAGTCACGCCGGCTACTGGCCGCAGCTGAAGCCGTGGTGCTTCTGCTCACCGCGGCATTCCTCTTTCAGGTTCTCGGCGGCGGGCACGAAACCTCCTCCCGGATCCGTGACTACATGGTGGAAAACTGCAAAGAGGAAACCGGAGCGTTGAACCTGGTTACAGGTATTTACCTGGGCTACAGGGCCTTCGACACACTGGGAGAAACCGTGGTGCTTCTCGTTGCGGTTTCAGGAGTGCTTTTTTTCCTTGTACCAACCCTGGGGAATGACGATGAAGAAGAAAACCTCGATACTTGATCTGATCTCGCGGAAGCTTGCCCCATTCATGCTGCTTTTCGGGTTCTACCTGCTTGCCTATGGCCATACTTCCCCGGGCGGCGGTTTCCAGGGCGGGGTTGTGATGGCTTCCGGTGTAATACTGCTTGTGGTGGCCCAGGGGGTGAAGGCAACCGAGTCGCTGTTTCCCGTCTCATCACTGACGAAAGTGGAGATCATAGCATTCCTGGCCTTCATTGCCGCAGGTACAGCGGGAATGGTCACCGGGCGCGGTTTCCTCGGTAATCCCATGGCACTGGTTCAGGCAAGCGCCGTTCCCCGGGTGGGAATGGTCCTCATTCTTAACCTCATCATAGGAATAGAGGTGGGCTCGGGCGTCAGCCTGATCTGCCTCCGCCTGTTCAGGAACGAATAATGGCCTGGCTGCTCATAGGCGCGATCTTCCTGGTTGGACTCTGGGGGGTAATGAACAAGTCCAACATGGTAAAGAAGGTAATGGGGCTCAGCATCGCCAACAGCGCCATAATCCTTCTTTTCATCCACTACGGCTCCCTGTCCGGTAAAACCGCTCCCATAGAGGGAACCGGGGAAGCAATGGTGGATCCCCTGCCCCAGGCCCTCATGCTCACGGCAATAGTGGTGGGGGTATGCGTAATGGCTCTGGCACTTGTTCTCGTGTACCGCCTCTACCTTAAGTTCCACACACTGGACATGCGCGAGGTGGAGCGAAGGGCATGGGAACTCCATGACTGAGAACATGCTGATCTGGGTCCTGCTCTCTCCCCTTCTCGGTGCTTCGGCGGCCCTTGCCGGCAAGGTGCTCAAGCCCCTGGAAAAACTCCTCTGCGTTCTGGCGGCGTCTTCCCTGATCATTCCAGCAGTGATCCTTGCCGGGCTTTCAGGTCCCGTAATGGCGGGAGAGACACTGCACTATTCCCTGGGCGGCTGGCCGGAGCCCTACGGAATAGCCCTTTTCATGGACGGGACCGCATGGATATCCGCGGCCCTCACGTGCGCAATAGCCCTTGCGGTGGCCCTGTTCTCCCTGGGCAGCGGCAGGTACGGGTCCGGATTCTTTTTCTTCCTCATGATGATGGTAACGGGAATGTTCGGCGTGGCCATAACAGGCGACCTTTTCACCATGTTCGTTTTCTTCGAGATAATCGCAGTTGCGGTTTATGTGCTCATAGCTTATGAGGGCACCGCCACAGGCCTTGCGGCAAGTCTGAAATACCTGCTTTTAAGCACCACGGGAATACTCTTCTTCCTGCTGGGCATATTCCTTATCTACAGGGACATAGGGGTTCTTTCCATATCACAGGTGGCAGACGCCCTCCAGAGCATGGGCGGAGCGGCCAACACCCCTGTGATGCATCTTGCCCTGGCATGTCTGTGCGTTGGAATAGGGGTAAGAACAGCCTTCATACCCTTCCACACATGGCTGCCCGAAGCCCATGCATACGCTCCCCATCCCATTTCCGCAATTCTGTCCGGGGCCATGATAAAGGTGTCCTTCTTTGCCATGGTCAGAATAATTCTCCAGTTCGGGGGAGAATATCTCTTCGGGCTTCTTATGTGGATAGGTGCCATAACAGCACTGACAGCGGTTGTAAGCGCCCTGGCGCAGAGCGACGTGAAACGCCTTCTGGCATACCACTCCATTTCCCAGCTTGGCTACATACTTGCGGTGTTCGGAGCAGGTTCCTCCATAGCCCTTACCGCCTCGTTCTTCCACGCACTGAACCACGCCCTCTTCAAGAGCCTTCTCTTCCTCACCGCCGGTGCCGCTGTGAGCTATACAGGCAAGAGGAACCTCTACCAGATAAAGGGCCTGGGAAGAAAAATGCCCGTTTTCGCAGCAGCCTTCTTCGTGGGGGCACTGGCCATCACAGGCATACCGCCCTTTAACGGTTTCGCCAGCAAGGCGTTCATAACCATGGGCATGAAAGGCTCCCCTGCCTATCCCCTGCTGTGGATAACAAGTGTCCTTACCATTGCAAGTTTCATAAAGCTCGGCAGAATATTCATGCCGGAGCCGAACACTGAAGGAGCCGAAGGGGAGAAACTCCCTGGAACGCTGGAGACAGCCACGGTGGTAACATTGGCCCTTGCCTGCACCGCAACCGGCATCTTCGGAAGGCAGATCGCCGGGTTCCTGCACGGAATGCTCTACGGAAGTGCCCTCATAACAGCACCCCGGCTGTTTTCATGGGCAGGCATACTCAAAGTGATGCCCTCGGTTATTCTGGGTACCGCCGCCTTCGGCCTTGTAACCACA
Source organism: uncultured bacterium (assembly GCA_964571965.1). Taxonomy (GTDB): domain Bacteria; phylum Fermentibacterota; class Fermentibacteria; order Fermentibacterales; family JCC-6; genus Sabulitectum. The sequence continues at coordinate 6,350 of CAZNFQ010000071.1, read as the reverse complement.
AGCCGGGGAAAAGCTCTTTCAGTAAAGGTAAAAGCCCTTGCCCCGCAGCTTAGAACGGTGCTGGTTTTCTTCCTCGCCGGTTTTCTGGCGTTTGCGGCGGTGGCCTGGTAAACCTGCGGCTGACTGAATGCAGGTCAGATGGAAGGCTTACTTCCCGAACCCGTGCTCCATGTAGAACTCCACAGTGCGCCGAAGACCTTCCGGGAAAGAAACCACAGGAGTGTAACCCAGCAGCAAAGAGGCTTTCTCTATGGAAGCCATGGAATGTTTCACGTCACCGGAGCGGTCAGGTCCGTGAACCGGTGAAATATCCCCGTGACCTGTAAGTGAAGCTATCTGAGATGCCAGTGAATTAACGGTGACAGAGCCGTGACAGGCAACATTTATCACGTTGCCGGGGGCATCGGGAGCGCTGGCGGCAAGCAGATTCCCGTGAACCACATTGTCCACGTAGGTGAAGTCTCTGCTCTGAAGGCCGTCTCCGTTGATAACAGGAGCGCGCCCCTCCATGTATGCCTTAACGAACAGGGGAATAACAGCGGAATACGGGCTGTCAGGGTCCTGCCAGGGTCCGAACACGTTGAAGTAGCGGATGGCTACGGTTTCCAGGCCGTAGATCTGGTGGAACACCTGATAGTACTTTTCCCCTGCAAGCTTGCTCACAGCGTACGGGGAAAGGGGGCGCACATGCAGGTCTTCACTCTTAACCTGTTCCGGAGCATTGCCGTAAATGGATGAGGAAGACGCAAAGGTAAGCCTGCGCACTCCCTGCTCCAGTGCCGCGAACAGAACGTTAAGGGTCCCGGTAACGTTCACCTCGTTGGAAGTCAGCGGATCTGCAATGGAACGGGGTACCGAGGGCAGGGCTCCCTGGTGGTAAACCACCTCCACCCCTTTCATTGCCTCATTCACTATGTGAAAACTCCGCAGATCCCCCTCTATGACCTCCATGTCCGAACGTATGTCAGCGATGTTCGATCTGTAGCCGGTGGAAAAGTTGTCGAGGATCCGTACCGTCTCTCCCCTTTTCAGAAGCTCCCTGGCAATATTGCTGCCTATGAAACCCGCGCCGCCCGTGACCAGATGAATGCCCATGGAGATCCCTTCAAAAAAGAATAAACTTCGTTCCGATGAAGGGTATAATAACAAAACACTCTACATCTCCCTAGAGTACGACCCTTTCACCTGATCTTATATTATCAGTGTTTTCAGGGACTCCGCGGTACCGCTTGTATGGAAAAATTTGCCTTGAACTGCAGTCGAGCCGGGCAATGGAAGCGGAGACCCTTGAAGCAGAACAATTGGAAACCCGGCATGAAAAGCCGGTTTACAATGCCGCAGCATAGCGAAAAAGCCCATTAGAAGGGCGAAACAGAGAGTCCTGCACTTTACCCGCGGCAGCCGGACGCCGGATGGAAGCAGCAGACTGAAAAAACCGGAACTTTACATTGCACTGGCTGTTAGGCAATAGTGTAATTAGAATAGTTAGCTTGAGGGGGATATTTTGAGATCGCTGAACTGGTCGCACGCCATTATCGGCTTTCTTATTGGGATTGCTCTTGTTCTGTATTTAAGCGGGAGCGTTAATACTGAAAGCCCTGTTCAGGACTCTAGTGAGGTTGTGGAGGTACAGACAGAATGACTGAGAAAGTAGTTTCTCTTTCCGGCGGGCTGGTGCTGGGAATGGCATTCGCGCTGTTTCTCAGTGTCAGTACAACACAAACAATGAATGCTCCAATGCACGTGGAGTATCCTTCAGTATCCAATCTGATAGGTCTGAACGACCTTCAGAGTTACCGCTCTTCAGGTTCCGGTAACGCCAACGACACCACACCAGCCATAAGTGTCGCTCCTCCCGCCCAGGGAGAAGACCGGGGCAGAATAGTAAGGATCGCCACCGTAACTGAAACCACCGACCCTGTTCTCACCGCTCCGTCATCTCAAACGGTGTTCATTCCAAAATCCTTCGGCACGGAAAATGCCGATGAGAGCAGAGGCAGCACCCTTCAGCAGATGCACCAGCAGCATACCCACGTAGCGCAAACCGCCACAGGCAATTACTCAGCAGTGCAGATAGCAAGGCAGTCGGGCAATTTCACGTCCATCGCCAACAGCGGCAGAAACACAGGCAACCTCAGCAGCGCAGGCGGCTCTCAGCCCTCGGTTGTAGACAGCAAGCCCCAGACATCCGGCTCCCCGGCGGTTGCCCATAACGACCCCGGCCAGGAAGAGGAAGAAGAACCGGCAGTTGCAGGTTTCTCCCCCAGACCTTCTGAACCGGATCAGCTGAACGACAACGACAGACGCCATGTGGATCCCTACAACCCTCAGTGGCAGCACGACTTCGATGGAACCGAAGAAGGCGGCCACCACCCCGACCCCCACGGCATTGAAGGGTCCCAGCAGGGCCACAGGCCTGAAACCGACTAAAAGAATATTCCAAGGCCGGGGCGAAAGCTCCGGCCTTTTTTTCAGAAGAGGAACAGAATGAAAACAACCCTGATGATAATCGCGGCGGTGGCCTTCACTGCAATGGGTGATTTCACCGATGACTTCCAGTCATACACCCCGGGAGACCATCTGGAGTCCTCTCCGAACTGGGATAAAGAACCTGACGGCGGCTACGTTCAAATCGCCGAACAGGGAAGCAACAACGTCATTGAAGCCGTTTTCCCCGACTCGGCATTCATAGGCTACATCTGCACCGCAGCAGGCTTCTGGGCCGACGGCTCCGTTGAAATGGACTTCGCCCCGGAAGGTACCGGCAGTTTCTCCAACGTGTACGCAAGGCTGGACATAATGGCCGGAGGCTCCTACGCGGCGGGTTTGACCGTTTTCTTCGGCTCGTTAACCTATGCTTACATTGCCTATGTGAACGCCGAGGGGGAATACGAACTGCTCTACTCAGACCTGGGGCCCATTCTTACCCCCGGTTCCTGGGCAAACATCAGACTGCACACAGAAGGAACAGACCCTGTGGCCCTCACCCTCTTTATCGACAATGAGCAGGTAACCAAGGTCTACGACACCACGCATCTTCTGGGTAACGGTCTCTCAGGCTTCGCCATGTTCTATGACGACCAGCAGCCAGCCATGCTTGCAGACAACTTCCAGGTGATAACCAGCGGACAGAGCCTCATCCCCACCACCCTGGGTTCCATCAAGGCAATGTTCAGGTAGGGGAGAGATGTCACCGTTATTCACAGCAGTCCTGATCATGACAAATACACAAACCGCAGCGGCTGAAGTAAACAACCCCGGGGCAAGCAGGGCCATCACCATAACCCCGGTCTCCACCCGGCAGATCCAGTTCACAGACGATATCCTGGGGCTGAGTTTCGACAATGACGGCTGGCCGCGGCTTCTGGCGGTAAGCGGCACCGATCATATGCTTTTCGGCCTTGAACCGGTCAGCATGGACTCTCTGGACCAGCTGCCTCTCAGCGCCATGAATCAGAACCCATGGGGTGTTGCATTCTTTGGCGAAGAGCTGCTCTACACAAACGACCAGAGCGACACATCGTTCTTCGGCTATGATTCTGAGAACTGGTTCACCCAGGAAAACGGCGCAGGGCAGAACGGCAGAGGTATGGATTACAACGACGACCTCTTCTGGCAGACCGCAAGCCAGGGCAGCCTCCACAGGGTTGTGGCATGGGATCCCATGTCAGAGATCAGCACATGGTCAGACATCTCCTCATACATTCCCGGTCAGCTCAGCGGAATAACCGCCTTCACGGAAGGCACGGTGAATTACCTTTGCGTAACCACCTTCGACACTCCCCACATCTGGGTATTCACCACCGACGACAGGGAAGTGGCTGAATACGTTGGAACCGCAAGCCTCCCGGAAACGGCCTCCACATCACTGGGACTCACCTATTGGGAATTACTGGACACCTTCTACTGGTCTTACACCAGCGGCGGCTCCACCTATATCTGCCGATTCGACATGGTGATCGATCAGACTTCCCTGGAAAGAAACAGCTGGGCCGGGATCAAGGCTCAATTCTGAATGGAGAAGGGACAGCGGACAGCAAGCGCCGGCTGACTCATTATCCCATTAACTTCAGGCTGTTGAATTTACTGCCTCGGCGGTAATTTACTTCGTATCAGACCCTCACAGGATCACTCAGAACCTGAACGGTGCGATTCTGCTGCCATGACGGCGTTAGTACTCTTGTCAGAATTCAGTGTCCATGTTACCCTGCCACTGGAATTTCTCAGATCCCTTCCGGGCTGTTTACACATCAGACAATTCAATATGCTACAGGTAATAAACCAGTGAATAAGACCATTCAAGGAACTTCCGCCAGCTATTCCCCGCTGGTTAGCAGGAGAGACATGAAAGTTCTTTTTTACTATAGAGGCAGAGAAAGCCTCGGTATAGAGTATCTATCGGCTGTACTGAAACAAGCCGGTCACCAGGTTGACCTTATCTTCGATCCGGGACTCGACAACAATTTCTACTGGAAGAGCAAAATGCTCAAGTCTCTTCATAACGAAGAGCTGATGATACAGAGGGCCGAGAAATTCTCCCCTGATCTTGTGGCATTCTCCTCCACCACCAGCGAATATCCCATAGTTTCCAGGATCGCCCATATCATGAAGAAAAGACTGGGAGTTCCGATCATCGTCGGCGGCATTCAGCCCACATCCCTGCCTGAATTCGTTATCTCCAATCCGGACATAGACATGATATGCCGCGGCGAGGGTGAGATGGCCTTCCTTGAGCTCGTTAACAGAATGGAAGAGGGAAGGGACATATCAGATGTCAGGAACATCTGGCTGAAAGCTGCAGACGGCACCATAACCAGGAACGAACTGAGACCCCTGATAGAGGATCTGGACTCTCTCCCCTTCCCGGACAAGGAAATTTTCTACAAGTACGGCTGCTTCAAGGACCTCATACAGGTTATCAGCGGCCGGGGCTGTCCTTTCAGCTGTTCCTACTGCCACAACAACGTGTGCAGAAAAATGTACAAGGGTAAAGGCACGTACATAAGGAGAAGAACCCCTGCGAACATGATATCCGAGCTCAAACTCTACAAGGAAAAGTATTCAGCGAAGAGGCTGAGTTTCCAGGACGACCTGTTCATGATGAACAGAAAATGGCTTCAGGATTTCGGGGAAATGTACATAAAGGATATTCACCTGCCTTTTTCCTGCAATGCCTTTCCCACAAAGATAGACGAAGAGTCGGTGGCTCTCCTGAAAGGAATGGGCTGCAGCAATCTTTTCATCGGAATCGATGCAGGTAATGAAACCCTGCGGGGAGAGATCCTCCACAGGAATACTCCCGATGAAGATATCCGCAAGAGCGTTGAAACTGTGAAGAAACACAAGATCCCTATTGAGTTATCCGCTGTGTTCTGTTTCCCCGGCGAGTCAGTGGACCAGATGTGGGAGACAATAGACCTGGTGGACGAACTGGATCCTTCCGCGGTTCAATCCCACATACTCTTTCCCTTCCCGGAAACCGATGTTTTCAGAATTGGCAGGGAAATGGGCCTGATCGATGATGAAACAGAGGCAATGATCAACCGTGGAGAGGGATCCATAGTGGGTGAAAGCGTTCTGAAACACCCGGACAAAGATGAGGCCTACGTACTGGCCAAGATGATGGCGGTGTACGTAAAACTTCCCAGATTCATGAAGCCCCTGTTCAAGAAAATGATGATCCCGAAAATGAAACCCATTGCCAACATGGTATTCCTCGTTACAATTCCCATAGTCTTCCCCTGGCAGGGCCTTACTCGTCTTCGGGAGTTATTGCGGATGGTAAGATTCACAAGGAAAGAGCTGACCGAAACCTCCTGAATTTGCTCCCGCAACTATTTTTAAGGAAAAAACCAGACAGAAGGAGCACGAAGTGAAGGCAAGAGAGTTCTTCAAGCTGGACGAACTGGGTACCGACTGGAAAACTGAAACCATCGCCGGCACAACAACATTCCTCACAATGGCCTACATAATAATCGTAAACCCTGCGATCCTTGCGGCAGCTGGCATTCCCAAGGCCCCATCCATGGTTGCCACCATACTGGCGGCCTTCTTCGGAACCATGCTCATGGGAATTTACGCAAAAAGACCCTTCGCCATAGCCCCTTACATGGGTGAGAATGCCTTCATTGCATACACTGTTACAGGGGTTCTGGGCTACTCCTGGCAAACCGCCCTGGGCGCCATTTTCATAGGGGGAGTGCTCTTCACCATTCTCACACTGGCAGGGGCAAGGAGCTGGCTGGCAGAATCGGTGCCCCAGGGCCTTAAGATCGCATTCGCCGTGGGCATCGGCCTCTTCCTCTGCTTCATCGGCCTGAACGACACCGGAATCGTAACACTGGGCACAC
>CAZNFQ010000070.1:8475-11542 GCA_964571965.1 uncultured bacterium | reverse complement strand
CTGCTCCGCCAACTAAAAACTGCTGAGTTTGTTGGTCACTTTTTCAATGAACATGTCATTAAGCCTGAGCAGTTCTGTATCCTTAATGGTCCACAGCCTGTCGGGATTGAAGTCGATGTTATTGGGCACAGTGTTGAAGTCCGAAGGGAAGATGAATGCTCCCAGGAAGTTGAAGTAGACTGACAGAAAAAACAGAACCCCGAAAAGGATCCTGGTCCACGACCTGGGCTTCACATACCTGTTCCATCCTTCTGCTATGAAAAGAATCATGATGGGAATGTACTCGGAAAGATACCTGTAACCGAAACAGTGCCCTGCATACCATCTTTCCCAGAACATGTAGATGATAAGGGTCATAAAAAAACCAACGGAAACATATCGGTAAAGGATGTTTCCACCCTTGGAAAAAACATCCTTTATCATGTACAGAATTGCAAAAATGAATACAGGAGAGAAAACAAGAAGACCTCTTGCAGGCGATACAAGCAGACCAGGGATCCCCAGCCAGGGATCATTAGTAAATTTCCCACTCTGACCCTGACCGAGAGAAAGCAGAGAACCCCAGTACTCAAGAGAATACCACGCCAGAAATGCCAGAGGAATCAAGCTTGTCAACATAAGCAAAAAGAAATCTCTCCTGTTTCGGACCAATGTGTAAGCGTAGAACGGGGCAACTATCAGACAGTTCACCGGGCGGTTAACGCACATGAGCGCGAAGAAGAAACCGGCCCATGCGAATGCTTTGCGATTTTCGGTAAAAAACAGAAGCATTCCTGCACAGAGAAAGAATATTGAAGGACCGTGCTGCCATGTTCCCCTTGCAGTTACGCTCCAGACCAGGGTTCCAAACGCAAACACCACGGCAAGCAAAGCAGACAGACCGATCGAGAACTTCTTTTTCAGAAGGATGTGGAACATGAGAACCGTGGATAGTGCAGCGAGAAGAGACATGGAAACCACATTCAGGGGAAGGAGTTTTTCCTCTATATCAATTCCTGCCAGGTCTGCTGCAAAAAACACAGGGACATTCATCATTCCGGCAACAACGGAGTAGAGATTGACGATTCTGCCCCTGGAAACAGTGAAGGAATATGGCATTTCTTCGCCCTGATCAAAAAACTCATTGAAGTCGAAATTGCCTTCTCTGATAAGTGTTACTGCAAGAAGTTCTGATGCCTCCGTGTCTCCGGAGGCGACATATGTCAGACTGGAAATGTATATCGTAATCGGCACCAGAAACAGAAGAATTGAAGCAATGATGCGATTTCGAACGTTGTCAGCGGGTTCTGATAATTTCATCATTCAGCAGATCCAATCTCTGATCGAGCTCCTGAAAACGTCGTGTGGTTACATGAAGAATTCCACCCACGGAGACAGACAGAAGTCCTGCCAGCGCCAATCCAATGGAAAGTGTTGCTGTTACAACATCAGGTTCTCCACCATTCGCATTCAAAATAAGATAAAGTATGGAAAAGAAAATCTCCAGCAATCCCAGACCTCCAAAGAAGGAAAGCGGTTTGTAGTAACAGAAAAGGGAAACAAGCTCGCGAAGAATTCGAAAACCATCCCCCATTACTCTGATCTTTGAAAAACTTCCCAGGGGTCTTGACCTGAGGTCAACTGGGATCTCAATGATTCTGAAACCCCTGTTCAAAGCCATTATTGTCAGTTCTGTCTCTATCTCGAAACCCTTTGAAAGTATCTGCATTCTCTTGACGAAATCCCGGGTCATAACTCTGTATCCCGATAGAATATCTGTAAGATCAGCTTTGAAAAGGGTGTTTATGGTTTGCTTGAAGAACAGATTCCCAAGCCTGTTGCGAGTGCGGAACGTGCTGTTGGCATCCTGGCTAAGTCTAGTACCTACAACGATATCAGCAGTATCATTAATGACGGGAGCCAGCATGGAAACCACCTGCTCAGCAGGATAGGTATCATCTCCATCAACAAGAATGTAGATGTCTGCTTCTATTTTCCTGAATGCCTTGCGCACGGCAAATCCCTTGCCACGCTGTTTTTCAGTGATAACTGAAGCATTATTCTGGTTAGCGATCGAGACAGTTGAATCTGTTGAGTTGTTGTCAACTACATAGATATCAGCTTCGGGAAGAACCCTTTGAAAATCACTTATCACTTTGCCTATGGTGAGTTCTTCATTAAGACAGGGTATAACTACAGCGATTTTTCTCAATTAAGCCCTCCCTGATAGTCAACTGAAGAGATCCTCTGTCTGCGGTATTCCGGCCGGGAACCAAACACTGCTTTATTGCTTTTACGAATCCAGAGTATGCGAATATTATAAAACAGTGTCAGTGAACCCACACAGTATGCAGCTGTTTCCCCGGACATTGCATGCATAACCGCTTTGAAGCCTCCTGCAGACAGATCAGTATGAAACCGTGAGAATAAGTAAGCAACTACAGCATTGTTCCCTGTCCGGCGGCATAGGGATTATTGGTGAATAAAAAACCGCAGGCAAAACAAAAGTTCTGCCTGCGGTAAGATCCGGTCTGAGAAAAACTAATTTCTAGTAACCGACTTTGATCGAACCCCATGTTGCGCGATCGAGAGAATCTCCGAACCAGTAGTAAACCGTTCCATTCCAGGAGCGATATGCGAATGTGCTGGCAGGAGGGAATCCGTCAGAAAGACCGCGGTAAGTTGTTATATCGATGTAAGCATCGGAGTAGGTGTTCGGTCCGCCGTTAGTGTAGCAGAAATCACCAACTCCTGAAACAGATTCTTCGGATGTGATAATGAAGCCTATCGTGGTACCGGCTGGGATGTTCAACCCGCCGATATTGCAATGTGAAGGAAGGTCAAGTCCTGCTGCAGTAACGACCTCTGATCCGAGAAGGGTCCAACCGGCGGCGCTTGTTTCGAATCCGTTGGCAGTACCTTCACGGTAATAGACATCAATTGTGAACTCGGGGAGAATTGAATTGTCGAGGTTAAGGTCAAACCCGTCGATGGTTACCTCCTGGGTAGCAACAACGTCGAATGAATTACCGGCAAAGTTGTTGTCGCTGGCGAACTGAGTAGTAAGCCCGGCATCACCTGTGCCGTC
>CAZNFQ010000070.1:0-8375 GCA_964571965.1 uncultured bacterium | reverse complement strand
TCAAAGAAAGGAAGAAAATGAAATTTCTGTATTTTGCCATTCTCATGGCAGCAGCTTTCAGTGTTTCTGCAGGTGAATTGACGGTTCCCATAACCGTAGATGCTTCCCGGATCAGTTTTGAGGAAGCCGGGATCTACACGAGGGTAATTGGTACAGGAATGAGGCTTATGGGTGCCGAGGGTGAACCCAGCCTTCCTGTTTTCTCAGCCAGAATAGCGCTTCCAACAGGATGCATCGCAACAGGCATTGAGATAGCGGATGCTGAATACACAAGTATCCGCGGCCGCATGACAGTTATTCCTGCGGCAGCGCCACAGCCATTTTCTGTAGAGCGCGAAGTCTACAGCGTCGAGCCTGATCCTGCAATTTACGGCTTGACCACTGCGTATCCCAGCGAGCCGGTAAGTTTCGATGGCTCCAGCGTTATCATGGGAATACCGGTAGCATACGTCTCGGTATGCCCTGTAAGATGGAATCCGGCAAGCGGAACCGCTGAAGTCCTTACGAATCTTACCCTGAACGTGACCTATGAATCCAGTACTGAAGCATCCACGGTGATCAGAAGAAGCCTTCAGAGTGAACTCCGTTCACAGGAAATAGTCAGGAATTCGGTGGTGAACCCCGAGGCTGTTTCCAGTTCCGGTGCGGCAATAATTGATTCCAGGGACCTCACCTACGGCGAGTACGTGATCATCTGTACTTCAGCATACCAGAGCTACGCCCAGAACCTTGCAGACTGGAAAACCTCAAAAGGTATCCCAACGAACGTCTATACGACAACATACATTCAGACTAATTACTCATGTTATGATCTTCAGCAGGAGATCCGCGCGTTCCTTACCGATTGCCGTGACGAGGGCGTCGAATACGTGCTGATCTACGGCGACGATAACATTATCGCCGGAAGAGACGTGAAGATCTCTGCCGGCGGGTACACGGAATATCCACCTGTCGACATGTACTTTGCCGACATAAATGACACCTCTCCCGGCGCCGACCTCTGGGACAGCAACGGGAACCATGTCTGGGGTGAATACGGAGTGGACAATGTCGACTACCATCCCGATCTCTGGGTGGGAAGAGCAAGCGTGAACTCAACGGGAGAGTGCACGATCTTCAACAGCAAGGTTTACGATTACGAACGCATTGCAGCTTCCGACTACTTCGAAACCTCCCCGATAGAAATGAGGATGGGATATTCAACAGGTTATCTGTGGGATAATTATTACACCGGTGATCCAATGTACGCATCCGCAGATGCAGAAGCGATCTCTAACAATTACCTTCCAAGCGGCTGGGGCGAAGCCAAGTGCTATGAATCAACCGGTAATAACAGCAGCGCAATTACATATGCCATGATCAACGACGGGCCTCATCAGATCTTCCACGGAAGCCATGGATCAGAAACCGGTATGTATACCTCTTACGGCAGTAATTACACTGTCAGCCAGATCATGAGCCAGACAAACATCAGCAGCGGTAATCTTCCGGCCATCTGGAATTCATTTGCCTGTTTGATCGGCCATCTGGATGGATATGAATGCTGTGGTGATGCCTGGCTGAACTCTCCCAACGGCGGCGGTTTCGGTGCATTCAACGCAAGGTTCGGATGGGGCGATACAACACAACCCGGCCAGTTAAGTGAAGCGATCTGTCTGTCATTTTACGACGTGATGTGGAACAACGACATTTACAATCTCGGAGTTGCCCACGCCATGGGCGGCGATGAACTTTCTCCTCCCGCTGACGCATACTATGACTGGTGCCTCAAAGAGTACAACCTCTTCGGTGACCCGGAGCTTCCCATGTGGAACGTTGATGCTCCGAACCTTTCCGCGGCACATCCCGCAAGTATCTCCGGCGCCGGTAACGTTACCGTTACGGTAACTTCCGGTGGCTCTCCCGTTAACGGAGCAAGGGTCTGCATACAGAAGGGTAACTGGCAGACCGGAGAAGTCTACGAAATAGGCACCACGAACAGCAGCGGTCAGGTAACTCTCTCCGTGAACCCCACTACCCTCGGTACTATGTCCGTAGTGGCATGGGCACAAGACAAAGTCTCCTACCAGGGCTCCATAAACGTTACCGGTGTAGAAATTGAAGAGGGAGAAAACCCGGTCTTCATCAACAACGCAGGCTCTGCCTATCCCAGCCCTGCCATGAGCAGCGCTACAATTCCCTTCAGTCTTGCTGCCGCCGGCAATGCAAGAGTTGATGTCTACGATGTGACGGGCAGAATCGTCACGACCCTTGCCGCTGAAGAGATGGCCGCGGGTCAGCACACTCTTGTCTGGAACCTCGAAGGCGCGAACGGCTCTGCAATTCCTTCCGGTGTATACCATATAAGGATTGCAACCGCCGACTGGACTGGTATAACCAGTCTCGTTGTAGCCAGATAGATTCTGATAAAAAGAGAAAGGGCGGGTGCTTCCCGCCCTTTTTCTTTACGTGCCGATTCTACCCGTCCATTAACACCCGGGGTCAAATGCCTGTTTGAGATCTGAAGAATTGCTCTTCTTCATCGGTTAAGGACGTCTGCCACTTCTCTGAGTTCAATAGTTCATTTAATGAGGCCAGCAGGTCAGCATCAGAGGGCATGACATAAATTTCATTCCTCCATGCGCACTGAAGCTCGCAATACTCCAGGTAGTCCATTGCGCACTCCGGCAATCCCCCCAAAGAGTATCCGCGAGCGATGAGAAAGGGAATGTTCTGCACCAGTTCAATTGGTTCTGAGGGCCAGTCAGCGTAGGTAGAGTTTCCGGGAAATGCGGCAGCTCCGATCATGGGGCGGCGCATATCACCTTCCCTTTCAAAAAGCATACGGCACAGAATAATTACCCTGTTCTGGTTTTCTCCATTTTCGCAGCATTCCCTGAGAACGAATACTGCCTGTTCTCTGCCCATATCCTGTAATTCTATTGCAGCACTGATGTATGGACGAACCGTGTAATGTTCATACTGGAAATCAGGGCAGTTCTGAATGATTTCATGGAAATTCCGTCCGTAGGACGCACTTGTAATCAAAAGGAAAGCGGTTATCATGTGCTTCGTTATTCTCATTGTTCCTGTCTTTCGGTAAGGGTTTCGTACAGGTGCTACATGAACGGGGTCTTTGCTATTCCTTCCGTTCCATGCCCCGGGAGAGCCTGCTTGCTTATCGAACAGCTATATTAGGCACAGTTGTAACGGGAAAGGAGGAGGCCATGGCCAAGGGACAGGATGCCAGGAAGAACGTTAAGCAGAAGCCTGAAAAGACCCTGAAGGAAAAGCGCAAGGAGAAGAAGGCCAAGAAGGCAAAAGCATAACCCGTTCCGGAATTCAACGGAACCCTTCGGGAGTTGTTTCCTTTGCATGTTACTTGCCTGAAGGGTGCTTGTCCAAGGCACGAACGGCAGAGAGGATCTATGATCACCGCAATAGTTTCTGCTGTTTTTCTTTTCGCTTCGGTTTTAGCCAATGGGGCCCAGGGGGATTCTCCTCCCCAGAGAACGATGCTGCATCCCATGGACAGCTTCACGGCATACACCCTTGATCAAAATGAATGGGTGTTCAATTTTCCCCTTACCCCGGGCTGGGTGATGTGGGGTGCTACAGATAACATCACCCTGGAGCTGGACGCTGAATGCTGGCTGGGGGGCGTTCCAGGCGTCAACGCAAGAGTCAGGCTGTTTCAGCAGAGGGGAGCGGTGCCTTCAACTGCTTTCGAGTCCATGTACCAGTACCTTCCGGATACCGTCAATCTGCTCGAAGACTACGAATACCTGAATGTTAAAAGAAGGGGAAACAGCTGGTATAACAGGGTCAATCTTACCTGGAGACTTTCATCCGGTATTGACCTGAACATTTCACCCGGTGTTACATATTCGGAAACCCTGGAGATCGATAATGGCCAGCGTACACCTTTCAGAACCACAATGCAGAACGACATTATCAAGGGAGACATCTCATTAGGCCTCAGCTGGGTGGTGAACCGATGGCTTTCGGTTCATTCCAGCGTTTCCCGGGGAACTACCTTCGTTTACCTGGATAATGTGCCTGGCAAGGATCAGCTTGCAGCAGGCGTAAGGATCGCTCCGTTTACCGGGATGCAGCAGCCTTTTTTTAGAAACATGGGTGCGGAACTGGCGCTGGTCTCCATTTCATTCCCGGAAGTGAATGAAACCCTGACCGGGCCAATGTTCTACCTATTCTGGCAGTGGAAGTGATTCCCTGACCATATGGGGTATTTCTTCTGGAAGAACCAGTGAAATCTCCACAAGGCCTGCCACACCTCCCGAAGGGTCCTTCCAGGCACTCTGATATATGAGTTTCCGGACTCCATTCTTCTCAACGGTGTAGACGTTGGTGCCCCCTGAAGACAGCAGTTCCTCTATTATGGCCTTTGATCGGTCATTGTGGCAGTCAAGGAGATTCTTTCCCACAAGGGACTTTCCTCCCTTTGATTCCCATGTGCTCGCTGCGGCGTCGTTCATGAACACTACCCTGTGGTCAGCGTCGGATACTGTGACCGCTCCCGGAAAACCTGTAACCCAGTCGGGCATTCTGCTCATTCTGTACTCCCTGCTATGGCTTATGAATCTCGGTGACTTTTCGTCTGAATATACGGCGAGAATGGATTTTTCCCTCGTTCCGTGGTGCAAGTCGACCACTCATCGGGCAGATCTTCAGGAGCGGTCAGCTGAGGGAATCGATGATTTCCCGGTAGAATGCTATGGGATTGTCTGCGTGAACCGCAGTGTATGCCCTGAGAGAATTCTCTCTGTGGGTGTGGTTCCCTGTTATTTCGAAGCAGGTAAGCCATGCCAGCGCCTCTCCTTCGGTACCGGGGAAGCGTTTTACGGTGTCTTCTGCTATTTCCAGTGCTCTCTCAGGGTTTCCCGAGGCTTTTTCCACCCACATTCTGACAATGGGCAGACGCCAGAGGTTCATTGTGTCTACCCTTGATTCCGGTATGTCTTCCATGCTCTCTGCAATTTCCGGAAGCCCTGCAGCATTATCACTGCAGCGGATGACACTGGCCATGGCGAACATGAATTCCCAGGCATTCTGTAAGTCGCCTGCATTGGTTGAAAACCTTACCGCCTCCCTCAGGCGTTCCAAAGCCCGGCTGTTATCACCTTTCATCATCAGCATCTGACCGGTTTTGCCAAGGGCACTGCCCAGGGCCCTTTCATCCCCCAGTTCTTCTGCGATCTCCACAGCTTTTGCCAGGTATTGCTCCGAGCCGGTGTAGTCACCCAGGAATGATCTGATTTCACCGATGCTCTGATTCAGAAGACGCATTCCCTTTCTGTCATTCATTCTTTGGGCAAGGTTCAGAGCTTCTTCGTACATCTCGAGAGCCTGGGTGAACTCGCCCCTGGCGGAGTGGATGGCGGCTATGTTGTTCATGAGAACCCTTACCACATGTCTGTCTCCCATTTCGCCGGCTATTTCCATTGTTTCACGGTAAATCGTTTCAGCTTCGTTAACTTTGCTCTGGAGATATTTCACATTGCCCAGGTTGAGCAGGGCGATGTTCCTTCTTCTGTTAAAAGGGGCAGTGGCTTCGATGCTTTTTCTGAAATAGCCTTCCGCCTTCTCCAGATGATTCATCCTCTGGTAGATCAGCCCCAGGTTGCTGCAGATGTACATCACCAACTCACGCGATTCCTCATCATCCTTTTGGCTTCGGGCAAGGGCGCTCTCAAGTACCGATATAGCTACATCATACCTGTTCAGGTCTATGTAGACTGTGCCGATGTTGTTCCTTACATGGGCAAGTCTGATCCCGTCCCCAAGTTCGGCGAAGGCTTTTTCCGCCAGGGAAAGACATTCCAGTGCTTCTCCGTTTTCGGCCATTCTGTGCCTTAGGAATCCCTTCCCGTTAAGAGCTTCAGCCAGATGGGATCTATCTGTTTCTGAAGAGTATATCACTTTGTCGTAGAGGTTCAGAGCTTCCTGCCAGTCAGCTATCAGCTCGTATACACCGGCAAGTTTCAGCCTGGCATCATTTACCTTCGACGGGTCAGGCTGATTCGCTATGTACTTCTGGTACATTTCCACGGCTTCGCGGTTCCTGAAGTTATCCCTGGCGTAGACGGCGGCCTTGAGAGTGTATTCCAGCATGGAAGCTTTTCGCCCGCTTTTCTCGAAGTGGTATGACAGGTCGGTATACATTCTCTCGTCGTCACCATAGAGCTCCTCTATTATTTCTCCGGCAAGGAGATGCAGCTTCGAGAGCTGGCCCTCCATCTGCATTCCGTAAACGGCATCTCTGATCAGCCCGTGACTGAAGATGTATTGAAGCTCTGATACCCTGTTCCAAAGCCCCGCCTCAGAGGCCGTGGAGAGGTGGCCTTCTATCGGAATTCCTCTCCGCATTTCCGACAAAACCCTGGTGTTGAAACTTCTGCCAAGAACAGAAGCCCTTTTCACCGTCTGTCTTATCTCCTCTTCAAGGGCGTCAACACGGGATATGATTACTTCGATTATGCTTCCCGGAAGCTGCACAGTATGTGAGGTAAGTTCCGCCAGTTCACCGGTGAAGTCCAGAAGCTTCCTGTCAACGAGGTACTTGAGCATCTGTTCCATGTAGAAGGGGTTTCCCTCGGCCTTTTCCGCAATGGTACGGCGTAAAGTTTCCGATGGCGGGCGGGGAAGAGAGCTTTCCAGAAGGTCCATCTGGTGGTGTTTTTCCATTGGAGTGAGAACGATGCTAAGTTCAGGAGAGTTCGGGGGAACCGCGTCTTCCGCCCGGGCTCCCGGGGAGGGTCTGTACAGAAGGGCTATCAGCGGATGGTCAATATCCATCTGGGTGAAGATGTCCTTCAGTGCGGAAAGTGTGTCCGGGTCCGCCCACTGGAAGTCGTCCACCACTATAAAGGGCCTTCTGTTCCCTGCTATGAGACCCGCCAGGTGGACGAAGGAGAGAATTGTGTTGTCTAATCTGGATTTTCCGTCGAGGCTGATGTACTCAGGAGATTCATGAATGCCCATGAAACCTTTTACGACATGCTTGAGCTTTTTCAGTTTTTCTCCGTGGTATCCCGGAGTACCGGTCAGTTCGATGAAACTCTTTTCGAAGGCTTCCTCCGATACATTCGGGTCTTCCAGGCCGGAGGTTCCGAAAACCTCCTCGAAGAAGGT
Organism: uncultured bacterium; assembly: GCA_964571965.1. Classification (GTDB taxonomy): domain Bacteria; phylum Fermentibacterota; class Fermentibacteria; order Fermentibacterales; family JCC-6; genus Sabulitectum. The sequence continues at coordinate 1,244 of CAZNFQ010000070.1, read as the reverse complement.
TTCTATGGGGTTCAGGCTTTTTGCAAGTATCTCATCGCACTTAAGGTAGACAGCTGCATTATCTTCAAGAAGTTGCCGGGTTTCCCAGAGCAGTCTTGTCTTACCCATTCCCGCTTCTCCCGCAACAAGCAGAACACCGGTGCGGTTTTCAGATCGGGTTTTTTCGGCAAAACTCAGAATTGCTCCGAGCTCGCTTTCCCTTCCGAAGAATCCTCCCTGGAACAGAGGCCCAGCGGACCGGGCAGCCCTTCCACTCACAGAGTAGCAAGGGGGAGCCCCGAGAATTCCCCTGGCCGGTGGCCCGGGAAATCTTTCCAGCTGAAAAAGAGTGCCTGCAGACCTGCCCATTTCTCCGGAGATGCGTATCTCCCCAGGGGGACAGATCTCCATGAGCCTGGCTGCGGTGTTGACCTTGTCACCTATTACGGTGTAGTGACCACGTACCCCGGCAGAACCTATGAAACCGGCAAAGACCCTGCCGTATGTAATACCGCTTCTGGTTTTTGCCCCGTATCGTTCCCTGATCTCCATTGCGAAATTAACGCTTCTTCTGGCATTTTTACCGGAAGAGAGCGGGGCACCGAATATGGTAAGCACGATATTTCCCTTGTCTCCGCAGTCGAGAAGGTTGAAATATCCGCCGTACTCCTGTGCGGTTCTTATTATCGTGTCGGTGAATCCATCCATGTCATCTATGTCGCTGAAACCGGTGAAAACCGAAGCCACATCCCTGAATTCCGGGGAACCGGCCTCTGCGATGAAATCCTTGTGAACGAAGAGTTCGGTCAGGCTGCCGCAGGATTTTGGGGTATGGGAAGGTCCCGGTGGTCTGCCTGGTTCGCAGACACCTGAAGCAATGGATATTTCCCCTGTGCAGGCTGCGGCCTGACAGAAGGCAGCTCTCTTTACTGCTTCCCCGGAAAACAGATAGGTGAAGGGACCTGAGCCATAAATGTTCCATTGTATGTCTCCGGCATCTATCCCTGTGGTTATGCCTGTTATGTGGTCCTCTTCTTTCCCTGAAACAAGGTGCCTTATCTCCTGTGAACATTCATAGGCTCCGGAACCATCGTCTCCGGGGAAAACAGACGTGAAGGCGTCTCCCGCAAAACTGGCCACGAAACCGCCATGCCTGTGGACGGCGTCTATCATTCCAGTGAAAAGTCCGTTGAGTATATGGGAAAGACGTTCTGCTCCATGCTTCTGCAGTGCGAAGAGGGATTCTGTGAGACCGGTGAAGCCGC
>CAZNFQ010000069.1:0-11668 GCA_964571965.1 uncultured bacterium | reverse complement strand
AGATGGCCATGGAGTACCTTCTTCGCATGATGGTTCCCGTGGGTCTCTACAGAACGGATCTGGCGCTTGCAAGAAGCGGTTCTTCCCTGCTGGCAGATAGAGAGAAGAATAAGTTCATGGAATTTCTGGAAGCCCTTGAAAAAGGAAGCGGAGGGCTTCAGCTTGTAATAACCGACTCACAGGCCATTGACGTGATGGCGAAGTGGGTTCCCCCACGGATTCCCCTTACCACATTCTCCATAATGATGATAAACCAGACAGCAGGAGGAGACATGTCTCTGTTTGCCCGGGGAGTGGACAGGATGAACAGCCTGGACTCCAAAAGCCGGGTGCTCATTGCAGAGGCCTGCAACCACGACAGAATTGCTGAAGACATAGGCACCGTCCAGATACCCGTTAAGCTCGATGCCCTTTATCCTGGGATCACCGTGGATCATGCCTTCGGCAGGGAATTTCCTGATCCTTCCCGGCTGCGGAGCTACGACCTCGTTATACACTGCGGAGGCTGCATGATAAGCAGGCAGAAACTTGCAGCAAGAGTCGGCCGCCTGGCAGAGGCAGGAGTGCCAGTGACGAACTACGGTTTTGCCCTCTCATGGTTCGAGGGTTCTCACGTGCTTGAAAGAGTTCTCGAGCCCTGGAGGTCGAAATGACGCTATTGCTCCTTCTATCTCTGGCATCAATTCAGCTTCCACAGGGAGACTGCGCAGTGGTGATGCTTTCAGGGGTTCCCGCAGAACCCTGGTCCGGTCTTTCCGGAGAGCAGCTGGAAGTAATGTGGACCTATGGCATCGAGGGTTATCAGGTTACCCGTTCAGCATGGTCAGGCTATATACTCCGTGGCCCCGAGGGTTCCGGAGAGCTGCTTACCGGGATCTGCTCTACACTGGCTGCGGACAGCACGGTTCCTGACAGCTCGCTATGGGCAAGAACGATCCAGCTTGTATGGAATACCAATGCCCTTCCCGGTTACCTGGTGGTGGAGGATTCGGTCTCTTCTTTCCCGGTGATGCCTGTAAGGAGCAGCCGATGGTTGGAGGCTGGTCCTGATACTCTCATTCTCTCTCTGCCCGTTGAAAATACTCTTCTGTTCTGGGCAGGCGGCTATTCCGGAGACTTCCAGCTTTCCGCCTGGCGGGGTGTGGGAACCGAGATCATTCCATCGGGTACGATCCCATTGAAAACTCTCGTCAGCTGGACGCTTCAGGGTTCTCCGGGAGACATCATCAATCTGGAATATGTTCCCGGGGATCTGGATCAGTGGTGGGGAGAAACATGGGCACCGATTCTTGCTCTGGCAGACAGCATGGTCACTTCCCAGTTTCCTTCACATGGAAGCTCACAGAATTCTCTTGTGTGGATCAGGGGTACCGGCGGATCGGAACTGCTTCCATGGAAAATGATTCCCTCGCCTTCTCCCCTTCCAGTTGCACGCCATGCTGTTCAGAGCATACCGGGAATCATTCCTCTCTTCGAAATGCCGGAGATCCCCGGTATTCTCGAGGTTAGGCTTCCGGGAAATGCCGGCAGCGCTTCCAGGGCGGCCTACGCCGCGGCTCTTCTTGAAAGAATAGTAGCCAGAATGGCACTTCCCGAGGGAGCTTCAGTGAGGGGCACCTATACTCCCGCTGGAGAAGTCAGCCTGAATTTCGACGGAGTTACATGGACTGAAACCGAAGCACTGGACGTTATCGGTGATGAGCTGCTTCCCATAATATTCACTTCACCGGAAAGCGAACTGCTTAACAACGCGGCAATCAGGGCGGGTATTCCACCGGTTGATCAGAGGGCGACCATAGAGCTTCTGGCGGAGGTAACCGGCTTCTTGCCGTAACTCTTTACAGTTTTCTCGAGAAATGAGAAGATTCTCGGTTGAAAAGGGTTTCCTTATGAATCCCTCTCCGAAGAGCAGTAGAGCCTCATTCTTTTATCTAATTTCACCTGAGTATTCAATGAATCCAGCAGCATTTCTTTAATCGCACTCAGTTGATTCTCAGCTACATGACCTGTAATTGAGTTACCAGTCAACCCTTAGGCGCCAACGCCCTTGTTCTGATGTAGCACAAGGGAAAGGAGGTCAAAGGAAGAATTGCGTTTAGGAGGATTCGGCTATTTCTATCCATTGTTCTTCAAGAAGGGATAGCTGATCGCTCAGGTAGCTGTGTTCCTTCTGAAGCTCTACCAGTCTTGCCGAGTCGGAAACAACTTCAGGATCTGAGAAGAGAGCTTCTATTTCATCACGTCTTGCCTCCAGTGGTTTCATTTTCTTTTCCACTCTCTCAAGACGCTTCTCTTTTTTCCTTCTTTCCTTGTAGGCTGCGTTTCGTTCAGCCGCTTCCCTGCGCTTTCTCTCTTTTTCAGCCTCCCGTGAGGATTCCAGCTCTTTGTTACGGTACTGCTGTGAATTAAGCTGGTTTCCGGCGTATTCCCTGAGCTTTGCCACGTATTCACCGAAGCTTCCCGGAAATAGCTTCACCTTCTGATCCTTTACCACGAATAGACGTTCAGAGAGGCCCGAAAGCAGCTTTTCGTCATGGCTTATGAGAACCAGGGTGCCGGTATAGTCTGCCAGGGCTTCCTGCAGTACGTCCCTGCTGAAAATATCCAGATGGTTAGTGGGTTCGTCCAGCAAGAGGAAATTGGTGGGTCTTATCAGGATTCCCGCCAGGGCCAGTCTGCTGGTCTCACCTCCTGAAAGCACCGAAACCGGCTTCATCACGTCATCACCGGTAAAGAGATATCTTCCCAGATAGCTTCGTATCTCTTTTTCGCTTCTATGCGGAGCGGCCTGGTGTACCTGTGAAAGAACGGTGTTTTCACCGTTAAGCTGCAGGTCCACTTCCTGAGAGTAATAGCCGATCTTAACTCCTGTACCTTGAACCACCGTACCCGAAGTTGGCTCCTCTATTCCCGCAAAGAGTCTGGACAGGGTAGATTTTCCCCCGCCGTTCCTGCCCACGATCCCTATCCTGTCTCCCCTTTGTATCTCAAGGTTTACTCCGGAGAAAACAGTTTTGTCATAGACTTTGGATACATCCGAAAGTTCCAGTACCTTGGTTCCGCTTCTGGGAACGTCCGGGGGCCTTATCATCATTCTTTTGGGACTTCTGTAGGTTTGAACCGCCTCCAGCTTCTCCAGCATTTTTTCCCTGCTTCGCACCTGGAAACGCTTGCTTTCCGTGGCTTTGAATTTTCGGATGAACCTTTCGTGCCTGTCCCTCTCCTCCTGAACCTTTTTTGCCTCTTTCTCGAGAAGTTCGTTGTGTCTCAGCTTCTCTTCCACGTAGAAGGAGTAGTTGCCTCCCCAGGAGCTGAGCTCTCCAAACTCCAGCTCCACCACCTTGTTGATTACTCTGTCAAGGAATGCAGGATCATGTGAGATTATCCATGCAGCACCGCGGAACCTGATAAGGAATTCCTCAAGCCAAAGCCTGGCATCCAGATCCAGGTGATTGGTGGGCTCATCCAGGAGGATCAGATCAGGGTTTCCCAGAAGAATGGTCCCAAGCATGGCTCTCATTTTCCATCCGCCGGAGAAGTCCAATAAGGGTTTCGAGAAGTCTTCAACAGAGAATCCCAGCCCGGAGAGCACCGCTTCGGCCCTTGACTGCAGGCTGTAGCCGCCGGCTGAGTGTATTCTGTCCTGAACCATGGCCAGTTCGCTTGCAACGTTCTTGTTAAGCTCCCCCTCCTCTTCAAGTCTGGCATGCAGCTCTGCCTCTCTGCTCAGGGCGTCAGCCACATCCCCTGAGCCTGCGCAAACTGCTTCCAGAAGGGTTCCCTCGGGGAACTCACTTATCTGCTGGGGGAGATACCCTATTCTCAAACCGCCGGAGGTGTTTACGTATCCCTGGGTTGGGTTCAGCTCTCCGCATAGAATGCGAAGCAGTGAGGTTTTTCCCGCTCCGTTCACTCCAACAAGGGCAACCCTGTCTCCGTTGTTGATGTTGAAGCTCAGTCCATTGAATATCTCATCTGAACCGAACTCGAGTCCTAAACCGTTTGCAGAAAGCAGCATCAGCTAAAAACCTCTCCGGTTATGTCCAGGGGTTTGAAGTTCAGGTAATCCGCCGAGGCGATTCTGAACCTGACTCCCCTGTATTCCATGTTTACCTGTGACGGCCACGTACCATGAAGATGCCCGTATACGCATAAAGACACGCCTGATTCAGCAAGATACTCTGCAAACTCTGAGGGACGGCCGTCAACAACGGGAGGGTAGTGCATCATGTAAACGATCCTGTCTCCGGGTTCAGCCAGGTTCTCAGCTTTCTCCAGAGTCATCTCCATCCTTACCAACTCTCTTTTATAGTATTTTTCGTCCGCAGGTCTATACCCATCCCAAAGTGGTGTGCTCCAACCCTTTGAGGCTCCAAGCACGAAACCGGGGCAGCGTGTTGCGCTTCTCTGAAGAACGGTTATTGATGGTCCGGTATGGGAATTCACCTGTTTCCGAGATGTCCACCAGTAGTCATGGTTGCCGCGGCAGATGTATTTCCTGCCGGGAAGCTCGTCCAGAAAAGCAAGATCCGGAGCAGCCTGAGCGTAGTTCATTCCCCAGGAAATGTCACCGGGGACAAGCACCATATCATCCATGGAAACACATTCAAGCCAGTGTTCCCTGATCTTTGCCGGATGATCTTTCCACCTGTCACCAAAAATATCCATTGGTTTGTTCACTGCAAAACCCAGGTGAGGGTCTGAAAGGGCGAATATCTTCATGAGATCACATCCAGCCACTTTTCTGCGGCACTCTTAACCCCATGGCTATCGTTGGAAGCTACTGTTGTGTAGCGCTTCTTAAGCTTTTCCGGTGAATTTTCAACAACGAATGGTTTCGCCGCCCAGTCCAGCAGGTGAAGATCGTTCCAGTCATTGCCCACTGCGGAAGTTTTTTCAGGGTCTATTCCCAGTTCCCGGCGTATGAATTCACATCCCGAGGCCTTACTCACCCCTTCAGGAAAAACCTCTATCCAAACGGTATGGCCGTCTATGGGGCTGGTTGCCCGGATAATTGAAAATCTCTTCCCAAGTGTGATCTTAAGGTTTTCGATAACATTGTCAGAATCCTCAGGGGACACGAAGCCAATTACCTCTGAGGCGGAAATGGCGGCAGAGTTAACTTCTTTTGAATACCCTCGGTAAAGCTCCAGTCTGGTTTTGAAGTCTTTCCCGTGGTTTCCCGGAACCCAATGCAGCCGGTGGGCATCGGGGAAGGGGCCCTGTATGGAGATGTCTTCTATGCCAAGCGAAGCAAAAGCTTTATGCACTTCCAGGGTTTCCTCAGCCGATAAGGTATGGGAGACCTGAACGGTTCCCTGATGGTTCAGTATCCCTGCACCGGAGGATAGAACATACCATTCCACGGGAATTTTCCTTCCTGAAAGACAACGTTCCAGAGAGAAGGGACTTCTGCCGGAAGCAAGCACCACGGCACACCCCAAATCCCTCAGTTTGCAGAGGCTCTCCAGGTCTTCAGAGCTGAAGGTGCCGTCGCTTCTCATAAGGGTTCCGTCAAAATCAGTGGCAAAAAGTGAAGATGCTTTCATGTGGTGTAATATATTCCCCTTTCCACGGAGACTGGAGGAATATTGAAAAAAATTGTTGTATTCGATCTGGACGGCACTCTGCATCATACGGAACTTGCTCTGGCTCCTGCAATTGCAAGGGCTGCTGCTGATGTTACCGGCTTAAAGGAACCTTCGTATGACCTGATAAACTCCCTTTACGGAGAGCCGCTTGAGGAATTCTGCAGGGTTCTCACAGGAAGAAATGACCGGGAAACATTTGAAAGGTTCATGGCGGGTGTCCGCCGCCATCAGTCTGTCACGATACCGGAAAGGGGAGCCCTTTATCCGGGAACGGTGAAGATGCTTGACGAACTCGAAGAGAGGGGTTTCGACCTGGCAGTTCTTTCCAATGCCCATATGGACTACATGGAAGAGGTGACTGGAAGCCTTGGGATCCGAGGCTATTTCATGGAGCTTGTGGGAAGGGGTTCGGAAGCATCGAAAACGAATCGTTTGAAGCGCCTGGCGGAGGGATACGACTTCACAGTTATGGTGGGGGACAGATACCACGATATTCAGGCTGCCCGGGAACTTTCCCTTCCAGCGATAGCATGTGCATACGGCTATGGAGGTTCGGAAGAGCACATGGGAGCGCTGAAGGCAAACTCACCGCGGGATGTGGTTGATCTGATAGAGGAGCTTTTCAGGAAAGAAACCTGAAGACGGCTGCAACCTTGCCAACAAGACTGATGTTTTCACATTCCCTGCCGAAGTATTCCATTACCTTGAAATCAGGATTTCCCGGTACCAGCTTGACAGTATCTCCGTACCTGTAAAATCTTTTTACCGTTGCCTCATCGTCTACCATCACAACCGCAATTGTTCCCTGGTCCACGAAAGGCACAGGATGAACAAGCACCAGGTCTTTGTGGAAGATGCCGTCTTCTATCATGCTGTCGCCCTGAACCCTGAGCCAGAAAAGGCCCTTGATTCCCCTGAATCGTTCCGGAACAGGCAGGGATCCTTCTTCATTTTCTTCCGCAAGAATCGGCGACCCAGCTGCAACCCGACCCACAATAGGCGCTATGGAGACGGGAACAAAGCCTCGTATGCTTCGCTGGGAAGAGCACAGAGAAATAGCCCTTGCAGAGCCGTTTTCCCTTTCCAGATAACCCTTCTCCACCAGCCTGTCTATGTGGTCTTTGACTCCCTTGGTGCTCTTCAGGCTGAAGGCTTTCTGGGTTTCCCTGATGGATGGAGGATAACCCTTTTCATTAATGAAGTTCTCTATGAAATCAAGAAACTGTTTCTGCCTGGCCGTAAGATCACTGTTCATCGACTACCTCCTTGAAAACATATGTTTACTATAGGAGTCAAAGAAACCGCCGTCAACCTGACGGCGGAAACTTGTTTTACTCTTCTACCAGGTCGCTGAAGTAGATCAGATAAACCGCTATACGGTGTTTAAGGTCTTCATGGGAACCGTCGGTGTAGAGAACAACGTTGAAGGACGGGGTTTCAACCGTTCCGTCATCGCGGATTGTCAGCACATCTCTGAAACGGTGGTTTTTCAGTCTGCCGTCCCTGGTTATCTCATACATAGGCTCTTCGTCCGAATCAAGAAATTCGTCTCCGTCTATGTAGCCGAGCACGTTGAAATCGTTGTCTTCTATTCTTATCATGTCCATGTCTTCATCGGTAACCATCCTGCCGAGAGGCATGAATGAAGCATCTTCTATCCGGCCGTCTTCGCGCACGTAGGCAACGGTTTCATATCCGCTGTTTTCCAGTCTCAGGTGACCGGCGAAGGATGCCGAACAAAGCAGAGCAAGAATTACAAAATAGATATTTTTCAAACAGGTTTCCCCTTTCGTTCTATATTCAGAGATTACTACACTCTCCAACATTGAAGCGGGTGTCAAGGGGTATGTCGTTATTATTAACCATTATAGTTCTGTCAACGCTGTTGGACCCTCCACCCGTGGACATCAATTCTGCAAACCGGAACCAGTTGGAAAACATCCAGGGAATCTCAAGAGCCACTGCAGATGCAATAATAGATTACAGGGAAACAATATCCGATTTCCTTTCCGTTGAAGAACTGCTCTTCGTTCCTGGAATAGGTCCTGGAACCCTGGAATCCATCTATCCATATGTATCTGCGCTGCCGGTGGAAGTTCCCGAATTCCAGGGGAATACTATTCCAATCGGGGCTCCTGGCGACACCCTTTTAACGGTGGTATTCCTGGATGTGGGTAATGGCGATGCCATAGCCCTGAAGGCGGGGAATGAAGCCTGGCTGATCGACGGCGGACCACCCGGGGAAGGCAATATCAGGGCTCCCGTAGTTCAAAGGCTTCATGAAAGCGGTTTCGATACTCTCACCGTGATTGCCTTTACACATCCCCATGCTGACCACATCGGGGGCTGCCTGGATGCCATGGAGGTTTTTCACTGCCCAGTGCTGATAGATCCTGCTATCAGTCATCCGTCCCCGGTATATGAGGAACTGCTGCAGTACGCCCTTGATGAACGGGTAGAATACATAACTGCAAACCGGGGCGACAGGTGGGAATTGACAGATGATGTTTCAGTAGAAGTGGTATGGCTTGAAAGGGGAGCGGGATCTCCCAATGAAGCGTCGGCGGTCTACTTTGTACTTTGCGGAGGGTTTTCCCTTTTGATCACCGGGGACATAGAGATTGAATCCATTATGAAAATGACCGGGGAACAGGTTCCTGTAACTGTTATGAAAGTTCCCCACCATGGCAGCAGGTCTTCCCTCTTTCCTCCCTGGTTCAGAAGAACCCGCCCTCAGATGGCTGTTTTCTGCTGTGGCAGGAATAACCCCTTCGGACATCCTCATACCGACGTTGTGGAAGAGTGGGAGAATGTCGGTGCTGAAATCTTGCGCACGGACCTTTATGGCAATATCTTCCTGTTTACCGACGGAGAGTCAATGACCTTTACCCATTCGCTGTTCCAGTGAGAGAGAAAATGAAAAAAGGTTCCCGGTTTACCCCATATCTCTACCTGCTGCCGGCACTGATCATCGTTATCTGTTTCAGAACCATACCCATTCTGGCCAGCTTCACCGCATCCTTCACCGATTATGATATAGGCGGGTTTCACGGCTTTTCCGGTCTGGACAACTATCAGAGAATGTTTTCAGATGCCAGATTCTGGAAAAGTGTTTCCAATACGGTCTTTTTCGTTCTGGGCGTCGTTCCCGCTGGAATAGTTATACCCCTTTTCCTTGCAATGCTCCTCAGGGGAGAGCTGAAGGGTAAAACCGTCTACAGAACCATATATTTCCTCCCGGTGGTAACTTCCGCGGTTGCCGTTTCCGTGGTCTGGACATGGCTCTTCAAGCCGGAAGCCGGTCCCATTAACGGGGTGATAACAGCTTTTGGCGGTGATCCTCTTATGTGGCTCCGGGAACCGAGAGGTATCTTCGAGATGATGCTCGCTCCCCTGGGACTCAAGCCGGAAGGTATTCTAGCCGGTCCAAGCCTTGCCCTTGTGTCACTGATGATAGTGAGTGTCTGGAAAAGCATAGGTTACAACACCGTTCTTTTTTTGGCAGGCCTTGAGAACATCTCAAACACATATTACGAAGCTGCAAGACTTGACGGGGCCGGGAAGTGGGGGACCTTCAGGCATGTTACCTGGCCCCTTCTCTCCCCCACCACGTTCTATGTTCTTATAATGAGCACCATTGCATCTTTCCAGACCTTCGCCCTGGTATACGTAATGACTCCTCCTCCGGGAGGGGGGCCCCTGGGAACCACCAATGTGATAGTCTTCTATCTGTTCCAGAAAGCCTTTGACAGGTTCGACATCGGATACGCAAGTGCTATCAGTGTATTCCTGTTCTTCGTTCTTCTCATTCTTACCATCATTCAAAGGAGAGTAGGCGAGAAAAGGGTGCATTACTCATGAAAACAGCAGGAATTCTCAAGCACTTTTTCCTCATAGCAGGCAGCCTGATAATGCTGATGCCTTTCCTGTGGATGGTTTCCACCAGTTTGGAACAGGGAGGCTTAAGCAACTATGTTGAGGCCTGGAACAGGGTTCCATTCCAGACATATTTCCTTAACACGTTGCTTGTTACAGGACTGACTCTCATCGGGGTTCTGATTACATCCTCTCTGGCGGCGTATGCTTTCGCAACCATGGAGTATCCCGGCAGAGATATGATGTTCCTGCTGTTCCTTTCCACCATGATGGTGCCCCAGCCGGTTTATCTGGCTCCAAGTTATGTGCTTCTCTCCAAAATTGGCTGGGTGGATACGTATATGGCCCTGATAGTTCCCTGGACCGCCAACGTGTTCAGCATCTTTCTTTTAAGGCAGCATTTCAAAACACTGCCGAAATCCCTTTATGAGGCCGCCAGACTCGACGGCTGCAGCAGGTTCGGTTATCTCTGGAGGGTGGCACTGCCCCTGTCCCGTTCGGTAATTGCCACCATAACGCTGTTCAATGTCATTGGCTCCTGGAACAGTTTCATGTGGCCTCTGGTTGTGACCCATTCTGAAAACCTCCGGGTTCTTCAGGTCGGTCTCAGCTACTTCAACCAGGAACAGTCCAGCAACTACCAGCTTCTCATGGCAGCATCCACCTTCAGCATCCTTCCCCTTCTCATCCTGTTCCTCTTCGCCCAGAAGCAGCTTGTGGCAAGTTACTCCCGCTCCGGAATGAAAGACTGACGGTGGCAGCAGCTCTTCTTCTCTGCCTTACCATCTCTCTTTCAGAAGATGTGAGCTCATTTCTCGACGAGTACAGTTTTCAGGGTTACACCTGTCAGTGGCGCAGAGGCTTATATTTGACCATAGACGAACCCTGCACTCTGTGGGTGTTTTCACCTGAAAGTCTTCAGGGGGTTGTCTGCGGAGCCGGGGGAGAAGCGGTTCTCGACCTTCAAATGGAACTCTTCACCCCGGAAGTGAATATTACAGATGAGTATCCAGATGATCTCCCGGTACTCTCATACTCAACGGGAGACATTCAGGTGCTCACAAGGGTTGTGGTGGAAGTAACAGACATGCTCTACGGGGCATCTGCTGAAAGCGTTTATGTTTACTCAGCCATGCGACCATTGCATCACGATGATGAAATTTTGATCCCGGCGGAGCCGGACTCGACAATACAGGGAGAATAATATGAAACTGACCTGCGCACTGATACTGATCACAGCTGTCGCTGCCCTTGCAGGCGACGGAACCACAGGGTTCACCTTCCTTCAGGTTCCTGCCGGTGCCAGGGCGGTTGCAATGGGCGGTGCATTTACAGCCGTTCCCGGTGATCCCCTTTCCCTTTACTGGAATCCTGCCGCAGCTGCCGCCACTGATAAGAGCACGCTTTCCACAACTTACACCAGTTACATGATGGACATGCAGGCAGGTTTCGTCGGCTGGGTGAACCCCAGGGAAAGCAGTACCGTTGGAGTCTCTCTCAACTACTTCTATGGAGGCAGCTTCGACCGCACCACCATGGAAGATCCCACAGGAACAGGCGAGCAGTTTTCCTCAAGCAGCATGGCTCTGGCAGGCACATGGGCCAAACCCCTTACGGAAGACATCTCGGTTGGCGCAACAGGCAGGTTCATCTACTCCCAGATAGACACATACAACGCCAACGGTTTCTCAGTTGATATTGGAGGCATTTACTGCCCGTCTTCCCTCAGAGGTTTCGCAGGAGCTCTTGTGGTAAGGAACGCAGGAATTCAAACCAAGGCCTTCTACAGCGAGAATGACCCCATGCCCACAGAGATATCAGCAGGTGTCTCCCAGCAGCTTCTCCAGGGCAACCTTCTTCTGGCGGCAGATGCAACAATGCCCTTCGAAGGAGAGTTCGACGCAGCGATGGGAGCCGAGTACAAACCCATAGATATGCTGGCCCTGAGAGCCGGCTGGAGCCTTAAGGCAATGGACACTGCTGATGCAGCCGGAGGCGGCTTCATAGATGCCATGGGATTCGGAATGGGAACAAAGTATAACCAGTTCTCCCTGGACTACGCCTGGAAGCCCTATGCTGACCTGGGCAATACCCACAGGATAACGCTGGGGATAGATCTCTGACAGCAGTTGACTAAATCGCGCAAGCTCCTTATATTCGCACTCCAATCGCGGGGTGGAGCAGTTCGGTAGCTCGTTGGG
>CAZNFQ010000068.1:0-11749 GCA_964571965.1 uncultured bacterium | reverse complement strand
GTCAGTCATGGAAAACATCATGCACCTAACCGGTGCGAGCCCCAATTCTAAAGAGTGAAAACTGAAGTGTCAACTGCTGTTGACTAAGCCTCTGCTTTGCAGTGAATTGCCGCTGTAACGGGAAGTTCAGATTGTCCTGTGGCCAATGTCCTCGAGAAATGATATCCGTAAATGGCCAACCTCAGGGCCAGGGAGAAAAGCCTGGGATGTCTGAACAGTGTCCACATCATAAGTTTCCAGTACTCGAACCTTTCCCTGCCCAGAAGACCCAGCCTTAAAACTGACCTGGGAAGTGCCATGATGTGATTCAGAGAGAACTCATGGGAAAGGTTCCCGGCAGGTTTGAATTCTTTAAGAAACAGCTTCAGTCTGCTGTAAAAAGCCCTGGGAGAATACAGCCTCGATACAAGATCCTTGTAACCTGAGGTAAGGGGACCTATTCCCATTACCGGAACAACATTCGTTGTGCCGTCCGTTCCGTCGGTTACCTCTCCGTTTATTCTTCCTTCCTTCTCCAGCCTCTGGTAAAGATCAGTACCCTCGGGAGCCTGAAGCATGGCCACCATTGCGGTGACTATTCCGCTTCTCTGAATGAACTCCCACTGCTGCTGAAAAACAGATGTGCTGTCATTATCGAATCCCACTATGAAACCGGCCTCCACTTCCAGACCCTTGTGGAGGATCTTTTTAACGTCCTCAAGGAGGTCACGGCCGGTATTCTGAGTTTTCCCGCAGCCCTTCAGGCTCTCTTCATCGGTGGTTTCAATTCCAATGAATACAGTATTGAAACCTGCCTGGGCCATCATCTCCATCAGTTCTTCATCATCGGCCAGAAGGATTGATGTTTCCGTCTGAAAGGTTATTGTCCTGTGCTTTCTGCGCCACTTTATCAGACAGGGCAGAAGAGTGTTCTTCAGATACCTTCTGTTGCCGATGAAGTTGTCATCAACGAAGAATACTCCATTCCTCCATCCTGTGCTGTAAATCGCATCAAGTTCGGCAATGATCTGCCGGGAGGATTTTGTGCGAACCTTCCTGCCGAATAGAGATGTGATGTTGCAGAAATCGCAGTTGTGGGGGCACCCCCGGGAAAACTGTATGCCCAGGGTGTTGTAATATTCCTTGTTTATAAGGTTCCAGTCCGGTATGGGTGTTTCCTGCATGGATGGATATTCATCAGACTGGTAGACCCCCCCTGCATTTCCGCTTTTCAGGTCCTTCAGAAAAACAGGAAGAGTGTTCTCCACTTCCCCCACGAAAACATGATCCACAGTTTTCTCCCACAGTTCAGGGTCATTGGAGAAAAGCGGCCCACCTGCAGCAATGACCGCCCCGGATCCCTGAATACCCCGTATGACCCTTTCAGTGGATATCTTCTGGGCATTCATTGAGCTTATCATCACCATATCGGCCCATTCTATCCAGGAATAATCCAGTGACTCTACATTCAGGTCGATAAGCTTTTTATCCCATTCACGTGGAAGAAGCCCTGCAACCGTGAGCAAACCCACCGGGGGCATCGTGGCCTTCTTTCCCACGAATTTCAACGCATGTTTGAAGCTCCAGAAGGAATCCGGGAACTCTGGATAGACAAGCAGGACTTTCATAAATCTCTCTGTTCGATGTTGACACAGTTAACATATAAGAATATGTTGACGCTGTCAACATGTGATGCACAATATTTTCCCCGGGGAGGGATATGAAGGAAAACAGATATCACCATGGGAATCTCAGGGAAGCTCTTCTGGATTCCGCCCTGCAGATCCTCTCTCAGCCTGAAGTGGAAAGCATTACTTTGAGAATGCTTGCTGGCAGGCTTGGAGTGTCAAGAACCGCCCCATACAGACATTTCAGGAACAAATCGGCGCTGATGGCAGCAGTGGCGGCAAGGGGATTCTCCCAGATGAGAAAAACCTTCAGAGAAGAGCTTCAGTCAGAGGATCCGGAAAAAGCGATCTGCGAGATAATAGAGGACTATGTACAGTTCGCCATCAGCAATCCCCGACTTTATCGGATCATGTTCAGCAGGCAGATACTTGAATCCCAATCCTCGAATGAAATCTCACGTGAGGCCCAATTGACATTCGACAGCCTCGGCAGAATTCTGGGAAAGCTGAATCTGGATGTCAAAACCTCCTCCGAAGCAAATGCGGCAGCCTGGGCAATGGTACACGGTATGTCTATTCTCATCATGGAGAACCTTCTTGCCGTGAACGCCGAAGGCGAAATATTTCCTGCCATTACATCAGGGGGAAAACCTCTCACAGCAGAGGAAACAATGTCTCAGATAAGATCAGCAGCGGGCATAATCGCATCGGGCATTGCAGTTACCTCAAGGGAACAATCTGTCTAGTCGAAGGGTCTCCGACAAAGTATAAATATGGATATCATGATTGGGGGAGTTTTGATATTCACGCTTTTGTTCTGTGCATTTGCCGTATCGTCCCTTACGGAATCCGACACTCCGGATATATTTCTGGAGGCTCTTGCATCGGCTTCCGCCGATGAATGGGTTGAGTTCATGGCCTATGAGGGAAACACCTTTGATCCGGATTCGGTTGTTTTCACCATAGAATCTTTCCAGGACCTCTCGGTAGATCCCGGCGAAAGGGTTCTGGAGGATTTCGACGGCGGTTACAGGACCCTGTTCCCGGAAAGCAGATGGACATGGCGCCTTCCGGGCGGAAGGATAGGAAGCGTCACAGGGATGTCCGTTGTAGAGTGGCGTCCCGGCGGCTACAGATGGGTAACAGTGCCTGTTCTTACTGAAAAAGGTGCCGAGGTGGGTCCCAGGGAAAAACTCTGCATGGGAGTTACAGCCATGGCTGCCGTACTGCTTGTAACGGTTATCGGTATCTGGTATGCGAAGAGAAGATTCGGCTGAGAAAAGCCGGGTTTACTCGAACCTGTCCCACTCACTGGTGAAATCAAGGACCTCTACGGGACCTTCTCTTCCCTGTTCTCCAAAGGTCATTGCCCTCTCGAGAAATTCATCCAGGTCTCTCTGCAGAAAAACGGCAGTCGTAAGAAGCGACTGGAACTGAGCGTACTCGTTCCGGTTCTCAACAGGTACGCCTTCCACCTCACCCATGGAATCGCGCATCTTCCTGAGGAGAGAAGCAAGAGCATTCGATAGCTCATTTGCCTGTTTGTATATACTCATAGTGCAATCACCCTGTTTCAGTTCTAAAGCATTCAGTAACGAATCTGTTAAGAAGAACGGAAAAATCATCATCTGAAGTATTGCTTCCAGTTGGATGCCCTCGTCCGTTCAGCAATTCAAACCCGCAGGTTATTCCAGGAGCTGCATCTGCAAGAAGTCTGCCCTCTTCAGGTGGAGCCACCCTGTCGCGGTCACCGTAAATATACTTCACACGGCAACCCCTGCTTACAAGCTGCAGCCAGTATACAGGGTCGAACCTCTGAAGGTTCCATGCTGTTTTACCGGCGAGAAGCGTTTTCAGGTAAAGTGCCCCTGCTCTGCCTGTTCTGTGCTTTGCGGATCCGAAAAAACTTCTGTAGGCACCATGGATAACAAGCCCGCACGGAAGAAGCTCTCCCGCAAGGGCACAAGCCTTCAGAGAAGCTGTTCCGCCCATGGATGTACCGTAAAGTACCGTTTCTCTCATGCGGTACCCGATTCCCCGGGCAAAACTCAACGCACCCAGTATGTCATGCGCCTCATCTACTCCCCCGGAAGTCAGCTTTACAGGGTGGCCGTCACTTCCCCTCAGCGGCACCAGAAGGAATGAATACCCGCCTGTGCGGTTGAGCTTTTCACCAAGTTTCGCTCTGGAAACGGCAGAACCTCCCATACCGTGAACGAAAACCACCAGTTTTTCAGAACCCTTCAGGAGCCATCCCGTTACCCGATGACCATCGGTGGTTTCCCACTCAATTGTCTTCCATGGTTTTCCCGGCCCGGAAGATATCTGGTGCTGGCGAAACCTCAGCATGTTGGCAAAACCGGTCAGACCGGGTTTTTTCAGCCTTCGCCTCAGAAGCAGCCATACACCGTAACCGATCAGTGCGCCCAGAAGCCAGCCGGCAAGCACGTCGGACGGGTAGTGCACGGCCAGGTATGCCCTGCTGAATCCAACCAGACCTGCGAACACAAGGGCGGGTACCGCCAGGGGGGGATAAACCAGAGAAGTAAACACCGCCACCGCCGCTGAATTGGCTGAATGGTTGGAAGGGAAGCTCCGTCTGCCTCCCGCATGCAGAGGGCAGTTGAGAACACTTGAAAGCTCCGGATCCCTGCAGGGTCTTGTTCTGTCCACGCTGTCTTTAAGGAAACCTGCCGCCTGATCAGCAGCGGCAACGGTCAGAATCAGTCCGAAAATGTATACCCTGGGGTTTATCCTGCTGAAAAAGCCCCCGGGGTGGGGCATTTTCCTGCCCATAAAAAGAAGGATAATCACAGCCGCAAGTATGAAGGGATACCAGTTATGCTTATCTGTGATGAATAGCATGAGTTTTGTAAGAAGTGGGTCAGCCAGCTCGAGATTGATGAATCTTAGCAGCTTCAGATCAATGCTCAAAATGCTGCTCAAAGCGGTAAAAAGTCCACTGTGTAGGTGAGTCCAAGGGAATCCCGGGAAAGAGATCGCCAGAAGGAGCTGGAATTCTGAGATTCAGCGTAAACGGTCAATCCCGGTACACCCCAGGGCCAGCTTCGAACCGGGGGAGGCTCCGAGGTACCAAAGGCTATGAAATCACCGGGAACGGGAGAAAGAGTCATCCATCCGAAGGGTTTAACGTGAACGAACAGAACGTACCCGGCGGATACACCGCCATTGAACCTGCCTGGTGCCGCCACCGCAGGGATCTGCCACCTGCGGAGAATAGCCGCTGCCAGAAGAACCCCGCCCACAGAGTTGTCCATCTTTCCCTGGAGAGCCAGTTCGGCTCCAGGAACAATAAGGATACTCTGGTCCACAGGGTCGCTTCCGGAGCAAACACCGGCAATTCTGTTCCTTGCCCTTTCCAGAAGCCTCATCGGGTTGGGTTCGCCCCTGGCAAGACTTACAGATTCAAGGTAGACCCTGTCACCGCCTGACCAGAAAACGTTCTGGTCAAGACAGCTGTCCATGAATGGGTCTTCCCCGGGGAAACAGACCATGGCGTCCTCCACCCCGGGGACTTCGGAACCATTGAAAACACCGCATGAAGCCCTGACCGGCACTGAGAAAACAGAGGAAATCTCACCCTGGGAAATTCCCTCTAAAAGAAGCCATCCCGATGAAAAGATGCTGTATTCCTGAAGACCGGTGAGTGAAACTTCGGGATCGCCTGTAAGGACCTGCCATGGCAGGTCTGAAGGAACAGGAACGAAGAGCCTCAGAGAATCACCGGGGCTGAAGGAACAGCTTATCTCCACACGAACCACTCCCTGAACGTCATAAACAGCATCTCCCTGAATGGGATCGGTTTCCACGGAATAACCGTTAACGGAAAGTTCTCCCAGAAGACCCGCACGGCTCCAGAGAGAATCTGATGTCCACTGGTGGGAAGAAATCATCTCTGCGGCGGTTTCTAGGTTCCCGCTGTGAAAAAGCCTTTCAGAGGCAGCCAGAACCGTTTCATCGCCGGTCTGACATAGAAGGAACAACAGTAGTAAGTTCATCATACTGGAAAGATATTCACTGGGGCATCGATTGACCATGTTATGGTTCGGGAATACCAACTCCGTTATCTTCACCGAACGGAAGGAGACGCCATTTTGAACAGAACGGCTGTGATAGTTCCTCCTGTGATAACTCCTTCGGAAGTACCCGCAGGGGCATTCATGCTAGCATCTGGATTAATGGCAAGAGGAATAGAGGCCCCTATACATGATCTGTCTCTGGGCTTTTTTCTCTGGCTGTTTCTCGACCATGCACCTGGGAAGGGGTATCCGAACTGCTCACCTGCCCTGGAGTACCTCAGGAAACCTGAAGAGGGTTTTTACACTCCCCATAAGCACAGAAGCTGCTGCGGCGTGCTCCAATCTGTAATTAAAAAATACGCATGCGATTTCCCCGGCTGGAAACTCTCTCTCATGGATTCAGTACCCCCGGGAACTGTCCATTCCACCGCCGGTCTCTGCAGCCTTGCAGAAGAGGGGCACACCCCCTTCAGCGAGTACCTGCACCACTGGCTGAATAAACAGCGAGACACCTTCGACAGGGCTCTTTTAAGCCTCTCCTATATTTCTCAGCTTCCAGCTGCCGTTGAAACGGCACAACTGTTGCAAAACAACGGGAAAAGGGTCACAGTCGGAGGTTCACTCCCAGCCGCCCTTAAAAGCACAGGCAGAGGAATAGAACTCCTGGAGGACTGCTTCCACGAGCTCCTAACCGACGACGGCAGATCACTGGTCAACGAGAACGTGCCCCTGATGACGAAGCTGGAATGGCCGGTGTTCGCCACGGATCAGGAATACCTTAGTTCAAGAAAGTTCATACCCTTTCCCCTTACCACCGGTTGCACCTGGAACCGGTGTCTGTTTTGCCCGGACAGGGACAAACCCTATACGGACATTCCAGGGAAAAACCTGGAAAACCTCCTTAAGCGAACCTCTGGCAATGCAGTTGTCCACCTGATAGACTCTGCGATTCCCCCATCGGGCCTGAAGAAGATTCTACCTGTTCTCAAGGAGATGAGCAGTGGTTTCTATGGTTTTGCCAGGCCGGAAGCGGCTCTTCTCGAACCGGACCTGCTTAAAAAGTACAGGGACGCGGGCTGCATTATGCTCCAGACCGGTGTGGAGAGCGGCAGTGAAGCCATACTGAAGAAATTCGCCAAGGGATTCCTCCCCGGCACAGCCGAGAAGGTTTTAAAGGCTTCCCACGATCAGGGCATACTCAACTATGTTTATCTTCTGTTCGGCCTTCCCGGGGAAACGGAAAATGACAGGAACAGAACCCTGGATCTGGTGAAACGGGTCCAGGATGACATAGACTACATGAACATCAGTGTGTTCAACCTTCCGGAAAAGAGCGAGCTTACCGAAAGAGCCGAAGAGTTCGGTATAGATTCCGGAGAATACGATCCCAGTGCCAGTGTGCTGAGATTCTACAGGCCATTCCGAATGACCAGCGGCTCGGACCCCAGAGCGGAAGCAAGAAATTACCTGAACACAGTTTTCAGAAAAGACCCGTCAGTTGAAAGAATACTGATGCAGACCCCTAAATGGTTCAGGGCCGGGCATATGGCTCTTATGAAAAACTCTTACTGATCCTTCTTGTGAGAAAGACCAGAATGCCGGACAGCACTATGCATCCGAGATTCAGGGCAAACAGCTGAAGTCCGCCGGTCCAAAGGCTGCTTCCTCCTCCAAAGAGAAGCCCTGCGGTTACCAGAGGGGGCATAAGGGCTACGGCAACCATTACACCGATAAGGGCTGACGAAGCAGCCGAGCACAGGGCCACAGCCCCTGCTGCCCCGGATGCTATTGCAAGGACGATATCAGAAGGTCCGGCAACCGTTCTCGCGGTTATCTCCGACAGGTGCGGATCCACCTTCAGAAAATACCCTGCCAAAGCAGAGAAGATGAAAGCGATCAGGCTGCGAAGCACCATCTCCCTGAATGAGAGCAGAAAAAGCTTTCTGTCCAGATTGATAAGACTGAACGAGAGACCCACTGTGGGTCCAAGAAGAGGAGCAATTACCATGGCTCCTATTATCACCGTTGCACTGTTCCGATAGAGCCCGGCTGCCGCAACCACAGCAGATAGGAAGGTAAGCACCCAGGTGGAGGGTACAGGGTTCGTCATGTCGGTGATATCCTGTTTCAGCTCATCATGGCTGATGAGGCCGGAACCGGTTTCCTCTGCAGGAATCGAAGCCTCCACCGGAAGACAGACTATCCTTATATCCTCCAGGGTATCTTCAAGGGCGGCACTCAGGTTACCGGTGACCTTCTCACTGTAGGATGAACCGGTAAGGATGTGGAGCTGCGAGTGGGTTTCAGAAAGCCTTTCGGTCCAGATAGATGTCACCGGCAGTCCGCTTATTGAAGATCTTGCAAGTTCAAGTCTTTCAGTGGGTAAAAATACCTCTATCAGTCTTCCGGCCAAGGCAGGTCCTCACTTTCACAGTAATCAGAGAGGAAACCTGCCACCTTCCTGCCCACCAGATCCGCTCCGGATTCGGTCATGTGCATGCAATCGTAAAAACAGTCCCTGCTGTGGGGAATATCCCCTGCCAGATCATAAACAGCCACTCCTCTGCTTTCACAAACCTCCACAAGGTCATCATTCAGGGTCTGAAGCATCAGGGAGAATGCCGCGCCGG
Organism: uncultured bacterium; assembly: GCA_964571965.1. Taxonomy (GTDB): domain Bacteria; phylum Fermentibacterota; class Fermentibacteria; order Fermentibacterales; family JCC-6; genus Sabulitectum. The sequence continues at coordinate 3,472 of CAZNFQ010000068.1, read as the reverse complement.
AGATGGGTCTGTCACTCCCCTGGAAAAACACCGAGGTTTCCCTTATGGATCTCCAGTAAGGAGAATCTTCATAGAGCAGGGGCTGGGTAAGAAATACAGGCACCACTCCAAGACTTTCACACTCATCGATGAGCAGGCCGATTCTTCTTCTGTAAAAATCGGGATCTTCAAGTAGCTGATGAAGGTCATCGGGAAGCGGAATATCCTCTTCTTCCAGTGGTTCCTCGGTGAAATAAGGATCAACTGCAGTATCCACCACCTCAGCACCATCTATATGGATTTTCTTTGTTTTGTAGATAAGCTGCAGTATGTAACTGTTGGCGAAAAGCCACTGTCTGGCGCCGTTATCCGGCAGTCTTTCCTCATTGTGCCCGGGCCTGAGAAAGGGACCCATATCATTCACTCCAACGAGAAAGACCACCATATCCGGATGTATTTCAGGAAGGACCTCCCTCAGAAAAAGCAGGTGTGTGTCAGTTGAATGCATCGGTATGCCTGCATTTCCAACCCATACTTTCGGACATGTCTCACGAAGGCTGCGCTGCATGACACTGGACCATGTGAGTGAATCATCAAGATAATAATTTGCAGTGGTACTGCCGCCGATGGTTAATATGGTAAACCAGCTGTCCCAGTCCTCCGGCGGATCCTCTCCCCTGAAGCCCCACATGTTCGTAGAAAGTATACCCCCCGGAGTTATCCCTGGAAGGTTGACCTGCAGCTCGGTTCTGCTGTAGGGCCGCAGACCGAATCTGGGATTGAATATCTGTTCAGGCAAAATTGTTCTTAGCACTAATTCACCGGCAAAAAGGACGATTACGAGAGAGATGACCATTAAAGCTGTATCCTGAAGGATACTCTTCAGCTTTTTCCCGGACCGGGAAGTGATCACCAGCAAGCCCGGAACAGCAGAAAGCAGCATTATTGAAAGGACGAAGACCGGCCTGGAGAAGACCTGGCTCATTGCGAGGAACCACGCCAGGAAAAATACTCCGGGCAGGATCAGCAGAAGCAGAGGTCCTGAGATTTCGGGAAATCTTCCCAGGAATGATCGGGTCATTAAATGAAGTTTGAAGACTCCAGCCGCCGAAAGCAAGGAAAAAACCATCCAGAGTGCCGTGAGAAACAGAACAGTTGCGAGAGCCGGTGACCACATGCCAAAAATGGTTCCCCGGGCACTTCTGGAAGAACCAAGAGCATAGATCAGAAGCAGGGAGGAGAGGAAAGATAACGCAAAAACAGCCCTGGTTTTAACTGCGTTTTGCTTCCCTTCACTCATAGTATATCGCTGGCAAGTTCAGCAAGTTCACTCCTCTCTCCCCTGACCAGATTCACATGACTGTAAATGCTCTGTCCCTTCATTCTGTTCACCAGATAGGCCAGACCGTTGGACCTGCTGTCCAGGTAGGGAGTGTCTATCTGGAAAATATCCCCTGTGAAGACGAACTTAGTACCCTCACCGGCTCTGGTTATTATGGTTTTTACCTCATGGGGTGTAAGGTTCTGGGCTTCATCCACGATGAAAAATACCTTATTGAGGCTTCTGCCCCTTATATAGGCAAGGGGGGTGATGATGAGTTTTTCCGAGTCGACCATGTCCTTTACCAGTTCATACTCCCTGCTGTCTCTGGCATACTTGTTACGTATCACAGCCAGATTGTCCCAGAGAGGCTGCATGTAGGGGTCGAGTTTCGACTGAATGTCTCCTGGCAGGTAACCCATGTCACGGTTGGAGAGGGGAACCACGGGTCTTGCCAGATATATCTGTCTGTACCTCTTCCGAAGCTCCAGTGAAGCGGCAAGGGCTAAGAGGGTTTTCCCGGTTCCGGCTTTTCCCGTAAGGGTGACAAGCTTTACGTCCGGGTCCAGAAGCGCATGCAGAGCAAAAGCCTGCTCGGCGTTACGGGGGTCTATGCCGTAGGCCCGCCACTTTCTCACCCTGTGCAGATTTCCGTCGATGGGAGATTGGCAGGCAAGAGCACTTCTGCTGCCGTTCTTGATTATGAAGAATTCATTGGACACCGGGTCCGCATCGAGGGGTACAAAATCCGGTTCTATGGAATAAGGCTGTTCATAAAGAGCGGAAATAGAATCGGCAGAAACCCCTTCCAAAAGCCTGCTTCCAGTATACAGTTTGTCGGGACATTCTATTTTGTCAGTTATGTAGTCCTCAGCCGGAATTCCAACTGCCAGGGCCTTCATCCTCAGGTTTATGTCCTTGCTTATGAGAACGATATTCTCTTTCGGGTTCTCCCTGTGAATTTCAGCGGCAATTGAAATTATTCTGTGATCCGGCGTGTCTTCGGTAAAAACACCATCCAGACTGCCTATTCCGTTCTGGGCGTGCCGTACAAAGAGGTTCCCCCTGCCTTTGCCAAGGGATATGCCTTCCACGGGCAAACCTCCGTCAACCAGTTCATCAAGCTGCCTTATGAATGACCTTGCGGAATAATTGATGGAGTCGTTTCCCTTTTTGAAGGAATCCAGTTCCTCCAGTACGGTAATGGGAATAACCACATCGTGTTCCTGAAAATGATCCAGGCACCGGTGATCGTGGAGGACCACATTTGTGTCGAGAACGAAGGTGCTTTTCTCCCTCTTGGTCATTTGTTAACGCTTTCTCCATGAACAGTCAGGAGCTCGCCTGCGACGAGTCTTCTTTCCCCGCTGTCCGTTGAGAGTATAAGAGAACCGTTTTCGTCCAGGCCTTTGATTACCCCCTTTGTCTCTTCGTTGCCTGACTTTACGTAAACTTCCCTGCCCAGGTTCCAGAGTCTTCCGTGAAGTTCTTGGATCACACCAGCGAGAGGATGGATGCTCCTGCTGGGCCATGAATCGTCCAAATCTCTCAGAAAGTCATTGAGAAGTTCATCAGGTTCAGGAGGTTCAGCGAACATGCTGAAGTCTCCGGGAGGCAGTATCGACCTTCCCGGAACATCAGGAACACCCTTCAGATTAACCCCTATTCCAAGAATGAACCAGCTCTCCGGTACCCGGCCGGTCTCAGAGATGATTCCCGCGATCTTTTTCCCTGATACTATCACGTCATTGGGCCACTTAACCTCTGCGGATAAACCACTGCCAATGGCGATGCGCACAATGACAAGTGCAGCCAGAAGTGAAACGCACTGGGCAAATTCTATTGGTGGAGAAGGTTTTAAAAGCAAACTGGCATAAAACCCCCCCGGAGGGGACTGCCAGGATCTTCCAATTCTTCCACGGCCTTCGGTTTGAGAAGCGGCCAGAAGAACAGACCGGTCAGAGAGGACGGAAATACGCTGTCTTACCCATTTCTGGGTTGAATCAACTGAACCTATGTTGTGAACCGACCACCGGCCGGAACTGTATGCTTCAGCCATGGTTTCAATATATACAGAATCACAGTTGGGGTCACTATTGGTTTTCTTTTTTCTCAAATAGTATTATAGCCCCTACGGTGAGCCGCTAGCTCAGTTGGTAGAGCATCTGACTT
>CAZNFQ010000067.1:0-11892 GCA_964571965.1 uncultured bacterium | reverse complement strand
ACCCTTCAGCTATCCCCGGTCTCGCAGCGGTTGAAGGCAACTACGTTTATTTCCCCCCGGAGACTCTTGCAGACGGCATATCCACAGGTTCTCTTTCCGCCGGGACAGCAGAAGAGCTAGTTGAACGAATAAGTTCAGGAGACGCGGGTCTCGTTCATTCTGTTCTTGTCTGGTCCGAGGGAGAGCTGGTCTTCGAGGAGTATTTTCACGGCTATACGGTTGATGATCTCCACAGGCTCATGTCCTGCACCAAGAGCGTTGCCTCATTGCTCACTGGAATCGCCCTGGACAATGGAATGATCCACAGTGTCTCCGTTCCGCTTTCCTCTTTCTTCACGGGATTCCCGGAGGGGATAACACTGGAGCATCTGCTGACCATGTCCATGGGGTTGAACTGGACAGATGAGGAAAGTGAACGGGTTCACCGGACAGGTGATGAGTTTTTCTCTGAAGTATCGGGAATGGAACAGGCAGTGGAGCCGGGAACCGCTTTCAGGTACGTAAACAGTGATGTCAACCTTCTATCAGGCGTAATTCACAGGGTTTCAGGAATGTACCCTGACCGGTTCGCTGAAGAATACCTTTTCGGTCCCCTGGGTATAACTGATTATGACTGGTCCTATGGAGAAACGAACGGCCACAGACTGATGGACGGCTCACTCCACCTGCGACCCCGGGATATGCTCAAGATAGGGGTGATGGTATTGCAGGACGGGTCATGGAACGGAGACCGGGTGGTTTCCCCTGAGTGGGTATCAGCATCGGTATCGCCCCATATAGCCGTAGATGAGATATTCGACTACGGATATCTGTGGTGGCTTACTGATACCTACGGAACGGAAGTTTACCTCGCAAGCGGCTGGGGAAGCCAGTTCATTGCGGTTATCCCGGAATTCGATACGGTCATAGTCACCACAGGGGGCAATGACGACACAGGAAAGAACTGGGAGGTCCTCCGTGTTGTCTGGGAAGTCCTGTTCGGTCAGCGCTTGTAACCGAATCTCTTCAGAAGCTCTATACGGGCTTCAACATCTTCCCGGCACTCCACCGCTGTGGGTGGTTCCCCATCTATCACTCCCAGTATGCCTCCGCCCTGTTCAGTTCTGGCAACGATTACCTGAACAGGATTCGCAGTGGCGCAGAATATGGAGCAGACCTCGGGAACCGCTTTAATGCTGTTCAGCACCTGGATGGGAAACGCCTCGCCCAGTACCACCATGAAACAGTGGCCCGCTGAGATGGCAAGAAGGTTTTCTTCAGCGATTTTCTTCAGTTCGAGATCGTTGCCGTCGCTGCGGATCAGCCTGGGCCCGGAAGCCTCGCTGAAGGCGATCCCGAAGGGACTTCCCGGAATGGTACCCGCCACTGCCTCGTAAAGGTCCTCCACCGTTTTTATGAAGTGGGACTGGCCCAGTATAATGTTGCATCCCTCGGGAAACACAAGCTTCACGGATTCAAGGTTGACTCCCATTATCGCCTCCCATGCTTATTTCATTCCATTGCATCAAATTACAAACGTTATTTGACAAAGTTACGGAGGGCCTCAGCGGTTGATCCCGTCGAATATGCCCTCGACCTCGGGAACACCTCCCTGGAGCACCATGTAACCGTCGGGGGGTTCGCTGTCGGTTATGTCTCCGCCAACCGGTGTGAGCATGATTTTCTTTACCTCTTCAGGATCGTCGGTAACACCCATTGCCCATCCCAGTTTGATGTAGGCGGCTTCCGGGAGCATGTTCCCAAGGGGGACAACTCCCCTCTGCATGAGAAGCCTTCCAGTGTCATAGACATACATCTGAGCGTAACCCCAGAGGGTCTGAACGGTCATGAATATGTGCACACCGGCTTCCGTTGCCCTTCTGATGGGCTCGTAGAGGGGTTTGTTCACATGCCCGAGGCCGGTTCCCGCGATGACTATACCCTTGTAGCCGTTGTCCACCATGGAATCTATCATGTCCGGTTTCATGTTGGGATAGTAGTAAACCATACCCACCCTGTCGTCGAAAACCGGCCTGATGTTGGGCTTCCGGTTGGGATCCCTCTTAAGGTACTTCTCCTTAAGGAAGGTGAACTTCTCGGTGTCCACCATTGCAAGAGGTCTGTCTCCAATGGTCCTGAAGGTGCTTCTGTAACTGGAATGCATCTTTCTCACCTGGGGGCCGCGGTGAAGCAGGCCGTATTTGTCACTGGTGGGTCCGAACATGCAGACCACCACCTCTGCGGCATCGAAATAGGCAGCGGTCCTTGCGGCGTGTATCAGGTTCAGCGCCGCATCACTGGAAGGGCGGTCGCTTGAACGCTGACTTCCCACAAGTACAACTGGAACGGGAAGATCCTGACACATATAGGTAAGGGCTGCCGCGGTGTGGCTCAGGGTATCGGTTCCGTGACCGATCATTATACCGCTTACTCCCTTTTCGATCTCTTTCTCAATGGCCTTCGCAAGGGTGATGTACTGGGACGGTCCCATATCCTCGCTGAATATTCCGAAGAGTTTTTCAGTTTCCAGGTTGCAGATATCCGCCAGTTCCGGAACGGCTCCGTACAGCTCGCCCGGGGAAAATGCAGGTATGACTGCTCCGGTCTTGTAGTCAAGTCGGCTGGCGATGGTACCCCCTGTACCCAGAAGCTTGACCCTGGGGTTCTTCGGATCGTAGGGGAACTCCTGCTCCGGGATCTGGTAATGGGCTTCCCTGGAGCCGAGAATCTCCACCCTGGTAACCTTCCCTGCTGATATGCCAATGTTGTAACCTGTTGCCAGTTTAAGCACAATATGATCCGCGTCTGCCGTTTCACTCCTGGGCAGAACAACTCCCTCGAAAACGTTGGAACCTGCGGTAAGGACCACATCGTCCCATACCTTGATACCCAATCTCTCCATCATTTCCCTTGTAATACCCCTGTAACCCTTGAAGATATCGCTGCTCATTCTGTAATCCCCTTAGAAGCGCCTTCTTTTCCTGGCGCCCGGTATATCCATCTGTTTGCGGTAGTTTGCCACCGTTCTCCGTTTGATCCGGGTTCCGCTGCTGCAGAGAATCTCTGCTATCTTTTCATCGCTCAGCGGACTCTGTTTGTCCTCTCCGGCAATTATCCTCCTGATCTCCTCCCTTACAGATTCCGCTGCAACTGAAGAGTCAGCACTTCCCCTGCTGAAATAGTATCTCATTTCATGTATTCCCTGGGGAGACTGTACGTATTTCCCGTTTATGGCACGGCTTATGGTTGACTGGTTGAAACCCAGGGCTTCGGCAGCCTCCTGCAGTGTCAGGGGAACCAGGGAATCCACTCCGTGGAGAAGAAACCCGTTCTGCCTGTCGGCTATGAACCTGGCGATTCGTGTAACGGTTTCCTGACGCTGCCTGATCGCCTTTATGAACCAGCTGGCCTTCTTGAACTTCTTCCTTACGTACTCCTTCTCCACACTTCCAGCAGAAGGAGATTCCAGCACCCTCCTGTTGCGGCTGCTGATGGTGAGATGCGGGAAACGGTCATCGTTCAGAAAAACATGGAATTTCCCGTTGTGATTCTCTATTATCACATCAGGGATCACCTGTGTGCTGGAACCGCCTGCAAACTCGGCTCCGGGCCAGGGATTCAGTTCCTTGATCTTTTCCACCGCTTCCTCCACCTGGTGGGGAGTAACGCCAAGTTCAAGTGATATTCCGGGGATCTTCCTGTCCGCAAGTTCATTGAAGCATCTGCTGATGATCCTGTACTCAAGGGTTTCCTGTGCTGATTCCCCGTATCTCATTTCAAGCTGAAAAAGAAGAGCTTCCCTTGCGGAGCTCTGGGCAACTCCCGGCGGATCCAGGGTCCGCACCGTTTTCAGAGCTTTCCCGAGAACCCCCGGATCTCCATCCCATCCTATCTGCAGCTCCTCGCCGGTGAGATTCAACAGACCGTTTCTGTCCAGGGAGTAAATGATATAGGTAGCGGCGCTCTCTTCATCCTGTGACATGTCAATGGTATCCAGCTGCAGCAGCAGATGTTCACTCAGGGTTGGCGTTTTCACCGCCTCGGGATGCCACTGCTCCTCATCGGTGTATCTGGCGGAAGGCATAGTGCCCAGGTCTTCATCTATCTCCTTGAGAATGTCCATCGGATCATCCTCACCGGCATCGTCGCGCTCGATATCTTCATCCTCACCGGTATCTTCATCCTGTTCGCTGCCTTCTGTCTTGTCGGATGACGTACCCGCTTCTTCCAGAAGAGGATTTTCCGAGAGTTCGGTTTCGATCAGGCTGTCCAGTTCCAGTGACGGGATCTGTAGGATCTCGAGCTGCTGTCTGAGGGTCTGGGTCATGGCCAGCTTCTGTGTCTGTGTAAGTTTTAGCTGGGTCCTCAGTTCAGGCATGTCAGAGGGTAAACCTTTCTCCCAGATATATCTTCCTGGCCTCGGGATCATCTGCAAGCTCCTGGGCAGAACCTGAGATAAGAACCCTTCCATCGTACATAATATAGGCCCGGTCGGTTATTGCAAGGGTTTCCCGAACGCTGTGATCGGTTATGAGTACGCCCAGTCCCCGCAGAGCAAGGTTCCTTATTATTCCCTGGATCTCTGCAACCGCAATAGGGTCTATACCTGCAAAGGGCTCGTCAAGAAGCAGAAAGCCGGGATCCGTTACCAGGGCCCTGGCAATTTCAACACGCCTTCTCTCGCCTCCGGAAAGGGTGTATGCCTTCTGATCCGCAAGTTTATCCACGCCCAGTTCTGCCAGGAGGGAATCCCTCTTTTCACGCCGTTCCTGCCTGGATAGACCGGTGGTTTCCAGAATGCACATCAGGTTGTCTGCCACGCTCATCTTCCTGAAAACACTTGACTCCTGGGGAAGGTAGCCCAGTCCCAGTCTGGCCCGTTTGTACATGGGAAGGCCGGTTATCTCCCTGTCATCGAGAAAAACGCTTCCCCCGTCAGGTTTTATGAAGCCCACGATCTGATAGAAGGTTGTGGTCTTGCCTGCACCATTAGGGCCAAGCAGTCCGACTATTTCACCTCTTTTTACCTGAAGGCTGACCCCGTTGACCACTTTCCTCTTCCTGTACTTCTTTACAAGCTCCTTAGCCTCCAGTTTTTCTGCACCCTTATTTCTTTCAGTCACGAAATTCCCCGCTCCAGCTGTATGTGCCCCTGACAGTGCCTCTGGCCATTACCTCGTCGGCCTGACCGTCTGCGAAATAAACTACTATTTCCTCTGCGGATATGGTGTTTGCTTCTGTACGAAGCGAATCCTCTCCGAACACATTGAGTACCGCACTGCCCTGCAGAAGAAGGCTGTCCAGATCCTCTCCGGAATCCAGAAAGGCGAATTCCGCCCGCTGGGAATGGAAATCCACCAGGGTCATTCCCTCCTCGAGATTACCGGAGGCGGCACCCTCCACCCTGAGGAACTCCAGAGCGCCGCTTCCATCGAGCAGACCTTCCATCCAGTCTCCCCTCAGCTCTCCCTCATCGGCTCTTATCTCGGGGGATCCTATGAGCTCCATGCGCTGCTCATCTCCGAAGTACCGCAGGTACTCACTTTCTGTCTCCATGTTTCTTCCGGGCATTATCACGAATGCATTACCCTGTGCCTCGGCCCTTTCTCCATCCTCGAAAAACTCGAGCCTGTCCGCGGTGACAACTGTGGTGTCCGTATCTTCCACCCTTGTCATAACCGGATCAACGGTAACGAAAAGACTTCCCCGCTCACGGTCGTAGAGGGCATATTCACCTCTGACTTCTCCAAGCCAGTCTCCCTGAAGCACCACTGATCCCCTTGCAGTTGCCTTGTCTCTGAATCTGAACCAGTCCACCTGATCAGCGGTGAGGGTGGAAGAACCGTCTGTGAGAAGAGCGTTACCGGTGAGTATCATCACACCTGTTATCCTGGAATAGGAAAGAAAATCACCATCCGCGGAGAGAGTGTCCGCTTCCACGTGAACCCCTCCGTAAAACTCGGCCCTCTCCGATTCCTGGTATATGGAAGCGGAATTGGATGTTACGGTAACCTCGCCGTCCGTTACCACAACGTTTCCCAGAAGCTCGAGCACCTGTTCTCCGTTCTCCGAGGATGTTGTGGAAGCATTGTCGGAGTTAACGGTGAACACACTCCCGTATGACCCTGCAGATAGAAGAATTACCGCCAGGAGGAAAAAAGCCCTAGTCAATGGGAACCTCCCCTGTGGTCACAGCGGTAAAAGACTCCTGAACGGTGATGTCACCAACTGCGGAAAGCCCCGTATCCAGTATCACTCCCCTGCCGTTCAGTGTTGTGGTACCTGTGCTCTCGGGTATGACGAAGGTTACAAGACAGTCGGTCTGGAAGGTTTCCATTGAATCGGACCAGTTGAGGAGCTGCGTGGTAAGTGTTCTGCCATCGGAGTTCTCGGCGAAAACATTACCCCACAGAACAGTTCTTCCGCTTACCAGATCCGATGATCCGGTATCACTTCTTACATAGCTTTCAGGCAGGTCGTTCTCATAGAAAACGATATTCACGTCGGTTATCAGAAGGAGGCTGTCCTCTTCCCTGTAAACCGCTGAATCGCCTGTGAGCATCCAGTCCCTTACTCCTTCTTCTGACTGCACGAGTCTTATCTCTGAAACCGTCTGCACCTTCCCGCTCTCCTCGGACCACTGTGAAGGGTCTTCTCCGCAGGAGGACACCAGAAGTACAAAGCCAAGTGATAAAACGGGAATGTTACGCATAGGGCAGCCGTCTCCGCTCAGGTTGTTTTCATCGGTGGAAAGATACTGCCTTTTCTGAGTTCAGGCTATATGGAAACATACCTTGAACACCTGAGAAAAGGACGGATGGGCTCTGTCTAGAAGCCCAGTACCAGAGCATCATGAAGATAGAGAATACCCACCGGTAAACCCTTTGAATCCACTGCCACGATGGATGTTATACCCTTCTCCTCCATGGTCTGAACTGCAATGGAGACCAGATCGGAAGGAGTGCAGACGGATGGATCAGCGGTCATGGCGTCTGAAAGAACAAGATCCTGAATGTTCGTTCTGCGTTTCATGAGCCTTCCCAGGTCACCGTAAACAAAAACCCCGCAAAGACCCTTATCACCGTCTACCGCCAGACAAATCCCCCTGCTGCCCGTCATGGTTTCCACCACATCGGTCATTGGTGTGCTCAGAGGAAGGATAGGCAGCCTTTCGGTTACCATGAGATCTGAAACCCTCATTAGAAGTCTTCTGCCCAGGGCTCCTCCCGGATGAACATCGGCGAAGTCTTCCGGGGTAAAGCCTGAAAGTTTCAGCATTGCCATGGAGAGGGCATCTCCAAGGGCCATCATTGCAGTGGTACTGGCGGTTGGAGCCAGATTGAACGGGCAGGCTTCCTGGAGGTCAGGCAGTTCGAGAACCACCCGGGCGAAGGAACCGAGAAGGGAATTACTGCTGGATACCATGGCCACCACCGGGATTTCCAGTTTTCTGAGAATGGGAAGGAGGGCTGCGATCTCATCGGTATCACCACTCTTTGAAAGTACCAGTGCCGAATCACCCCTGGCAAGCATTCCCACATCACCGTGGATCCCCTCCGCAGGGTGGAGAAAATAGGCGGGAGTGCCAGTGCTTGTCATGGTGGCGGCAATTTTTCTTCCCACAAGACCCGACTTCCCCATTCCGCACACAACTATCTTGCCGCTGGTCTCCCTTAGAAGGTTAACGGCTTCCGGAATGGTATCCTCGTTCAGGGAAAGGGTCTTCTCCAGCCACTCCCCCTCGATCCTGAATACTCTTCGAGCCTCTTTAAGTATGTCACACACACCGGGCCTCCAGTATCCGGTCGATGATCTCGCGAACAGCGCCTCTGCCGCCGGGGAGGGATGCCCTGAGGGTGCAGAAGCTTTTTACCGTGTCCGCGGCGTCCGCAGGACAGGCAGACACTCCGGCGGTTTCCATTGCGGGTATGTCTTTTTCGTCATCGCCCATGAAAAGAACATCGTCGGTGGAAATTTCCAGATGCCCGGCCAGAGCCTTCACGGATGCAGCCTTATCTCTGCTGCCCAGGCAGAGCAGTTCAACGCCCAGATCCGCCGCCCTTTTTCTGGTGCACCTGAAATCCCTGAAGGAGACAAAAGCCACTTGAATGCCCGATTCCAGGAGTTTCATTATTCCAGCTCCGTCTTTCGCACTGAATACCTGTGAAACACCCCGGGGGCCATACTGAAGGCCGCCGTCCGTCAGTGTTCCGTCAACGTCCAGAGCCACAAGCTTCACTGTACAGAGATCCGGGGTCATGCGCCCTCCCAGTGTTCCAGAGCCGATTCCACAAGTTTTTCAGCTTCGATGAAATTCACCATCACCGCACTGTCGCTGAGAGCTTTTTCGGGTTCAGGATGAACCTCCAGGAACATTCCGTCCACACCCCAGGCCGCTGCAGCCCTGGTCATCTGGAGGGCAAAGGATCTGTCTCCGCCGGAGCCGCGTATTCCTGCTCCCGGTTTCTGCAGGGAATGGGTCACGTCCATTACCACACCGTCTGAAAATCTGCGCATGAGAGTAAGGGAACGCATGTCAACCACAAGGTCCCCGTATCCGAAAAAGCTTCCCCTTTCGGTTAGAAGAACCATGGGAGCTCCGGAAGCCTTGAGCTTTTCCACAGCCCCCAGCATGTTTTCAGGAGACATGAACTGCCCCTTTTTCACATTCACTGGAATGCCGGTTGCTCCTGCAGCCTCCAGAATTGAGGTCTGGCGACAGAGGAATGCGGGTATCTGTATCATCTGACAAACAGCGGCAGCAGGTGCCGCCTGATCAGCTGAGTGTATGTCCGTAATAAGGGGAAGACCTGTTTCCATGCGTGCTTTCCCCAGAAGATCAAGCCCCCTGGAAAGACCGGGACCGGACCATGTGCCTTGGGAAGTGCGGTTATCTTTCAGATAGGAACTCTTGAAAATGAACTGCGCTCTTCCCGCAAAGCGGTTTCGAAGATGGGATACGAAGAAGGCGGTATCCATGAGAACCTTCTCCGACTCTATGGAACAGGGTCCCATGACAAAAAGAGGAAGACCGTCTGTCAGTATTTCCTGAACCATGCCCTTGCCTCCTCCAGATCTTCAGGTGTGTCAACTCCCATACCGTTCCAGTCTCCCGGGATCACTTCGATGCATGCTCCGTTCTCCATCCATGAAAGCTGTTCAAGATTCTCGGAAGCCGCAAGGGCACCCATGGGAGATTCCGCGCAGAATACCAGGCTTTCTGCGGTGAAGCAGTACACTCCAATATGCTTGAAAAAGGTTCTTCCGGACCATGGGATGGCACTTCTTGAGAAGTAGAGGGCCCTGCCCCGGGAATCGAATACTGCCTTGACAACTGAAGGGTCCGCTGCCGACTCATTGGAAATACTGACCGCGAGAGTTGAAACCCCCTTTGAATCGAGGTCTTTGGAAAGCAGGGCATCTATCCAGTCTGCACCGGCTCCGGGTTCATCACCCTGAAGGTTCACGATCCTGTCGCCGGGTTTTCCCAGAATTTTCCAGGCCTGGTAGACCCTGCGGGTTCCGTTGGCCGCAGGACCGGTGAGTACTGCTTCGTACCCCGCTTTTTCAACTTCATTAACGATTGCTTCAGAGTCGGTGGCTACTACGATCCTGTCCGGTGATGCTTCAGAAGCACCATCCAGAACACGCAGTATAAGTGATCTTCCGCATATGTCCGCCAGGGGTTTACCCGGAAGCCGGGTTGACTCCATCCTGGCTGGTACTATTACTACCGTCCCAGCCAATTCTCAGACGCCCGTATTCCCATGAATAGAATGGATTCAGACATGTCATCGCCCCAGGTTTCCCAGCCGGCGCCTATGTCTACAGCGGCAACTCCCCCTGCAATGTCATATCCGAAGCCGCCTGTGTATCTTGTGGCGCCATCCCTCCAGAGACCGTTCATGACCCTGTAGCCTCCCCGCAAACTGAAGCCCAGTCCTGGTCTTACCTCGAAACCTGCCGCGGTATAGCTTCCCTCGCCTGTACTGCTGTCAAGCAGGGTGAGTTTCTTCCTTGCGAAATAATCCATTGCAATGAGAACCCTGGGATGAATCCTGAATGATACTCCGGCGGAAAGTTCTCCCGGAACGGAATACCTGTGTGTGGTATCAGCGGCGTCATTACCCACGTAATCCCGCTGGATGGAAAGAGTGCCGGATCTGTCGGTCGTTATGGAGAATCCTGCGGAAACCGGACCATTAGTGTAGAAACTGCCGAAGGAAAGACCCCATGAAGAATCGAAGGCGAGATCATCGCGGTATTCGCTTGTGACGGGGGTGTAAGGGCCGGAGGTGGAAGTGGTGGTTACCGCATCACCAAGCGCAGAGCCGAAAAAGCACCTTCCCCCCAGAGAGAACGCCAGTGTTCTGGAAGCCCTGAAAGTTGCTCCCAGATATGATTCCGCAGTTGAGCCGGTCCAGTCTATTGTTCCAGTGGTGTTGCCCGACTGAATGGTTTCGCTCGAATTCAGCCTGGACCTTCCGCTGAGAACCCCGGAAAGCTGAATACCCAGGGGAAGAGGCATTAGAACCGACACATCCGGAAAAGACGATGCCCCCGACCAGGATTTTTCATCGGTACCCCTCATACTGGTTCCCCATGACAGACCGGTGTTGGTGCTCCAGGCGGCAGCCGAAGGGTTTTGAATGGAAACCGCTCCAGAATCGGGAACCCCGGCTGAAACGCCTCCCATGGAGAAGGCCCTGACACCGCCGCTGGCGGTTTCGGCACCGATTCCCGCCTCGGGTGGTATGAAGGGAGGATTAAAACCTGAAACGGCAAAGAGGCTGAGCGCAACAATACTGAATACCATAATATAGGCTTCTCCCGGTCTGTTTTTGTTTCAGTGACTGGAGGAATATAACTGAAAGCTTATCAGATTGTTCCAGCAATCGTAAGAGTCTGCCCCGGTTCAGGTACCACGATCTGTGCTTTCGTTTCAGCGCCTATGGCCGCTGCAAGGGCCTGGGCTGATTCTGTTTCACCATGAACCAGAACCACCTGCTCAGCGGTCTGCCCCACAGCCCTGAAGTAAGTCATCAGACCCTCATGATCTGCGTGGGCACTGAAACCGTCGATGTCTTCAACGGTTGCGTTCAGCACGTATGGCTGACCAAATATGTTCACCGTTTCTCTGCGTTCTTTGATTCTTCTTCCAAGGGTGTGTTCAGCCATGAAGCCAACAAGAACCACAGTATTTCTCGGATCGGTGATGTTGTTTTTAAGATGGTGTCTGATTCTGCCGTTCTCACACATACCGGAAGCGGATATGATGATCATTGGTTCCTTCATGGTATTTATCGCCTTGGATTCGCTGACGCTCTGAACAAAATGGAGATTCTCGAAATCAAAGGGACTCAATCCATCATAAAGAAGGTCTCTAAGCTCCTTATCGTAAACCTCCGGATGAAGTTTGAACACCTCAGTGGCATTGAAGGAAAGAGGTGAATCAACGAACACTGGAATGTCGGGAATTCTGTTGGCAACGAAAAGAAGGTTGAGGAAGTAGAGGACCTCCTGGGTTCTTCCAACACTGAATGCTGGGATTACGGTCTTTCCCCCCCTCTTCACGGTGTCGTTAATAACTTTCTCCAGATCAAGAAGAGACTTCTCCTGGGGGTCGTGCATCCTGCCACCGTATGTACTTTCCATTAGAAGCACGTCGGGTCTCGGGGAAAGGTCGGGATCACGGAGGATAGGTCTGTCAAATCTGCCAAGATCGCCTGAGAAGAGTATAACCTTCTTTACACCCTTTTCCGTGACAGTGAGTTCAACCTGTGAGCTTCCCAGAATGTGACCGGCTTCAAGGAACCGGAGAGAAACATCGGGGAATAAGGGGAATTGGAGACCATAGGGAAGAGAAACGAATTTTTCTATTGCGGAGAGAGCATCTTCAAGATCATAGAGAGG
>CAZNFQ010000066.1:0-12072 GCA_964571965.1 uncultured bacterium | reverse complement strand
AAATAGTATAATGGTCGGTCTGGAATGTCCCTGCAAGTAGTGAACTTGACACGGCAGGGAATTTACAGAATGTTGGCCTGTACCCTGTGGTACCGGAATCATAAAGTACAAATTGAGGAGGGAGTCTTTTATGGCCGAGTTCAATATTACTGCTGCAGAGATCGAAGAAGGAAAAACCATGGGCGGAATCGCCTATTTTGGTCTTCTTGGTTTCCTTATCGCTTATCTTACCAGCAAAGAGAACAAGTACGTTGCCTATCACTGCCAGCAGAGCCTTATGCTTGTGATCTGCATGATCGTCGTTCCAATCCCGGTGATCGGCTGGATCATCGGTATCGGTGTCTTCGTTCTTTTCATCATGGGACTTCTTGCAGGTTTCGGCGGACAGGTGAAACCCCTGCCGGTCATTGGAAACTTTGCTTTCAAGCTTGGTCTTCTCAAGGCTGAAGAGAACTCAGCAGCCCCCAAGGCTCCTGAAGCCCCAGGCTCACCTGACGTAGAATAAAGCAAGCAGTATTAATCTTAACAGGGGGCGGTTTTTCATCGCCCCCTGTTTTTTTAAAGGAAAGCAAGATGGCAAAAACATTCAACATAAGCAGCGCTGACATAGATCAGGGCAAGGCAATGGCAGGTATATCCTATTTCGGTCTCCTGGGTTTTCTCATTGCAATGGTTACCTCCAGGGAAAACAGATACGTAATGTTCCACGCACAGCAGTCTCTCCTGCTTTCCATAATCTTTTTCATCAGGTACATTCCTTTCACGCCGGGCATTCTCGATATGATCGTCGGCCTTCTCGCCTTTGCCCTTTTCGTTATAGGTCTGATAAACGGATTCGGCGGAAAGGTTCAGCCACTTCCACTGGTGGGAGAGATAGCTTACGGTTTCAATATCTGCAAACCGGAAGTTGAATAGGACGTTTTACAGGAGGTAATTCCGTGGCAATAACACCTGCACAGCTGAACTACATCAGGAAGCTTCTGGCCAGGAAAGCCACGGGCAGAGCCGCGGTAGCCATCAGCAAGATACATCCCGCAGACATCGCTGATCTATTCTCGGTAAACCTGACCCCTGCAGAGACGAAAATGCTGGTGGATCTTCTCTTCAGCCAGCTGAAGGCCGGGGATGTTCTCTCCGAGCTTCCCGACTCCCTGCTTTCTGAGGTTCTCGATGACCTGGACGACGGCAGCATAGCAAGAATCCTTAAGCGCCAGGACCCCAATGACGCCCTTCAGTTACTCTCCGGCATAGACGAAGACCGTCATGAGCCTATACTCAAACTTCTTCCAGAGGCCAGCAGGTATCGTATTGAACAGCTGCTCATCTACCCGGCGGACAGCTCGGGACAGTACATGGCCTCAAGCTACATGTCCATCAACCCGGATATAACAGCCAGTGAAGCTGTGGAGCAGATAAGAAGCCAGAGTGAAGATGTTGACGTTCCCTTCTACGTATATGTGGTAGACGAAGACAGGAGGCTCCTTGGAGTAGTCCCCCTGCGAAGACTGGTTACATGTCCGCAGGACACGCCCATCCGTGATCTGATGGTCGATGACCCCTTCACGGTGGATACCGACGACGACCGGGAAGAAGCTGCGTCCATTGCCCGCAAGTACGACATAATGGCCGTGCCCGTGGTGGACCAGAATCATCATCTTATGGGAGTTATCCCCGGTGATTCCCTCTTCGATGTCATGGAGAAGGAAGCCACGGAGGATATGTACCGAATGGCCGGTCTCTCAGAGGACGACAGCGTGTTCACACCGGTGCCAACGGCTTTCAGACAGCGATTCCCATGGATACTGGTCAATCTTGTAACCGCCTTCATTGCTTCTACTGTTGTTCGTGCCTTTGAAGGGACGATTGCCCAGCTGGCTACCCTTGCCGCTTTCATGCCTGTGGTTGCCGGAATGGGAGGCAACATCGGCAATCAGTCCCTGGTGGTTATCACAAGGGCCATAGCTCTTGGAGAACTGGACTTTTCCAGTGCAAGAAAGGCCATATTCAAGGAATCCTCACTGGGATTGCTCATGGGTCTCGTTGCAGGAACGGTTGCCGCCATAGTTGCCTACACAACGGCAAGGGATAGTTCTCTGGCCCTGCAGCTGGGTGTTGTCTTGTTCATCTCCATGGTTGCCAATATGGGCCTGGCCGGTCTGCTCGGTGCGGGAATACCCCTCAGCCTCAGGGCAATGGGCCGGGATCCCGCTCTTGGCAGCAACATACTTCTCACCGCCTGTACCGATTCAATTGGCTACCTCCTTCTGCTGGGCCTTGCAATGGCCATAATAACCTGATATGACCCGGGAAGAGATCCGCAGGATCACAGAAGGCTCCATTGCAGATCCACACTCCATCCTTGGAATGCACCATGTCAAAAATGGTATCGCCGTTAGGGCATACTGCCCCGGCGCCGCATCCATGTTCATTTTAAGAGACCACGAAGCCCTGGAAATGAAAATGATCGACCCCGGCGGACTTTTCCAGTGGAGTTCCCCGAAGGAAAGCCACTTCTTCCAATACCGCCTCAGGGTAAAACACGAAAATGGTTCCAGCTGGGAAACGGCGGACCCCTACTCGTTCACTCCACAGCTCGGGGAACTTGATCTTCATTTGTTCGGCAACGGTAAACACCTGAAACTTCACAGAAGGATGGGTGCAAGGCTTTGGAATGCAGGCGGAACCCCGGGTACCCTTTTCACTGTATGGGCACCGAATGCTAAGTCTGTAAGTGTAACCGGTTCTTTCAACGACTGGGACAGACGAAGACACCCCATGCGCTCACTTGGCTCAAGCGGAGTCTGGGAACTTTTCATACCTGGAATTTCAGAGGGAGACTACTACAGATTCATCATAACCTCAAAAGACGGAACACTTCTGGAAAAGTCAGATCCCTATGCCACATTCTTCGAGAAAAGACCCGGGAACTCTT
Source organism: uncultured bacterium (assembly GCA_964571965.1). GTDB lineage: Bacteria > Fermentibacterota > Fermentibacteria > Fermentibacterales > JCC-6 > Sabulitectum. The sequence goes on along the minus strand of CAZNFQ010000066.1, from coordinate 9,140 downwards.
CCATGGTTTCAGATCCCTACTCATTTCAGTGGACGGACTCCCCATGGATGGAGAAGAGGAAAAACAGGAATCCTTTCACCGAACCCATGTGCATATACGAACTCCACGGCCCCTCATGGACCAGAAAGAACAATGACTTCTGCAGCTGGCTCGATCTTGCCGACTGGCTTGTTCCCTATGTGAAGAATATGGGTTTCACTCATGTGGAACTCCTTCCTGTAATGGAGCATCCGTTGGATGATTCATGGGGTTACCAGGTAACGGGATTTATGGCTCCCACAAGCAGAATGGGAAAACCACGTGACTTCTGTTTCTTCGTAAACAAATGCCACGAAGCTGGTATAGGAGTCATTTTTGACTGGCCGCCGGCACATTTCCCTGCGGATGCCTGGGCTCTGGCCCGTTTCGACGGTACCTGTCTCTACGAACACGAAGACCCCCGGAAGGGATTCCACCCTGACTGGAACACTCTGATATTCAACTACGGAAGAAATGAAGTGAGGAATTTCCTGTTCGCAAGCGCCTTCCAGTGGCTGGACACTTACCATGCGGATGGTATCCGTGTCGATGCCGTTGCCTCAATGCTGTACCTGGACTATTCCAGGAAAGAGGGTGAATGGCTGCCTAACAAGTACGGAGGCCGGGAGAACACCGATGCTGTGGAGTTTCTGAAAGAACTCAACCACTATGTGGGTACTGAATACCCGGGAGCTCTGATGATTGCCGAGGAAAGCACCGACTGGCCGGGGGTTACGAACCCTCCCTCCCGGGGCGGACTGGGATTTCATTTCAAGTGGAACATGGGATGGATGAACGATACCCTGGAATTTTTCAGAGCTGATCCTGTGTACAGGAAACACATGGTAAACAAGATAACCTTCAGCGCAATGTACGCCTGGAGCGAGAATTACATACTTCCCCTATCACACGACGAGGTAGTTCACGGCAAAGGCTCCCTCATGGGGAAAATGCCCGGGGATCCCGCGCAGAAGAAAACGGAAATCAGGCTGCTTCTGGCTTTTCAGTGGCTCTTCCCGGGAAAGAAGCTTCTATTCATGGGAGGCGAAAGGGCTCTGGAAAACGAATGGAACTTCAGAGAGCCCCTTCCCGAGGGAGACGACGGGATGAAGGCTTATGTAACATCCCTTAATGAGTTTACCCGCAATAACCCACAGTTCTACTCAAGAGACTGCACACCGGACGGCTTCAGCTGGGTTGATTTCTCCGACACCGATGCAACCGTTATCTCTTTTCTCAGGTTTGCGGAGAACTCTCCCCCAATGCTCTGTGTTTTCAACATGACCCCGGTTGACAGGAATAACTACAGAATAGGCGTCCCCTGCATGGGAAAATGGCGAGTTCTTTTCAATAGCGGCTTCCCCCACGACTACACTGCAGAAGCGTTGAACATCGCAGCCCACGGATCGGCTCAGTCCATTGAAGTCAACCTGAAAGCCCTCTGCTGCTCGGTGCTATCACCAGTCTGACTTCTTTTTCTTATACTTCCGACTGAAGGAGGCAAAATGAAATCCCACCGTAAATACTTGTGGTTCAATACAGATACCAGAGTTGCTTTCATAAACATTACAGGAGAAGTGGAAGAAGAGCTCCGTTCCAGCGGTATACAGGAAGGACTCTGTCTGGTAAACGCAATGCACATTACGGCAAGCGTATTCATAAACGATGATGAATCAGGGCTTCACAGTGACTACAGGCGCTGGCTTGAGGAACTGGCTCCCCACGACCCCTCCAGGTACAGGCACAACCTTACCGGAGAAGATAATGGCGATGCCCACCACAAAAGGCAGATAATGGGCAGGGAGGTGGTTGTGGCCGTAACCGGGGGCAAACTGGACATGGGTCCCTGGGAGCAGATCTTCTACGGCGAGTTCGACGGCAGAAGAAAAAAAAGGGTAATGGTTAAAATCATTGGAGAGTGAGGAGAGGAAATGAGAACACTTATTGTACTCGCATCCCTTCTGCTGATAACAGCATTGGGATGTGACAGCGGAAACACCGGCGGAATACCTTCCCAGTATCAGCCTTATCCCCCGTCAGTAAGCGTGAACGGAGTGGGAACAGCCACAGGTATTGCAGACATGGCTGTGATCAACTTCAGTATCAATGTATCAGACAAGGACCCCGGTGAAGCAGTAAGCCAGGCCACCGAGCTGGCGGAATCCGCCGTTGAGTCTGCCGTTGATCTGGGCATAAGCGAAGATGACATAGAAACAATGGGATACAGCATCTACATGGAGGAGGAGTACGACTACAACACCTACGAGTACACCGGGGAAAACCTCTACCACCTCACCCACTCATTTAAAGTCAAGGTAAGGGACATCGAAATGGCCGGTGACGTTCTTGCAGCGCTTGTTGAAGGGGGAGCTACTACGGTGGGCGGCATCCAGTTTACCGTAAGCAATCGTGACGAGCTTGTGGCAGAAGCAAGGGGAATGGCCCTGGAAAACGCCCGGGAAACCGCTGAACAGCTTGCAGAAGGCCTGGGAGTAGATCTTGGCGATCCCATTAGTGTAAGCGAATGGGCAGACTACTACGGCTCCTATGACCCATACGGTTACGGGGGCTACTATGAGAGCGACTATTATTATGACGCTCCTCCCATATCACCGGGAAACACAAGCTTCACAATGAACGTTTCCGTTTCCTACGCAATCGATTGATCTGTCTTCTAACAGCGCTGGCGGGGTTTTACATCTGTGAAACCCCGCCTGTGGATATTGACTCGGCACTGGCCCTGATCTCTCACGCCATGAAGAATGCAGATCCGGAAAACCTGGGGATGTTCTTCGCGGAAATAGGGCTGGAGGCATCCCCGGACGAGGTACACCTATGGGCTGAAAAGGACTTCTATGACATGGTCATGGATTTCGCCCCGGAAGCACCTGATTCCGGAGCTTTGGATTCACTTCTTCCACTCATAGAATCGCTTCCCATGGAGCTGCTTGAAAAATCAGAGGATTAGGCGGTAACTATGTTACATGGAAGCTTTTTTCATCTTTTACGCACTTTTATCCGGGTCTCTCTGTATCTCCGAGGTCTGCTCGAACCCGCCCGATGAAACCGCCGGAGAATTCGTAGAGTTATACAACCAGGGCACAGAAGCAATTGACGTTTGCGGTTGTACGATCACAGACGGCGACGCACTCGATGATCTTCTTCCATGGTCAGGTCCCTTCCCCCACAGCGGAGTGGTGCTGGAAACCACCGAGATCCCCCCGGGGGGTTACGCGGTTCTTCTTGAGGAGGGCTACGTTAATGATCCCTGGCTTACCTTCCAGCCCGGCACCGTGATCCTCACAACAGGCGACAATTCCATATGCAACGGCCTCGCTGCCTCTTCTGATCCGCTTACCCTTTTCGACAACGCCGGTACAGCTGTTGAAAACGTCATCTCAACATTTGGAACGCCTGCAGACACAGAGCTCTGGGAAAACAGGGACGACGACGGTCTCGACTCAATTCCCTACGACCCGGGAGAGGGCTGCAGTCTGTTCAGGTATCCTCTGAATGCACCCGACTCCGAAGGTTCCTGGTTCGCAGATGAACCCACCCCCGGCGGGTATCCCGACGCGCCTCCTGATACGTTCGTAATAACCATAGACTCGCTCTCTTTAAGCAATACAGACCCTGTACCCGGAACAGGCATCTTCTTTTCAGCCTCTGTAAGCTGCTGGGGAACAGCATCTCCAGATTCCGGCTTCATAACACTTTACATCGACATGAATGGAGATTCAGCGGTGCAGACGGCGGAAGAACTGCTCTCTGTACCGGCGCAGAATCTCCAGCCAGGTTCCACCGATACACTCCAGGTATTTTTCACCGCTCCGGAAAAGGGCTGGTACCCGGCAGCATGCATCACCCCACAGGGAGATGGAAGAATACATTTCTCCACTGGAGGCGGTGTGAACCCGGTAATAACAGAATTAATGGCAAATCCCCTGAACGAAGACACCGAGGAATTCATTGAGGTCTTCTATCCCGGCCCCGGGGTGTTTCCCCTTGAAGGCTGCACCTTCACGGACGGAGATGCGGTGGATGAAATAGTACACTTCCAGAACGGCAGGTACATTCAGTCTCAGGGGGCGGCCCTGATAATAGACCCTGAATACCAGGGCACTCTGAACATCCCCCAGGGTACTCCCCTTTTCACACCGGCGAACACAACTATTGGCAACGGCCTTACCACTGACGATCCCGTTCTTATCTACAAACCCGGGGGAAACTCACTGGAATACCTTCTGGCAACCGCCTGCACTCCTGTTCTGAACGATGATCCCCTTCAGTGCGACGACGACGGTCTCGACTCGATTCCCTTCGATCCCGGCGACGGCTGCTCAATGGAGCGAATAATTGCCGAAGGCCCCGACGCACAGTTCAACTGGCAAGCCTCCTACCCCGGAGGTACACCCGGTGAAGTACCTGAAAACCCCGGATGGACAGATCTTGCCACCGACACAGTAATCTTCGATGGCAGTCTGAAGGGGATATTCTCCAACTGCGGTGTATTCGAGGCCCAGGGAGAAGTAACATTCTTCTCAGACTCAAATGGAGATCTCTCCCCTGATCAGGGGGAAATTCTGCATCAGCAGTATCTGATCCTGATACCTGGCCAGACCGACTCGCTTGAGGTTTTCTGCACCCTCCCTGACAGCGGGCTGTTCACCATTGCGGCATCTATCCACAATCCCCAGGATACAATAGCCTGCAACAACACCGGATTCATCCAGTATGTACCTGACAAACCGGCTTGGCCTGTTATCACAGAAGTTCTCTGTAATCCTCAGAACGAAGACTGCGATGAATTCATCGAATTGTTCTTCCCGGGCCCCGGGCAGGCAGATGTCACCGGGTTCATCATCACAGACAACGACAGTGAAGACGCACTCATTGAAACAGACACAAGGTTCATAACAGCGGGAGAATACTGCCTGATAATGGATCCGGAATACGAAAACGGCAGTCAGCCCTACGACATCCCCCCGGGAACAGCGGTTTTCAATCCGGGCAACACCACAATCGGAGACGGCCTTTCAGGAACCGACCCCGTGCTGCTCCTCATGGAATCCTCCGCGGTTTCACAGTACGGAACTCCTGAGAATTCTGAAGACGGGATTCCCTTCGACCCGGGAACGGACCTCAGCGTGGAAAGGCTTAGCTGGAACCTCCCCGACACCCAGTCAAGCTGGTACTCCTCTCCCCTGGGCCCTTCCCCGGGTACCCCTCCGGAAAACATTACCCACGGAGTTGACTATGCGGTCAACTCCCTTGCGCTTATCCCTCCCATGGGTCCCGCGGGAACTGAAACCTCCATCAGAACAGAGTTGATATCCACAGGAACCGACTCGGTTTCCCAGGGGGAACTCAATCTTACCATCTCTGCAGCAGGAGAAACCATTCACACTTCCACTCCCCCTGTACCAGCTCTGCAGGACACAGTCGCCGTGTTCATTCCGTGGACTTCCCAGGGAAACAACGTTACCCTGGAAGCGGAAATCAGCTGCAGTCAGGATGAGAACCACCAGAACGACAAGGGAACGGCGGTCTGGAATACTGCTCCCGGCATCTGCATTAACGAGATTTTCTATCAGGAACCGGAATGGGTAGAACTTATCAACGAAACATCTTACCCGGTCGATCTGTGTTCACTGACGTTTTCAGATCCGTCAAATACCTCGCTTCTTGAAAGCGCAATTCTCAACCCGGGGGACTTCGCAGTTATCACAGTCGATGAAAACGATTTCACCGCAATGTGGGGTGCAGTTCCCTGTGAGGTGATAGAGCCGGACAGCTGGCCAACGCTGAACAATTCCGGCGACAGCCTCTACCTGAATTCCCCAGGGAATACCATTGATTTCGTACCCTATGGTTCATCATGGGGAGGAAGCTCTTCGGAAAGCCTCGAGCGCAGATCCCGTCAGGCCATGGGGTTCCTGGAAGAAAACTGGGGAACGTGCATAGAAGGTGGTACCCCTGGAAGACCAAACAGCATTGGGGAAACCGCGGGAAAGGACTTCATGGTTTTGTCCCCAACGGTTTTCAACCCTCCGGGAACACCTCTTCAGATAGAAATTAACCTTCCAATGCAGGCATGCAATGTTACAGTTAAGGTTTACGATGTAAGGGGCATGGAGCTGGATAGACCCTACGACGGCATCGTACCCGGGGAGACCCTCATCCTGCAGTGGACAGGCCGGGGGCTTCCCATTGGCAGGTACATCATCTACGTGGAGGCATACTGCGCAGGAGAAGTAATTACTGACGCAGCGGTTGTCATCCTTGCAAGACCGCTTGGTTAAAGTATTCGACCAAGCCGGCAGGAAATCGCTTTTCAGCTTGATCAGCGGTGTATCTCCTGCATAGCAGTATGCAGAGATCAGAACAGAGATCTTAATGCACCCCAGGAAATCCTTGACAGTGCTGTATCGCTCTCGATTCTGAAAAAGTAGTTACAGTAATTGGCACCCTGCTGATAAGCGATGAATGCTTTGTTATCTGCGTAAAAACTGTGCACCGGACCTGATACCGATCCCATATCTGCAAGAGGAGAGGGCCATCCTCCTGTACTGAATTCAGATGTTCGCTGAATGCACCAGAAATCGGGAGGTACAGTTACAGCCGGTGAGAACTCCAGAAAAATAGGTGCGTAATGAATTGCCGTTCCGGAACAGCTGTCCAGCAGCAGGGAAAGTCCGGAACCGGGATCACCGGCCCAGAGCTCTATCTGTGCCGTGCTGGTGTCCCACTGGTAAAGATAATGATGATAAAACCATATCTCAGCCATCCCCACATCAATCGAGCAAGGCCAGGTGTAGAAGTCGCTGGTATGAAACCAGACACCCCTGTAAGCTCCAAACCAGTTAACCCAGTGCGGTGTGCCGTCGTCGTACTGAAGAAGTCCATCTGAAACCGGTTCACAGTTAACCGCTGCATATCCCCCGGATGCCTGTGTCATTGCTGCAACAAGCATAAGGTTGGCAATCCATCTCATGCTGACTCCTTTTCTCAGCGTGTATATATGAAATCAATGTGGCAAATGGCTGCTAATCAATAATTACAAAACGGCAGGATGTTGTGAATTCCCCCGCGGACATAACACAGAAGTAAACCCCATTATCCAGACCGGGGAAAGTCAGGGTATGTGTGCCCGATGAGAAATCACGTGCTTCTCCTGATACTAATCTGCCGGTAACATCGAATATTTCAAGCTCAACACGAGCTTCTTCTGGAACTGAAATGATCGCAGAGAACAGATTGTGTGATGGATTACTGAATGCCTTCACGGACCATAGGTCAATATGGGCGGAAGTGCCATCAGAAACTCCCACTTGAGGTGTATAGCTGAACTCTACATCAGTGAGCTCCGGCGAAATAGATTCGTCTGATGTTACCAGCACAACTTTGTACTGCAGAAATCTTGATGAATCAGATGTAAAACCGGCCAACGTAGTATCTGAGCTGAAGATAGTATCAGACCAGGCTCCCATATCGTTATAGTCATTTGAGCTTCTCAGCAGGAAGAATAGAGAAGAACCGGCAGGTTCTTGTGAGCTACTGAAAAAGTCATCCCATTCCGCTACATAGCCTGCGTCAAGAATGGATGAAACAAGAGAACCATACTGATGGTAAAGCAAATCCACATCCCACCAGTCTATGGACCGTCCAGACATTGCACACCCCAGTAAATCAGTATCGCCATCACAGTTCATATCAGCCGAACAGATAGAGATTGGTCTTGAGTAGGACTGAACTACCACATGCTCCGTCCAACCTGTTCCCAGTCCATTGTTGTTCTCCCACCAGCTGACTTGATCAATGTAAAAGCCCGTTCCGGCAACATCCATGTCTCCATCACCGTCAATATCCGCTGAATGCACTTCAGCAACTGATGTAAACTCCCAATCGATCATGTGCTCTATCCATTGTTCTCCAATGCCATCAGCATTCTCCCACCATGAAATCCCATCTTCTCCGTACGAACCTGCAACAACATCAGCATCCCCGTCTCCATCGATATCTTCTGAAACAATGGTACAGGCAAGGTGAAAATCGGTATCAATCGCATGCCTGGTCCATATAATCCCGGGGGCGGTGTCAGAATTCTCCCACCATGCAATTTCATCGGAATACCAGGCAGCTCCAAGAACATCAGGATAGTTATCACCATCAATATCATTGGAAAAGACGGAAATAGCCCCATCAAAATCATCATCAATGGTGTGTTCTATCCAGTTATCGCCTGTATTACCATTGTTTTCCCACCAGGTGATGTGATCCATGTAATATGCTGCACCAAGTATGTCGGCATCACCATCACAATCAACGTCAGCTGAATTAACCGAATGCGCTCCACCAAAATCCTCATCAATTATGTGTGGTTGCCAAACACCACCTGCTGAATCTACATTTTCCCAAAGGGAGATTCTGTCTTCCTCTCGCTCTGCACTGACTATATCGTTATCGCCATCTCCATCGATATCAGTTGTATGAATAGAGTTGCCGGATATGTCTCCACATATTTCATGCTCGATCCAATCAGTTCCATATCCATCAGCGTTTTCCCACCAGGTAAGGTCACTGAGATCCACTCCCACAACATCAAAATCTTCATCGCCATCAATATCGATCGCAGAAATTGCGTGAGGATAACCGAAATACTCATCAATCAAATATCCAACTGGAGGATACGAGAGCAGTTCAACATTTCCACCTGTAACATTCAGGGTGACAGTAGAGTTCCAGAAAGTATCATCCCATTCAGTAACAGGTCCTTGCACTCCTGACCCGCCAGACCAACTGGCTTGATTCTTTGAATCAGCAAATGAAATGGTGAGAAGAAATATCATCAAAAGCAGTGAAAGCATGGTTTTCTCCTTGCTTTGCAGCGTTCATTTGGATATAGCTCAGTTGAAATGCGATTGCAAGTCTCATCAATGTCAAACCAAAGACTTTATTGCAGTTACGATTATCGGTATGACTTTTCAGTATGAAACTGATATTACTTTGCGATATCGGCTTATTGCTCCAGCATAGAAATTTTCAAGACTTGAAAAGAACTTCTTAAGGCACCCTGTAGTGGATAGTTTTCGAACCTGAGGGCCATGAAAGTCAGTTAAGGA
>CAZNFQ010000065.1:0-12118 GCA_964571965.1 uncultured bacterium | reverse complement strand
GATACCCCCTGGGCTGCAGGTAGTTATTCACAAGAACATCCATGTCTACGTTGCTCTCATAAGTCCTTGTGAAAGAAAAAAGCGTATCTTCATCGGAGTAAACGAAAAGTGCCGGATCTTCCATCTCCCCCATCATTGTCACAAGGACCTGAGCGAGCTCTTCCTCGGTTGTGCACTGGAAAGCCTGGTCATAGAACAGTTCAGCCAATTCTGTCCAGTTCAGTTCCTTGTGCTGAAAAAGCGGATACTGGGCTTCCAGCAGTTCCCAGCCGTTAACAAATACTGACATGTCACAACCGGGTACCGGCGGGGCCTGCGGGTCATGAAGACATCCTGTGAATACAGCCGCGAAACACCCCAGCAAAACTGCAATGAATTTATTGATCAACTTGATTCCTTTCCGTTACATAAATGTAAGAATGTAAATCATGCCTGTTCCGGATACTTCCATGTCCAGGGGGTAACCCGGAAGATCAGTATACCTGTTGATACCAAATGGATATATGTAGCTGTATCTGTAAAGGCGTGAAGTGCCGTCCCCAAGGCTTGCCAGCGCATACACATGACGATTGTCATTTGCAGCGGCGAGGATGAAGCCCGAACCTTCCACACCGTCAATGTTGTAGTACCGGTTAGGTGGCATGGGATAAGTATTTCTGTCGTAGGCGCACAGCTCTCCGATCTGGTTTTCCTGGGCAGTCACTGCAACGAAGTTCGAGTCGTTGGGAATACGAACCATGTCAGACATGCCATGAACATTTGTATAAAGTATGAATGCGCTTCTTACACTGCCGGGACCAAGGGCCTCCACCCTGGAAACCAGAATTGAGGTACCAACCAGCAGCGAATCAGGATAGCAGCTGGCTTCCATGCACCTGAAAGAGTACTCGGGAGGGTAGTTCAGTGTGTAGTAATCTTCATTGTCACCCAGTTTGATCTGGTGTATGGAATTCTCTGCAGCGTCGGCTACCCACAGATAACCGGGATGGCCGGATGTCACCGCAAGGGCCACCGGGCTGGTTCCCACTGTGAATTGGTCAATGATTTCGCAGTCAGGAAGGCTCACTTCCATGATATTTCCATGTGCTCCAATGAGATAGGCAGCGCTCTGGTTCTCACTGAATACGATTTCGCTGTAACCTGCAGCCGACGGGGTACCAAGCTCAAGCTCTGATGTTATCTCCAGGGTTTCAGTATCAATTCTGTAAAGTATTCCCTCTGTGGAAAGAACGAAAAGATTGCCCGGATAGACCAGCATACACCTGGGTGATACCAGCCCGGAAACCGAACCCACCTCAGAGAAGTCTTCCGGAGAAAGCACTGTCAGCCCTGCCTGATAAGACTGGCTGTACTCGGTGATGTCCGTGCAACCTGCAATGGCCGATATCATTGCGATCACCGCCAGAGTGATCCCAACAGGGATAATGCGGATTTGACTTATGATTTCAGTAGGTAAGCACATAGATGTTCCCTTCGCCGGATACCTGAAAGTCAAGGGGATAACCTTCGAAGTCTGCGGTATTGTCAATGCCCATTGGCCCGATGAAATTGTATGAGCTGAATCTGCTGACCCCGTCTCCCAGATAGCTCAGAGCTATCATGTGATGGTCATCATTGGCTGCATCGGTCATGTGAAGAGCACCGGGCAGGTCATCTCTGAAAACATAGGGATCAAGGGGCGGCACCTGCGAGTAACCGAAGGGATTGAGCTGACCAATGCTTCCGCTGGAAACTGCAACGTAGGAATCAGTGTTCGGTATGGCGGAAATACTGATTATGGAATAAGTAAGATTTGGAATATACGTGTTGCGAAGTGTCACCCCATTCAGTATCTCAACCCTGTAAAGAAGAAAAGACGTCCCCACAAGAAGAGTGTCACGGCCGGGGCTTGCCTCCATGCACTGAACCACGGCTTCTTCGGGGTACCTTATACTTCCAATCTTCTGATTGTTTGATAATTTTAACTGATAGACAGTATTTGACTGTGCGTCTGCCACCCACAGACATTGCGTTGCACCATCGCCCACCTCCAGCGCAAAGGGGGTGGTACATACCTGGAATTCATCCAGTACTTCACAATCCGGCATACTGAGTTCGAGGATGCTTCCCATGGCTCCGATGAGATATGCAGTGCCTTCAGAGGGGCTAAAAACCATACTGCTGTATCCTGATGAAGAGGCTGGTCCAACGGTGTATTCACCTGTTATCTCTCGGTTTTCAGCATCCAAAGCAATAACCTTACCATTGGTTGAAGCAACGAAGATCATTCCCGGATAGACCATCAGGCACCTTGGATTATTCAATTCAGGGAATGCAGTGATCAGAGAAAAGTCTTCAGCTGAAAACATGAGAAGCGATGATTCCCAGATCATATCTATCTCGGTGATATCTGTGCAGGAAAGACCTATGCAGAAAGCAATGCAGAATGCCGGGATCCTAAGAGTATGTGAGAACATAAACCTCACCTTCCTCAGACACCGCAATACCAAAAGGACTGCCGGGAACCTCCACTTGAGATTCTATTCCGTAGTCTTCTCCATTTCTGTATGCATAAAGAATGCTTCCTCCATCAATGTTCGAGGAGAGAAGGTAGACGTAATCACCGTTAATCCCGGGTGCGGCGTAAAAAACATCACCGGTTACATTAACGGTATTGTAAAACCTTGGTGGAGGAGGTGTATAGATACTGTCATCGTAAGCACATAACTCTCCTATCTGCTTGATTTCAGATGAGCGCTGAAGCACCGTCACGAAATTTGAATCGCCGGGTATTGAGACCAGTGACAGACAGTCTCCTGAAACATCCTTCAACCAGGAGCTTCTAAATACACCTGGGTAAGAAGATTCCAGCTTGAAGAAACCGTCTGAAGTCCCCACCAGGAGTGAATCAGGATAGTAGCTTGCTTCTATGGTGCTAACCTGGTAATTCTCGGAATACGTATAAGCACCGCAGTAACCATTGGTTTCCAGGTGAATCTGGTTAACTGAATTACCTGAAGAGTCCAGAACCCAAAGATACCCGGGAGACCCCCGGGTAACTTCTATCTCCACCGGAGCGGCACAAACGCTGAACTGGTCTTCGATTGTACAGCCTGGGATCCCTATTTCGAGTAAAGTGCCCACTGCGCCGATGAGGTAGATGCTTCCTCCGAACTGGTTGTATGCAACATCAAGATAGCCTGCTGCCGAAGGCATACCCACCTGTATTTCTTCGAGAAGTTCCCCGGTTTCAGTATGGTAGCTCCTCAGGAAGCCGTCGGTGCATGCTGCATAAATCCGGTTCTCGACTATGGTGAAACATCTTGCATCCGGGTCTATGTCTATGGACCCCAGGTGTTCCAGCACAGCAGGCGAATAGACGTTTATACCGGCTGTGTAAAGCATATCCTGCTCGGTAACGCTGGTACATCCGCAGTAGATCAGCAAGATCAGAAGGGAAACAGAAACCGCTGATCTTACCATGAAAACACCGCTGAAAGAAGAAAGTGCCTTGCCGGTGACCATGATCTCGGGTTTCCCATTTCACCTGTCGGATCACCTGTAACATGGAAGAGCTGGGTATCGTAAATATGACATATGTTCTTCCTGTTAAAGATGTTGAAAATGCCGAACATGAGCTTGAAGTCTCCTCCTGCCACATCGAAACCCCGGGAAAAGCTCAGGTCGGTCTGCATGGAAAAGGGCATTCTTTCGGTATTCGTCTCCACCAGTTGTGAACTGGAGGAGGGCAGAGTGTACGGCATTCCACTTCCGTACTTCCATGAAGCAGTAACAGATGCGTTTTCGAAGGGGTGAAACCCGGCGATTTCAGGACCGTCCGACTGGAATGATCTCAATTCCACTGTTGCGCCTGCCTGGTGAGTCTGGTCCCAGTCCAGGTAGTTGTCTTCCCTTGAAATGTAAACAACTCCGTACTGGGCATAGTTGTAACGGCCAAGCATGGAGGAATACCTTCCCTTCGCGATGGAAAGAGTGTAGAAGAGCTGCCCGGAGAGATTGCTTCCCGCCATTCTGGTCAAGGATGTTTCGAGCCCTCTGACATTGCCGTGGCTGTCATCGTTGGTAAAGATGTAGAACTGGCCCTCACTGTGATCGCTGGTACTCACCAGACCTGTTATGTCTTTGTTGTAGAATGAGATTGCCAGATCAGTATATCTGTCCAGCTCCTGGCGAATGCCTATCTCGAAAAGAGTCGTTAGCTCGGGATCGAGGTCGGGGTTCCCGGCAATTACCCTGTAGGAACCTGTGTTGAATGAGGTCTGCAGAAAAAGGCTGTTCATTGGAGGCATCTGAAAGTAGTGGCCATAGGTTGTGAAAAACAATGATCTTTCACTGAAAGGAACCGAGAAACTGAACCTGGGGCTTGCATGCATTTTGGGCTCTACATCCACTCCTCCGCCCTCCTCGAGAGAGAATACGGAAGTGTTCGCATTAAAATAATCAAGCCTGACCCCTGCGGTGGTTATCACACCCCCGGTAAACCTGTAGCTGGCCTGGGTGTATGCAGACGCGGAATAGGGATACGCATCCCAGAGGGAGAGATAGGATGTGCCCGGAGCGAGATGGTACACATTGTACTGGTAAAGGTCATAGTAGCTTCCCGACACTCCCAGCTTGAATCTCATTCTGGGATTGGGGGTAAAATCGGCACTCAGCACCGCTGTTGACACCTTCGCCTTTGAATCGTGCCACACGTTCCGATGAAGCCCGTTATAGAAAAAACCCAGTGAATCCTCCACTAGAACCGGAGGAGAATACTGGGTCATCCAGAAAACCGGATTCGTTCCTTCACCCACGTAACCGCCTTCCAGGTCGTAGATCCTGTTCCAGTTCTGGTACAGCATGTGACCCAGAGTGAAATCAAGGCTGGTCTTGTCTCCTATGAGCTGAGAAAAATTGAGAATGGCGCCGCCGGTCTCGCTGAACATTGCAGGCAAAGCGTAATCCTGGCTGAGGGGAGGGTAAATTACACCATCCACAAAGGAAAGGTCATCGTAGTTTTCCCAGGCGTACTGATTCCATCCATGCTCTCTGTAAGAGCCCAGACCGCTTACGGATATTCTCGTTCTGGGCACCGGCCGATAGGTGAGTTTCACAATTGCGGAACCGTCGTTAAGCCAGTTGTAGGACCAGTATCCCCTTGTATCGGTGTTGTCAGCACCACTTGTGGAAAACTGGCCGGAGAAACTCAGGGAAACTTCCCCGGGAAGATCGATTCCCATTGCAGGCAGCAGATTCTCAGTGAGAGGCTCAGGACCTGAAAGAGAAACCTCAGCATTCATCAGCCCGTTTCTGCACTGGTCCACGTCAATACTTTCCATGAAGACCTGTTCCCCCGAGGAAAGCATGCCTGAGGTCATGTCGCCCATTCTGCCGTTAACCGTTGCTTCGAACCGCTCTCCTCCTTCCTTACCTATAAGATCCACAAGTCCCGACAGAGTGTTTCCGTACTCGATGCTGAGGCCACCGGTCATCAGTGTGGCACCGGACACCGCAGACATGGGTATGTCGAAGTTGAATCTGTTGTCCATTGGGGAACGCAGCGAAACCCCGTCGAGTACGTAATCCACCTCGCCGGCTCTGCCTCCCCTTACGTGGAGTTCGCCATCCTGCTGAACAACTCCGGGCTGGGATGCAACAACATCCACTATCCTGTTAGATGACATGGTTCTGATCTCCGAAAGGTCAAGCTGATATGCTGTTGCAGGAACGTCACGGAGAATGTGGGTTCTGGATTCAATAACACGAATAACCGTGGAACCACTGGCGTCCTCCGCCAGTTCGAAGTCGATCCTGCTCGTGTTGTTGCTCTGAACGGTAACACCTTCTACCCTGGAAGTGGCTCTGCCCACCATTCTTGCAGTTACCGTATAGGTGCCCGGATCAAGAGCCGGTATCACGTATTCTCCCTGGGCGCTGGTCATGGAACCGAATGGCGTTCCTTCTATTATCACCGTGGCGCCCACCAGTGGATTTCCGTTCTGATCCTCAACCAGCCCCGTAATGATCCCAGTGGAAGAACAAAAAGCAATACCAGAAAACACTAAAAGACATGCAGCGGTGATTTTCATCATTAGCCCTTCTCCATTACAACCATTCTAATGCGTTATCAATTTACTCACTGTTAATAAAGTATGATTTTTGATGGAGAGAGTCAATAGATTGTTCAGATGTGGAGAATGCCCACTTTACGTTTTTCCCAGGAGCCCTCTCTGCAGAAACACCTGAGCAGCTTGAATGTGTGATGAATATTTTTTTCGAGAAAACATTACAGAACAGGTAAGCAGGTCACTGTCCGGCATACTCTCCCATAATGCAAGCCTGCTGGATTATCAGACCATCCATTGCATTTCTCAATTGGGAAGCGGTTGCTCCCGGCTGAAGATCAAGCATATCGTCCAGTGCGTATATCGTGAAGTAATACCTGTGTTTTCCCGATGGCGGGGCAGGACCGCCGTATCCCGGATCACCCCAGCTGTTCACACCCTGCCTGGTGCCGTTATACAGTTCTCCTTCACTTGCGATCCCTGCCTCAAGCATTCTGCTTTCACCTGGAATATTGTAGATGACCCAGTGAACCCAGGTTCCCATCGGTGCATCGGGATCCTCGCAAATGATGGCAAAACTTGCAGGGTCAGCGCTGCATTCCCACTGAAGGGGCGGAGAGATGTTACCGCCGTCTGCAGTGTACAAAGCAGGTATACTGTCGCCACTTGAAAAAGCATAGCTCCATATGATCAGCGACATGGCAAGTTCCATTTTTTCCAATCATCATCCGGGACGGACTCTGGTGTTATCACCCGGAACCGGGAAATACCAAACTGCTCTTTCAGAAAATAGCGTAAATGAAGGGGGCAAGAGCTGAACCCTGGGAAAGAACCAGAACAACGCTCAAAAGCAGAAGGACAATGATAACCGGGGTAAGCCACCACTTCTTTCGAGTTTTCAGAAACCCTGCTATCTCACTAAGTTTCCCCATGAAAACACCTTCCTAATACGGTTTTTCAGGTCTGCCGCCGGGTCCGTCATTTCTCACATCGATCCAGTAGGAATCAAGATCCCTGTCAAAGCCCTTCCGGAGAGGATCCTTTCCTAAAGCCCTCATTAGAAGCCCGGTGGGAAGAACACCGATGAAGAAAACCAGCGTGAGAAGAATATTGGTCATTATGAAACCAAGAATACCTGCAAATTTCATCCAGTACTTCTCCACGGGACTGAGAAGCCGGGGAATGAACAGTGCCAGAGACAGAAAGACCAGTGAAGTTCCTGCGGTGAAAGGCCATGCCCCTTTTCCCCTGAAAAACAGCAAAAGGCTGATCACGGTAAAAGCACCGAACATTACCAGGCCGAACTTCCTCAGTTCTTTTCTGGTCCGGGCACTGCTGTCAGTCAAGCTCATATATCTCCCTCCAGTCAAGATCCTCCCGGAATTCGGGCTGCTCTTCTTTCAGCAGGAGATTGTTTCCCAGGGCAAGAACATCCATCTCCGTTCTCATGAAACAGAGGTATGCGTCCCTGGGAGAACAGACTATAGGCTCTCCCCTAACATTGAAACTGGTGTTTATGAACACACCGTAACCTGTAAGGTCCCTGAAAGCCTCAAGGAGTTTTCTGTACTTCGGATTGTATACACCGTCTACGGTCTGTACCCTGGCCGAATAATCTATATGGGTTACAGCGGGAATGTCGGATCGGGGAACATTAAGCTTTTCAATGCCGAAAAGAAGCTTCTGTTCCTCGGTCATCGTGGTTCTTCTTTCGCTGCATACGGGGCTTACCAGCAGCATGTAAGGACTTCCCCTGTCGATCTCGAAATACTCCTGACAGTTCTCAAGCAGTACAGAAGGTGCAAAGGGTCTGAAAGACTCTCTGTTCTTTATCTTGAGATTCATTATGGACTGCATCTTCCCGGATCTGGCATCACCGATTATGGAACGGTTGCCCAGGGCTCTCGGACCGAATTCCATTCTTCCCTGATACCAGCCAACAACATTTCCTTCCCGGATCAATCTGGCTGCTTCGCCAACCAGTGTGTTTTCATCCATTGTCCTGTGTGGAATCCCCTCCCTCTCAAGATAACGGCTTATTTCTTCATCGGTCCAGGCTGGTCCCAGATATGAGCCTTTCTGAGAATCGTGTATACCATCGGCGGTTCTCTCCCCGTCAAGTACCTGATGCCAGACGAACAGCGCTGCCCCAAGAGCTCCTCCTGCATCCCCGGCTGCCGGTTGGATCCATATATCGTCGAATATGCCCTCCCGGAGGATCTTCCCATTTGCCACACAGTTCAGAGCCACACCTCCCGCAAGTGAGAGATTCTTTTCTCCAGTTTCTTTTCTAACGTGTTTTGCGGTTCGCAGCATGATCATTTCCGTCACTTCCTGTACGGAAGCCGCCAGATCCATTTCCCGCTGGCTAAGGGGACTCTCAGGTTTTCTGGGAGGACCGCCGAACAATTCGTGGAATCGGCGGGATGTCATTGTGAGCCCCTGGCAGTAGTTGAAGTAATCCATGTCAAGTCTGAAACTGCCGTCTTCTCTGAGGTCGATTATGTTTTCGAGAATGGTTTTCGTGTATCTCGGTTCACCATAGGGCGCAAGACCCATCACCTTGTATTCACCTGAATTCACTCGGAAGCCCGTGTAGTAAGTGAAGGCTGTATAGAGCAGCCCAAGACTGTGGGGGAAGTGAAGTTCTTTCTGGAGATTGATCCTGTTTCCGCTGCCTGTACCCCATGAAGATGTCGTCCACTCACCTACTCCATCCATCGTAATTATGGCTGAGCGTTGAAACGGGCCGGGAAAAAAGGCAGCCGCAGCGTGGGACTGGTGATGCTCCGGATAAAGTATCTCCCCTGTGTACCCACCCAGTGACTTCCGGATGTTGTCCCCGGTCCAGAGTTTCTCCTTCAGCCAGAGAGGCATTGCCTTAAGGAACGACGGAAGCCCGGAGGGAGCAAAGGAAAGGTAGGTTTCCAGAAGCCTCTCGAACTTCAAAAAGGGCTTGTCATAGAAAGCGACATAATTGATTCCCCTGCTGTCTAAACCGGCCTCCTTCATACAGTAGGCAATGGCCCTGGCGGGAAATCCGTGATCATGCTTCTTCCTTGTGAATCGCTCTTCCTGGGCGGCTGCAACTATCTCCCCGTCCCTTATGATGCAGGCAGCAGAGTCGTGATAGAAGGCGGATATTCCAAGTATAGTCATGCTTAATTCAATTCCTTCAGTTGCATTTTTATGGTGCCGTTCAGGTGAATCACCATTGAATCTACAATACTGCGGCGAGACTCCCCAGATATCGGTTGCCTGAACAGAGCTCTCAGAACAGGGTTGCCATGTCCCGCCGTTTCAACTTTCCCGCAAACCGAACTTCAATGTGCTGCGAAAATTAATTCCGCAACTATCAATACAGGTACAAGTCACCTGTGACATCCGCTGTGAGAATCAGTGAATGCAATATCCGAACCCTGTGCCCTGAATCACTGAAATATACGAATTTCCATCAGCTGCCGTTCAACCGCTGATGCGGCACGAGGACGTATAATATCTCTTACAGAAACATGGTGTTTAATCTTACAGGAAGAATTATATGATAAAGTTCGTGTTCTTTTTTCTGATCCAATATGCCGCACCCGCCAGTCTTACCATGCTTGGCACATCGGGAGAAAGCATTTTGAATGGTGATGGAGATGAAATCATCCTCAGGGGAGTGAACATGGACCTCAATTACGGAAGAGTTCATAATGAACCGGAAGCTCCATTTCAGTATGCTTCGGAAGAGGACATGGAATACCTGGAGGAAACAGGCTGCAACTCGATTCGTATGTGCCTTCACTGGGAGCTTTTTTCAACGGGAACAGGCTATGACCTTATTGACACTTTCCTTTCCTGGTGCGAACCCCGGGGCATTTACCTGATACTGGACATGCACAGAGTTCCCCCCGACGACATAACAGGAGGTCGCGGTATCTGGAACTCAGAGGATGCACAGGACTCCCTCTGCAGCATCTGGGCCTCTATTGCGGAAAGGTATTCTCAAAGCCCCGGAATCGCAGGCTATGACCTTATGAATGAACCATCCGCAGATGATCCCGATGTCTGGTGGAACCTGGCTCAGAGACTGGCAGACTCCATAAGGGTGGTCGACGGAAATCATATCCTCTTCATAGAAACCCCCGGAGGCAGGTGTTCAGACCTTCGGCTCATCGATGACAGAAACACCGTTTATTCCATTCACTGCTATGACCCATTCACCGTTTCCCACGCAGGGGCAACATGGCCGGGAGACTCTCCGGTTCCAGAAAACAGCACATATCCCGGCGAAATACTTACAGGGGTAAACTGGCTGGGCTGGTCATCCGAGGCGAACAGGCTCACAGAACGAACCGGCGGCTGGATCCCATGGTGCAGTGGAGAGATAGTGGTACCGGATGGAGTGGAACTGGTTTCCGTGAAGGCGTTCGCCTCTGGAAACACAGGGACGGTCCAGTTCGACGACATTTCTCTTACGATAAACAGCAGACGTTTTCCCGTTCTGAACGGTGGCATAGAAGAGCTTTCAAACAGACGAACAGGAATGCCTGCAAACTGGGTTTTCTATCCTGACGGCGATTTCACAGGCTCCTTCCATGAGGATGGCTACCTCAGTGACGGCTGCCTTGAGACAAGAGGTTCCAGAGGCAGCGGCAGCTGGATACAGACAAGAGCCTATTACACCGAACCCCTCTTCGAGGTGGAACAAGGTGACATAGTGCAGGTGTCGGGAATGATAAGAGCTCTCCACAACCGGGGACAGATCACCCTGGGACTGGATTACCTCACTGAAAGAAGGACATACTGGGACAGCGACTCACTCAGGAAGAGGATTCAGGGAGCAGTGAACTGGGCGGAGGGCAATGACGTGCCCCTGTATGTGGGTGAGTTCGGATCCCTTCCCGGTGCGGGAATGGACAGCAGAAACAACCTGATCTCAGACTGGATAACAGTGATGAACGAAGAGGAAACACACTGGTCCTACTGGACATTCCGTACCTTCGGCGCACCCAGTTTCGGTCTTTTTTACAGTGACTCTCTACTGGATGCACCTCTCGCTGAGATCTTCCGGGAAGGATGGTCAGATAACTGACATGAACAGTTGGTACAGCTGATACGGAACTTTTGATGCATCAGAGAAGGTATTCTGCTATTTCTTCCTCGATTCAGGCAGGTTCTCAATTATCATATCCACTGCTTTCTCCACATCTCCGTCGTATGTGTGCAATTCAATTACTTTTTTGTACCCTGCGCCTTCACCGAGACTTGTGTAAACCCATATGACTGAAGGAAATCCTTCCAGTTTCCTACTCCCGGGAATTTTATGAACGTAGTTCTTTACAAGGAATCTTGCGCCCTGCTCATCGGGGGTAATATCGTAAAGAGGTTTCTCGAAGGTTTCCGGAGATAGCTTTCTAACCTCTACCCAGCGTAGAATACCATCTGCACCGAGTTCCAATCTTTCCTTTGTTGCGATTAGTATACCTCTGTAAAGGAACAGTACGAACCCAACAGCAACCGCCAATGCCGCCGCCGCTATTCCAATCTTTCCCAGTGCCGCAGCAGTTGCAATGACAATAAGCCCAACGAGTACCGCAAGTACCAGGAAGAGCTTCTGCCGAGGTCTCGGGCGGGATTCGATAAGTATGCCTTTACTGTCACCTGTTATTCTGTAGCCGTAACCTTCCACTTTCTTCCTCCCTTGATCATCTGTCATCTGATTAGTGTTATATAATTATTATCTAGTATACAGATATATTATTTCTATACAAAGTCTCAGCTATTCTCTCAATCCTTCATTTTCCGAGATATGAACAGAAACCGTCCAATAGGCGCACCGAACACCGATGAATAGAGCACATTGGCTGAGAAAGAGCCTTCTTGAACTCCCTTCATGTACGGAAAGCTGTTCTTCAGCAACATCCGGCATCAAGTTCTCCAGCCAGTCACGTGGACTGTGGATTCATCTGCAGGAATGCTTCGGCATCCCTCCCGATATATATGTTGAGGCCACAGAGGAAGACTTCGCCCGGGGAATCGATCCGGTGCTGGAATACGCCATAGAGCTGGTAAATTCTCAACAGTAG
>CAZNFQ010000064.1:0-12324 GCA_964571965.1 uncultured bacterium | reverse complement strand
CCGTGAAGTTCTACACCGAAGAGGGCAACTTCGACATGGTGGGAAACAACACACCGGTTTTCTTCATCCGCGACGCACTCAAGTTTCCAGATTTCATACACACCCAGAAAAGGAACCCCGAAACCAACCTGAAGGACCCGGACATGTTCTGGGATTTTTTGAGCCTTACCCCCGAATCGGTGCATCAGGTTACCATACTGTTCAGCAACAGGGGAACACCCAGGAATTTCCGTTCCATGAACGGCTACAGCGGTCACTCCTTCATGTGGTACAACAAAGAAGGTGAATACGTCTGGGTCAAGATGCACTTCAAAACGGAAACGGGTGTTAAGAATTTCACCGCAGGCGAAGCAGACGAAATGCGGGGAATAGACCCTGACATAGCCACCAGGGATCTCTTCGAATCAATCAAGAATGGTGAATTCCCGTCATGGCGTGTGGAGATACAGGTCATGACACCGGCACAGGCCGATGAGTTCAGGTTCAACCCCTTCGACGTTACCAAGGTCTGGCCCCACGGGGAATTCCCTCCCATAACCATAGGCCGCATGGTTCTGGACAGAAACCCGGAAAACTATTTTGCCGAGGTGGAGCAGGCGGCCTTCTCCCCGGGCAACCTTGTTCCGGGGATAGGTCCGTCGCCGGACAAAATGATGCAGGCAAGAATATTCGGCTACCACGATGCCCACAGACACAGACTGGGGCCCAATTACAGCCTCATACCCGTAAATTCTCCCAAGGCTGCAAAAAACGCAAACTATCAGCGCGACGGCGCAATGAGGGTGGACGGCAACGGAGGGAAAGGGCCGAACTACTGGCCCAACAGCTACCATTCTCCCGCACCTTTGCCTGATAATCCCCTTCCCCCCCTGGACATCTTCGGAATGGCGGACAGATACGAAGTGGAACTCACCGATGAAGACTTCGTGCAGGCAGGGGACCTGTACCGCAAGGTGATGACCGAAACGGACAGGGAGCACCTCATTGCCAATATCGCGGGACACCTTGGCAATGCGAAGAAGTTCCTTCAGAAAAGGCAGACCGCCCTGTTTTACAAGGTGGATGAAGATTACGGTTCCAGGGTGGCAGAAGCACTGGGACTTTCCCGAAAAGAGATAGAAACACTGGCAGCAATGAGCCAGGAAGAACGGGTGAAGGAAACGACACCCTAGACCAGGAGAAAAAAATGTGTGACGAACATGATCATTACTGCGATGAAGACGAAGCCTATCCCTCAATTCCCCTGATAGGCGATCCGGCACCGGCGTTTACAGCGCTTACCACCAAAGGCACCATCAATTTCCCCGACGACTATGTGGGGAAATGGGTTATTCTGTTCAGCCATCCTGCGGACTTCACTCCCGTATGCACCACCGAGTTCATGACCTTTGCCTCGATGCAGGACGAATTCAAGGCAATGAACTGCGAACTCATCGGACTTTCCATCGACAGCCATTACAGTCACATCGCCTGGCTCAGAACCATCGAGAAGAAGATAAAGTGGAACGGCATGGAAAACCTGAAGATCGATTTCCCGGTGATCGCCGATCTCACCATGGAAGTAGGCTACAAGTACGGCATGGTGCAGCCGGGAGCCAGCAATACCCAGGCTGTGAGAGCGGTATTCTTCATTGACCCTGAAAGCAAGGTAAGGGCTCTTATCTACTACCCCCTTGCCAACGGAAGGAATTTCGACGAGCTGAAGAGAATACTCAAGGCAATGCAGACCTCGGATAAGTACGGCGTTGCCACCCCCGCCGACTGGCGCCCCGGCGACAGGGTGATCATTCCGCCTCCTCCCACAGCCGACAAGGCTGATGAAAGGGTTGCAGGGGCAGGAAAAGACTACGAATGTCTGGACTGGTTCCTCTGCCTGAAGAAGCTGCCTGAATAGACCTCCCGGCACAGAGAGCCCCGGATCATACAAAGGTCCGGGGCATTCCATTGGAAACTGGTCTGCGGTTCAAACTGCATTTATGATAATTGCGTTATGGTATTTTGTAACCGATCCGGGCAGAAAAGAGGGCCAGATGGAAACCGCTGTTTTTTTCGGTATGGTTTTGTTTTCAGTGTTTTTCCTTCCATCGTGCGGAGGCACGTCGAACCCGGCAGGACCGGGTGAGAGCCAGTACTCACAGTATGAGGGTCCCGGGGTGGATCACCGCTGCACGGATCTTTCCGCGGTTCCCCCTCAGTGGATAGAAGCAGTTCAAAGCGGAACCCGGCTTCACTATGCTCACACTTCACACGGAGGTCAGCTTACTGAAGGTCTTCAGATCATCGAAGACGATGATTCCTTCTACAGCGTCGCCATCGGCTATTCCACTTTACCGGCGGAATCCGGTGCCCTGTGCATTTTCGACGGCCAGATGGATGAAACCTACATAGGACCTGAGCTCTTCTGGGAAACCCCCGAAGGTATGGACATGACCAGGGCCGTTCTCGACGGAAACCCCCAGATCGATGTCTGCATGTGGTGCTGGTGCACACAGCTTGACTGGTATGGCGAGGAGGAAGTGGAGAACTATCTGAATGCAATGAGTACACTGGAAAGTGAGTACCCCGGCGTTACTTTTGTCTACTTCACAGGAAATGCCCAGGCAGAGGGAGATGAAGGCTACAACCGTTTTCAGAGGAACACCCGGATCAGGCAGTTCTGCGAAGACAACGGCAGGTACCTCTTCGACTTTGCCGACATGGACTGCTGGTACAATGGTGAGCTGAACACCTACAACTATCAGGATATGGCAATACCCTCGGAGCATCCCCACTATTACGGTGACGAGGCTGGTCATACCACATATGAAAGCTGTGAGAACAAGGGAGCTGCGCTCTGGTGGCTTCTGGCCCTTATAGAAGGCTGGAACGGCTGACCCCGGGCACATCCGTAATGAAAAGGCCTTCCCTTCAGGTAAAAGAAGGGAAGGCCTCTTGATGATCGGTATCAGCCTGTGCACCTTTTCCTTATGTTGCCGATGGCCGCTTCGCAGGCCTTTACCAGGGCGTACTTGGTGGGTGCGGGGGTGAGCAGGGGATGGGTGCCCATCTGGAATGATACCAGTTCGAACACCGTTACCTGCTTCTGTATGGCCAGTCCCACCAGATTGATCAGTTCACCCACCGATTTGCCTCCGTAGATCTCGGCTCCTATTATTCTTCCGGTCTCCGGAGTTACGATTATCTTCACTATCATTTTCTTCGCACCGGGAAGTGAACCCGGGTGACGGTCCACAACCTCGAACCTTCCAGTGACGTATTCGATGTTGGACCTGCGGGCTGTTTCCTCTATGGCCCCTGCAGAGGCGAAGGCGTAGCCGTCGAACTCTGTGGAGAACACCGACAGCGTACCGGAGAATGTGCGAAGCAGATGAATGCAGAAGAGATTGTAGCCCAGTACTCTGGCCTCTGCGGTGGCGGTGGATGCCAGCATGATGTTGTCGGGATTTCCGGTGATGAAGCCAGAGGTGCTGGAGCAGTCGCCCACGGCGAATACATCCTTCACCGATGTGCGCATGTACCTGTCCACCTTGATGGTCCTGTTGCCTGTTATTTCAAGCCCTGCTTCAGCGGCGAGCTCTGTTCTGGGAGTATAGCCGATGGCACAGATAACAAGGTCAGCGGGAATTGCTTCCCCGCCCTGAACAATCACGGAATCGACACTGCCTGTTCCCTTGAATTCCTGAACCGTACAGCTGCAGCGCACATTTACGCCTGCGTTTGCAAGGTGAGTATCCGCCATTGCCGCAAAGTCTGATGAGAAAGCCCTGTTGAGGCAGTGCTCCTCCATTTCCACAAGGGTGATGTTCTTGTCCGGATGCTTTGCCAGCTGTTCCGCCATCTCCGCACCAATGAAGCCTCCGCCGATCACCACGATATTCTCTGCCGCCTTTACCTTGCCCACCAGACCATCGATGCTTGTGTAGCTCTTCTTCACGTATTCGATACCCTGAAGATCGTATCCTTTTATGAACCTGGGAACCGTTGGAACAGAACCTGTGGCGAAAATGAGCTTGCCCCAGCCGTAGGTCTCTCCGGACTGGGTCTTAAGGGTTTTTCCGCCGAGATCGATGCTCTTCACGGGGTCCACCACCACCTGGCCGCCGGCGCTTACGAAGGGTGCGGGGCCCATGAGGTTCTGATCTATGCTTTCAAGGTCATGGAACACATAGGGTATGCCGCAGGGCACAAGTCCCTTTTCCTCTTCCTTTATCATCAGGAACGATTTGTCGGGGTTTTCTTTTCTGCCGGTCACACCGGTGATTATCCCTGAGGGGCCTGCTCCGATAATTATCACATCGTAGGATTTCATGATTCCTCCAGCTGTTTTATGATCCACCGAAATTGGTCGTAATGAACCCTGGTGAACTGCCAATATAGCCCAGGCATTACAGGCTGAAAACCACGCAAATTGGTAAGGAATAACTAGTTAGTAGCCGCTCAGCTTCCCAGTCTCTTTATGACTTCGGTTATCCAGATAATCTCCGCTGAATAGTAGCGATGCATGTAATCAATACTGGGATGTGCCTTTCTGACACTTTCCGGGATCCCGTCGAGTTCCCTGAAGTGTTTTTCAAGGAGGGAAAGTTTTTCAGAGAGGAGAGACGCGGTTTCTTTTCCTTGCAGGAAGCCGGCGAAATCCAGGCCGACAAGGCCACTGAATTCAGGTTTGCCAAGAGAGGAAAGATTCTCTCGCAGAAGCCTCAGGAAGGCTTTGCTGCCTTTGCTGGTCACGGAGTAGACCCGTCTTGGGGGGCGATTCCCTTCCTTTTCTGTTTTGTGTGTTACCCATCCCTGCTTTTCCATGTCTGCAAGAAGCTTGTATGCATTGGCCTTTTTGAGCTTCACAGGAATAGCACAGCTGTTCTCGAGAAGTTCGTTTATCCGGTATCCGTGCATTTCATGGCTTTGCAGAAGTCCAAGCAGAAGGAGTTTCTTTTCCAATGCCTTTCCCCGGTTCATAGATGATCTGCAGGCTTCAGGTCCAGCCTTAAAAGCAGTTGAGATTCTCCGGGAGGAACCGCAAGTATTCCCGCAGGTGTTACCTTCAGCAGTTCATAATCGGCTTCGCTTGACACAGAGTAGAGAAAATCGCCGCTTGAAGGGTGGAAAACATCGAAAAACACCGTTTCAGCACCGGGTCTTTCAGCCCACAGATTTCCATCCGGGCCAAGGGAAAGGCTGGACACGGCATAATTGTATGGATCCGGGGTGTAGTCAGCCTGATGTTCGCTCTGCTGCATTCGTCTGGTTACCATTTCCCTTTCCAGTTCGATTTCTTCCTCTGTTTTTTCCGTTCTCTGGAATGGCCTACCCACAGACCACATTACTGTTCCATCAGGGCTGTAAGAGGTAAGGACATATCTTTCCGAAGAAACATCAGCAGTGTACACAATTCCGTCGGGAGAGCATGCCATGGGGTAGGGTACGACGATCGACCACCCGAAATCATTCAGGCTGAAAGGTCTCATGCTTTCGCTGTAAACAACGGTGGGTTCTGAGTCAGTGCCTGCCCAGAGAGCAGTCTGATGACCAATGAAGCTTTCTCCGTCTTCTGCTCTGAACGTAACTCTCATACCAACGAAAGCACCTGAGTCAAGAAGTGTAATTTCGCCTGGGTTTGCCATTATGAAGCCGTTTATGTCAATGAAGGAATCCAGATCAGGCTGGAGTATACGAACGAACCCCCCGAGAAAATCTGAAACTGCAACTGAACCGTTATCAGACACTGACACTGCCCGGGGCCATTGATACTCTCCCGGTCCGCTTCCTGAGCCACCTGTACTGATTGCAGCACCTTGTTGATCGATCACGGTAACCGTTGCATTCACCCCGTCGAGAAGAGCCGTGTATCCCGTCTGAGAGCACGAGATGTCATCCACTGCAAAAACGCCGTAGTCAGAAAGCAAATCAGCTGAAAGGGTATCCGAAATCAGGAATGAACTGTCAGCGCTTTCCGTGATGGTGTCGTTACCCTCTGGAATGGAAGTGACGGTTGCCTGGTTTTCAGAGCCCCCGCACCCGGTGGAGAGAATCAGGATAAAGCACACTGCAGAAAGGGAATGTTTCAAAATGTCTCCTCATGAATATAGTCAGAAGTGAATAGTCATTAATGACTAATATGAACCCGCATGTTCAAATCGTCAAGCGGTCATGCAAACTGAATCTCAAGGGATGCAGGGGGGGATGTGTTCCAGTAATGGACAAAGGTGAGGCTTGCCTGTGAAACTGTATAGATATGGTATGAAACTACGTCGCATGGAGGTTCTCCAATGATCGCTTTTGGCCCCGGCACGACCCGGTTCACCTTAAGGAGTGGACTGTTCCATAATTCAGTAAGATCCTGTTAACCTCGATGAGTACAGAGTTTTGTACATGGGTCAACCGGATCGGACGTTTGACCATCTTCCTGGAGCAGGTTTCCTCAGGCCCCTTCGTATACATCACGACCAGTTCAGGCCGCAGGGGAATCTTTCCCTCTCCCTGAATCCCCTCGTTTCCCGGGGTTAAGGACCAGCCTCCACTCTGGTTCGTTCTTCTAAACTGAAAACAGCTATAACGGGTTTGCTATCTTTCCCATGAAGATTATAGAACCGGTTGCCGTGTCTTCAATTATGAAAACAAAGGGTCTGTTCACGTTCATTTCCATGGGTGTATCAGGCATTGCAGTAAGTGCCATTCCCACAGCAGTTGCCGCGGCGGCTTCAGTGCCTTCTTCATCCACCTTGACGTACGCTTTGTGAACGACTTCAGAGATGTAAAGGTCCAGCCCGCCCGTTATTGCACGGAAGTTGGCGTCGCCGGTAAAGGCCGATTCCATTCCCATGGAGATGAGAATATCGCTCAGGGACATGCTTCTGGTGAACTCGAACTTCGGCATGGTCAGGTGAACGTTCACACGGGACATTCTATCGTGGACTGTGGCCAGCATATCGCTGTGGAAACCTTCAAGGAATTCATCCATGTTCACGGGAAGAATGATAAGCATGGAGGCATCTCCGCCGGCATAAGCCATGGAAACAGCCTGCCAGTCGCCAGAAGACGCATAGTCGAAGTACTCTGTCTGGGTCATCATTGGAACGATAACTTCGGATCCGCATTCCAGCATGAATCTTCCATCACCGGTTGCAAGTTCATTGAATGGATGCTGCCAGCCTGCTTTGAAGTAAACTGCATTGGTAAGAACAAGCCTGGTGTCGGCTCCAAGCATTCCCTCGGGGATCAGGTCGAGTATGTTCTGCATGGTGTGTTCAGCCACCCAGTCGTTTATGGTTTCCCTTGAACCCCGGGCATCTCCCTGGAAGTCGAGGTTTTCCACTCCCGCCGAAAAGTACTCGGTAACAGCTGACGTGAAGCTGTTAAGAAGCTCGAACCCATTCTGCACCCAGATCCCGTTGACCACGGTCATCGTGAAGGGTTCACCGGATTCCATTCCGTTAAGGCTTCCGGAGGTAACCCGGGAGGATACCCTCTGGAATGCCTCGTTCACGTATCTCACAGGCAGGGTGAAGTGAAGCACTGAAGCCATTTCCTGTGCGGTCTCTCCGCTTGCCCCGTTCCAGGTCATTCCCAGGGCCATGGAAATACTGAAGGGGGAGAGGAACACGTTGCCGTCTTCCTGCATGGAACACACTTCTCCGAAAAGGTCGAAGGCGAATTCATTGTTCCCCGAAACAAGGGTGGAATCTGCAACCGCAGCGGGGATCAGAGGTATTTCAGAATAAGCGAAGGAACCAAGGGCCAGGAACACCAATGCAGAGATAGCTGTTTTCATTTCATTCTCCATTCATCTGTTTACATGAAATACTCCGATAGCCATAGAATATTCCATGAAAGCCCGGGCGTCATGGGCAAAACATTCAGGTCAGATACTCGTTGCAGCCTGTTGCTGAGAGAGAATCAGGGGAAAGGTCTGCCGGGGCTTCATTGCAGGAAAGCCGGCCCCCGGGAGGAGGCCGGCTGATAACGGCCTGTTACCGCATGGAATATGAAATGGCCATGATAACAGCGCCCTGGGGGTCTTGAATAACGCAGAAACGGCCTACTTCGGGGATGTCAGCCGGAGCCCTCAGCACCTTGCCGCCCAGTTCCGGAACCCTGGCAGCGGTAGCGTCTACATCGTCTACTGTGATATAGCTGTCCCAGGATGAAGGGTACCCCTTGCATTCCTCAGGCTGAGCCATCATTCCAGCCACGGATTTTCCGTTTATCTTTATCTCGATGTAGTCGAAACCCGGCATGGGAGAGGTGGTGAACTCCCAACCGAACAGGTCCGAGTAGAATTTCTTAGCCCCTTCCACGTCTGTGGTCATCAGTTCGAACCAGCTGAAGGCCCCGTGTTTCATGCAGTCGTTTTCCATGGTTTTCTCCTCTCAGTGAATGAATGGTCCGGGTACGGACGTAAACATATGTATACATATTCTAATGTCAAGAGAAAACCGTTGACTGCCGGTAAACCATGAGCTAGAATGAAATCAAAGGGCTTTTCAGATGCAGATTGGAAGGAAATGAAGGTAAGATATGACACATATTGCGGTTTGAACTGCGGGGCCTGCCCTGTTGGCCTTGCCAATGAAAGGGAAGATGAGAACACCCTGAAGAGCATGGCTGAACAGTGGGGTGTACAAAGGGAAGAAGTGAACTGCACAGGGTGTAAAACACAAACCATAGCACCATTCTGCGCCAGGTGTGAAATGCGTGTCTGTGCCCGTGAAAAGGGGTTAGAGTTCTGCAGCCAGTGCATTGACTTCCCCTGCAGAACGATCACAGCCTTCAAGAACGACAAAGCACCGCACCATTCACCGATATTGAAGAATCTTGAAGAAATAGAGAAAGAGGGGATCGAAGCATGGCTGAAGAAGGAAGAGAAGAGATGGTCATGCAGTGGCTGCGGAGCACGCTTCACCTGGTACAATGAAACATGCAGTGAATGCGGCGAAGAGCTTTTTGACGCTGTAAAAGAGGAAAAGGATCTGCAGTAACCGGACAAGGCGGGAATTGTGATGCTCATTTTCAGAACAATTTCAGTGATGATGGTATTTTCTGTGATGGTTTATGCCCACGGAGATGCAGGCCTGAAACCCGGAGCTCCCGATCTGGCTGGTCAAATCCGGGGAGTTTATACGGGAACCCTTTTCTCCAGCGGGTATGACATGCCGGTAGAAACCACCTTTTACTACAGGGAGGGTCAGCTGGTGGGTGAATATGTAATGGATGAGAACGGTACCCTTACACCCGGGCTGCTGACCCGCATAACTGTTTCAGACGGTTTCACAGTTAACTGCACATGGATAGACAAGTACGGCGAAGGTCCTGCTTCATTCACATTCTCCGATGGTTTTTCAAGCTTTACGGGCTGGTGGGGAACAGAGACGGGAGAAGGCAGATACAGCTGGTGGGGTTCGAAGGAGCAGGGTGAAATCCTGCACCCGTTGAGGAATTGAGCAGACCGCTTTCCTGAACGTCCGGTGAGTCAGACAGGTTCTTGACCCGAAGCATTTCTGCCATTAGCATAATTACTGGTATTTGTTTTTTTATTCACTTGCAGAATGGCTCATGTTGGCTTACAGATTCTTCTCTGCATTTTTTAACAATATCCTCACCAGCGGCATTTCTGGAGACAGCTCCAGCCCACTGCTGCGCAGGGTCAGGTTCACCAATGTGTTCGGATACACCACATCATTTGCCCTTGTGATCTTTGCATGTGTTAATCTGTCCCTTGGAAGTCTGCTTCCCTTTATCGTTGAAATGACAGCAGCCATTATCGGTGTTACCATAATGATTCATCTAAGAAGATTCAGGGATCTTGAAATAACCCAGACCCTTCTCCTGGCTGATATTACGGCGATCATGGTTTTCCTTTACGCAACAGGGGGTATAGGCGGAACCGGGATCTTCTGGTGGTACACATATCCCGTTGCCGCTTTCTTCATCACCGGAAGAAGAAAAGGCTGGTTCTGGATAGGCGGTCTTATGGTATTCGCTGCCCTCCTCAAAGCCTTCGGAGCAGCAGCAGGTATAAATGTTCCGTATGAGTTCACAGTTCTCAGGCAGTTCGGAGCCTCCTTCATAGTTGTTTCCCTGGTGCTCCAGATGTACGAGGCAACACGTGATGATTACGAGAAGGCCATTGAAGAGAACGTTAAAGAACTGGAAAATGCCGCTAGAAGCATCAGAACCCTCAAGGGTCTGGTCCCCATCTGTTCCAAGTGCAAGAAGATCAGAGACGACAAGGGTTTCTGGCAGCAGCTGGAAGTTTATGTAACTGAACACACCGAAGCAGACTTCTCCCACGGAATGTGCGATGAATGCGCGGCGGAGATGTTTGCCGATAAAGGGAAAAAGTTCCCCCTGGAACAGCACGAAGAGTAGAGGAAGGCAGCAGGCATGTTATTTATTCTGATGTTGCTATCTGTTCAGGCAGGTTTGGATGATACCCTCTGGACAGAGACTGCAGAAGGGTATTCCTTCAGTGTAACCTTCCCTGAGATAGCCCTTGAGAACAGGGCGGTAGGGGACAGGCTGGAAGAATACGCCATGAGCCGGGTAAATGAATTCAAGGGGTGTTATTACAAATATTTCCAGGACGATCCCTTTCTGCCGGACTTCGATATGCAGCTGAACTTCATCCATGAGCCTTCCCCGAATGGGTTCATCTGCATACTCACCTGGCTCTGGGAGTACACCGGAGGCGCCCATGGGAATACCACTACCCGGGCATTTATCTACGATATCGGTGAAGAGCGGTTCATAGATACCGTTGAACTCCTGGGTGGAGAGGAGCAGTTCGAAGCCTTCGCGGAAAGCGTGGTGGATTTCCTGCAGTCAGATGAGTACTATGACCCGGGCTGGGTTGAGAGGGGAGCATCAGCCGACCCGCAGAACTACCACACCGTTATTCCGGTTCCCGGGAACAATGGAGAAACAGCGGGTTACACAGTGCTTTTCCCTCCCTATCAGGTGGACTGCTACGCAAGCGGTACCATCGAGGTGTATGTTCCCGCTGGAGGAAGTCCCTGTTTCTGCCGATAGCGGTGAATCTGCACCGGGCAAAACCCCGCTATACATCTCAGGGACCGTACTGCGGCCTGGCCAGAGAGGCAAGGTACACGAAATAAAGAGCTCGAAACCGGAAGCGGACCATGAAAACAATTGCACTGATTCTAATCCTTTTTGCTTCAGTATCACTTGCCGGGGAATTCAGTAAGCATTCGATCTCAGCTTCCTTCGTTCCTCTTTTCCTTTACCCTGACATCGGTTACGAGTACTCCGTAACAAGTGCAGACGCAATAGGTTTCTCAACGATACTGGGAGTGGTTAACAGACTCACCTATTCCAGAAAGCTCGGTAACTTCTGCATCGGTGGTTCCATGGGTTATGCAATGAGTTCACTTGATATCGAAGATGCAACACCGCTGGCAACGATTACCGGTGAACACCGGATCCGAATGGGAGAGCACTTCTACACACGAACGATTGCCGGAGCCGTTTTCGCAAAGGACCTCCCTGAGGATATGTTCTTCTTTCCAATCCTTCAGATTGGGCTTGGTTACCACTTTTAGATTTATGCAGAGAAGAATCTCGAACCGGAAATGTACAACTGTGAAGCCATGGTTTCATAGTCCCGGGAACATTCAGAAGGGTTGTCATTTGTCCCGCAAGCAGGAAGATTACAGACTTAATGATATTTTGTCTGCTTCAGAAAGGACCATATGAAAACAGCAGCGGCATTGCTTTTCATTTTGATATCTGTTTCCGTCGGTGAAGAATTCAGCCGCCATTCTGTTTCAGCAACGGTTATTCCCATAGATCCCGGTCTTATTTACCCGGATATCAGTTATGAGTACTCCCTTTCACAGAACGATGCAATCGGCTTTGCCAGTGGAGTAGGCCTGATAAACCGCGCTACCTACACCAGAAAAATCGGGGTTCTGTGTCTTTCCGGAAGTTTAGGTTTCATAATTCCCGAGCACGACTTCCACCGGCTGGAAACCTTCACGGCCATATCAGCTGAATACAGGCAGTCCCTGGGTGAACACCTCTACGCAAGAATAGTAGGCAGCGGCGTGTTCTTCGAAGAACTGCCCTACGATATTCCCCTTATTCCTGTTTTCCAGGTAGGCTTCGGCTGGGCTTTCTGAGCATACGGGATGGTTTCAGCAGCCGGATTTATAGGCGCTGGCTTTGCCCCTGCCGGGTATCACGGAGGATCAAAGCACAGGAACCTTCGATTCAGCATCGGGCATTTTGTTATGATTGCACAGTGAACCCAGAAAAGGAGAACCAATGAAGCGCTTGATCCCCGCAGCAATGCTCCTGGCAGCCGCA
>CAZNFQ010000063.1:0-12629 GCA_964571965.1 uncultured bacterium | reverse complement strand
TTTATTCTGCTTACGCTTTCTCAGATGAATTCGGCGGTGCTTCCTGCAGGTTCGTGGTGCTGAATTAAACCCAGTAGTCCCGTTCCAGGGCACGGTACTGAACCGCCTCTGTGATGTGAACCGCTGTTATCGCCTTTGATTCCTCAAGATCGGCAATGGTTCTTGCAACCCTGAGGGTTCGGTAGTAACCCCTGGCGGAAAGACCGAACCTTACCGCGGCTGAGTCCAAAAGCTTTCTGCCGTCGCTCTGGAGTTTACAGTGGGTTCTTGTGAGGGTGCTTGTCATTCCCGAGTTGCTGTGGACTCCCCTGGTGTTTTTGAACCTTTCTGTCTGGATCATTCTTGCTGTCACTACCCTTTTTCTTATCTCTCTGCTGGTTTCACCGGAATCGAACTGTTCGCCGAGTTCTTTTCTGGGTACGGGCAGAACTTCAAGATGTATATCGATCCTGTCCAGAAGGGGGCCCGAGATTCTTCCCAGATACCTCTGAACTTGAGTTGCGGTGCAGTTGCATGACTTTGCAGGATGTGTGAGATAGCCGCAGGGACATGGGTTCATGGCAGCCACAAGCATGAACCTGGCGGGAAGCTCCACAGTTGCCGACGACCTTGAGATAACAACCCGACCGCTTTCCATGGGCTGACGCATGACCTCAAGAGCCCCCCTTCTGAATTCAGGCAGTTCATCCAGAAAGAGGACCCCATTGTGTGCAAGGCTGACCTCCCCCGGGCGGGGGTTGGTTCCCCCTCCGGCAAGGCCAGGTGTGGACACCGTGTGGTGAGGAGCCCTGAAAGGCCTTGCGGTAACCAGTGCCTGCCCTTCGGGTAGAAGACCTGCCACGCTGTGCACCTTGGTGGTTTCTATGGCCTCTTCCCTGGACATGGGCGGCATGATGCCGGGAAGCCTGGCCGCAAGCATTGTTTTGCCCGACCCGGGGGGACCGATCATCAAAACGTTGTGCCCCCCGGCGGCGGCTATCTCAAGGGCCCTTTTCGCCTGCTGCTGCCCCCTTACTTCGGAGAAATCCGGAAATGTTTCTTCAGGACCTGCAGAATACCCTTCTGCACTGGCCATTTCCAGGTTGTTCAAACCCTGAAGAAAAAGTGAAACCTCTTCGAGATTACCGGCGGGAAAAACCGGAACGGAAGATGCGATAACCGCTTCCCCTGAATTGGCCCGTGGAACGATGAACCCCTCCAGCCCCTCTCCCCTGAGACC
This sequence comes from uncultured bacterium, assembly GCA_964571965.1. GTDB lineage: Bacteria > Fermentibacterota > Fermentibacteria > Fermentibacterales > JCC-6 > Sabulitectum. The sequence continues at coordinate 11,410 of CAZNFQ010000063.1, read as the reverse complement.
GGAGGCCATGGGAAGCACCCCTTTCACGGGCCTTAGAGAGCCGTCCAGGGCAAGCTCTGCAAGATAGGCGTATTTCTCTGCCCGTGAAGGAGGAATGTAACCTGCGGCGGCCAGAAGACCCACAGCAATGGGCAGGTCGAAGGCGGCGCCCTCTTTCTTTCTTCCGGCGGGTGCGAGATTGACAGTCATTTTCTTCAAGGGCAGGGAATAACCGGTGTTACCTATGGCGGACTGAACTCGTTCCCGGGATTCCTTCACCGCATTGTCCGGAAGACCCACAATTGTGAAGGAAGGCAGACCCTTAACGAGGTCTACCTCCACTTCAACCTGAAATGCGTCTATACCAACAAGACCGATGCTTCTTGTGAAAGCGAGCATTGTTACCTCCCATACAGGAAGTAACCGACACTTCCGCGCTGTTTTCTAGTTCTTCACCTTCACTTTGAAGATCATGTCGCCCTGGCGGATTGAATCCACCACGTCCTGACCACTGGTGACTTTGCCGAAAACAGTGTGCTTGCCGTTAAGATGGGGCTGGGGCCCGTGGGTAATGAAGAACTGGCTTCCATTGGTTCCCGGTCCTGCGTTTGCCATTGATATTACACCGGTCTCATGGGTAAGGGGATTCCCCTTGAATTCATCCTGGAACCTGTAGCCAGGTCCACCCATTCCGGTACCTGTGGGGTCTCCGCCCTGTATCATGAAGTTGCTTATTACCCGGTGAAAGGAAACACCATCGTAATATCCGTCTTCAGCAAGGCAGATGAAATTGTTCACTGTAACCGGAGCATATTCAGGGTATAGCTCGAGATGAATGGTTCCCCGCTCAGTTTCCATCTCCACTTTGTAATCCCTTGTGGTATCTATCTTCATTTCCGGGGGTGCGCTGTACTGCTTGGCCACTTGGGTGTCCTCCTAAAGGTTTTCAGTTAATTATGTTGACGAGTCTCCCGGGAACTATTATCACCCTTTTGGGCTTCGCTCCCTGCAGGTACTCCTGAATCTTTTCACTGGATAGGGCTGTTCTCTCGATCTCCCCGTTCGAGGCTCCGGATGGAACCTGTATTCTATCCCGTATCTTACCCTTCACCTGAACCGCCATTTCTATGGTTTCAAGCACAAGGTCCTCATCGTTCCATACCGGCCAGTTCTCTGTGTGGATCGTCTGCAGGCCTGTTCCAAAGCCGAGACGATGCCAGAGCTCTTCGGTTATGAAAGGCGCAGCCGGGGCAAGAACCGTGAGGAATTCCTTCTGGGCTTTTCTCCAATCTGATGCAGCGGTTGGAGCCTTGTCCCTGTTGGCGGAAATGAAATTAAGGAATTCCATCATGGCAGCCACCGCTGTGTTGAACTGGAACCCGTCCATGTCTTCGGTTACCTTTTTCAGCATTCTTGCCAGTTCATAGCGCAGCTCCCGCCTGAAATCGTTGTTGGGAGCGTCCTCCTCCAGTTCTTTCGTTTCCAGGAAGAGGCTCCATATCCTTTTCAGGAATCTGTAGGTTCCGGCTATGCCGTCCTCACTCCACTCCAGCTCCGCCTCGAAGGGACCCATGAAGATTATGTACAGCCGCAGGGCGTCTGCACCGTACTTGAGAACCATTTCGTCAGGGGTGATGACGTTCCCTTTGCTCTTGGACATTTTCTGATGGTCATAGCTCAGGAGCATTCCCTGGTTCTTCAGGCAGGCAAAGGGCTCGGTGAAATCAAGCATACCTGCATCGTACATGACCTTGGTCCAGAACCTTGCATAGATCAGGTGCATCACAGCGTGCTCGGCTCCGCCCACGTAAAGATCAACGGGAAGCCACCTGTCCACATCTTCCTTCAGGAAGGGAGCATTATTGCAGTGTGGAGAGGCAAAACGGAGGAAATACCAGCTGGAGCAGGCAAAACCCGCCATTGTACTGGTTTCCCTCTTTGCCGCTGCTCCGCACACGGGACACTTAACGTTAACCCATTCTTCGCAGGATGCCAGGGGGGAACGGCCTGAGTCATCCGGGGCGTAGCTCTCCACATCGGGAAGAGTAACTGGAAGGTTCCTGTCCGGTACTGCACCGCAGCTTTCACAGTGGATAATGGGAATCGGCGCACCCCAGTATCGCTGGCGGCTCACAAGCCAGTCCCTTATTCTGTACCTGGTCTCTGCCTTTCCGAAACCCTTCTTTTCAGCATACTCAGCCATCACACCACGGGATTCTTCCGAGGAAAGACCGGAGAACTCACCGCTGTTTATCAGCTGGCCGTCGGCTACTGTTGCTTCATCCTCCACCCCGACTGGAATACCGTCCGGTGCTATTACCTCTGTTATGGGAAGACCGTTACGCTTTGCGAAGGCGTGGTCTCTCTCGTCGTGGGCGGGAACGGCCATTATCGCAGCGGTTCCGTAACCTCCAAGAACGTAATCAGCTGTCCATACCGGGAGTTTCTCTCCGTTGAAGGGGTTGACTGCGTATGCTCCGGTAAAAACACCGGTCTTATCCTTCTCACTTGCCACCATTCTCTCCAGATCGCTTTTCGAGGCGGCTTCTGCAATGTATCTCTCAACCAACTCTCTCTGCTCCGGTGTGCACATCTGCAGAAGGTCCGGGTGTTCCGGGGCAAGAACACAGAAAGTAGCTCCGTATATGGTGTCAATCCTTGTGGTGTATACCGGCAGGTCAATGGTTCCATTGGGTGATTCCACAGCAAAGACAACCTCTGCCCCCCGGGACCGGCCTATCCAGTTCCTCTGCATGGCCTTGATGGATTCCGGCCAGTCAAGATCTTCCAGGTCATCCAGAAGACGGTCGGCGTATTCGGTTATTCTGAAGTACCACTGGGGAAGTCTTTTCCTTGTTACCTCTCCGTCGCATCGCCAGCATACACCACCTGCGGACTCCTCATTGGAGAGCACTATTCTGCACTTGGGACAGTACATCTGGAAGTTGTCCGACTGATAGGCAAGACCCCTGTCGAAAAGCAGAAGGAAGAAATACTGTGTCCACCTGTAATAATCCGGGTGAGATGAGTTGACCTCTCTGCTCCAGTCATAACCGGCCTCGAACAGCTTCATCTGCCGCTTGTAGGTTTCCGTGTTCTTCCTTGTAACCTCCGCAGGGTGCATACCTGTTTTTATTGCGTATTCCTCAGCCGGCTGACCGAATGCGTCCCAGCCCATGGGGTGAAGAACGTTAAGGCCGTCCATTTTCTTTTTCCTGCTGATTACATCGGTGGGAACGTAGTTCCTGCAATGGCCCACTGACAGACCGGCCCCGGAGGGATAAGGAAAATAATCAAGGCAATAGAAGTTTTCCTTTTCCGGATCTTCGCCGGTTCTGTAGAGGTCGATTTTTTCCCAGAAGGGAGACCATTTCTTCTCAAGATCCTTAAAATTATAGGTATCCACCATCAAGCCCTTTCAGAATGTTGTTGACCTGAAATATACAAAACCCCTGAAAGGTTATGGTCCGGTGTCAGAGCAGATCAGTCAGCCTGCAGGAAAGTCCGAAGGTGATAATGGTTCCTGCATCGTCAATTCTCCCAGCCTGTTCCACGGGGAAAGGGCTCTGAGAATGATCGCCGCGCCTTAAGGGAGTTAATGACTCCCTGCATTTACTATCTGCCGGGATGATCGAAAACCAGGTGAACACCGTGGCTGTCAAAGGAGTGAATTCTGCAGCCGGAGGCTTCAAGTATGCCCGTTATCACCGCCAGTTCCGCGAAGGAGTCGTAAAGACCTTCTTCCAGGTTCTTCATGCCCCGGTCAAGGTCATCTTGATCGAAACTGTCCGAAAGACCTGTGATCCTCAGAACTGCATTGGTTTCTCCATCTATTTCCACTGCATTAGCTGACATGGAAACCACCAGATCCGATGATCGGTTACGGCAAAGTATGGATACAGCCTGAAGAACGGCTTCCGGAATTATCATGACTTCAGGGAGTCTGTCTTCAATGGACAGCAGCGGAGGCCTCATGCCCCTCTTAATGAAACTGGAGTGGAACCCGGAGAGAAACCGGTCCAGGGTGACTATTCTGAAATTCTCTCTGGATACAAAAAGGGCTGTTTTTAAAAGCTCTGTGGCTGCCGATGCCGTTTCGCCTGAATACAGCATGGTTCTTGCAAATCCGTTAAAAGCATCCGTGGGTTCCAGAATGCTTAGAACGGCGCCTGTCTGCCTAACTGATTCCAGGCAGAAATCTTCCAGGTAGTTAACCAGACTCCTTATATCCCTCTCGAGTTTTCCTGAACTGTCCCGTATGGTGCTTTTCATGATTCGGGTTCCCCGGAGGCTGGAAAGTGTTTCACACACCGACTCCAGGAGCGAGACATTGATCCCATTGGTAATTCTTGTTCCGAATTCCCTTCCCCCCAGAAGAAGAGAAGGACCGGCGTACCATGGAGTGTTAACAGAACCGGTTCCTCTTTTGCTGAATGATACGATGGTTTCGCCATTACGCTGAAATTCAATGACTCCAGAAATGCTGTTGTCCAGGCACAGTTCTGCCGCTGTTCTGAGTATCTCACTCTCATTCTGCAGGGTAATTATTCCTATGAGTGACCGAATGGTTTCCACGGGAATACTTCCCGGACTTGTTCCGGAAGCAGTTTCATTGTCCAGTTCCACTGGAAACGCAGAAACCAGGAAACCGTAATCACCCTGGAAAATTCCCGAGTCCTCCACTATGGCTACATTCCAGCTGAAAAGCCCTGTATCACAGCCGTCGCGGCGCCTGGCCCTCCAGATCATTTTGTCACTGCCTTCGCCGGGAAGGTCAAGGGAAGCCAGTGAATCCAGTGTCAGGCCGTTGCCGTCAGGATCTATCAGTCCTGCAAGATCTTCCTTCAGGAATTCTGAGGTCCTGAGTCCCGTGAGCTTCTCCATGGCAGCGTTGCCGTATTCCATGACACCGTTTCTTCTGAAAAGGGCTGCAGGTACCGGAATATTTCCCAGAATCAGTGTAATCACTGCTTCTTCCATTCTGGAAGCCCTGTCCCTGGAAATGTCTTCACTTCTGGAAAGGGTTTTCGTTTTCAGACGCATCAGGGATGTTATCAGATTAATGACAACTTTGTCGCATCCAGCGTCAGAAGGATTGCAAAGCAGTATGAAGCCTTTGTTGTAAACCCCTTTGCCAAGTGGCATAACTAAACATCTGCTGAAAGAACCGGCCAGATTCCCAAGCTCAGAACCTTCAACAATGTGGTAGTCATCACCCCTCCAGACGAATGCCGGGAATCCGAGCTCATCCGGCTCCTCTCTCTGAAGTCCCGAAGGCCAGCTGCCATAGATTTCCTGAAGCCTCAGGTTTTCCGAAGGATCCCATGTGAAACGGAGAACAGCTGTGGATCCCGTTATTTCCTGAATTTTTCCGCAGATACCGTTGGATTCCGAATCTGACATACCGTCTGTGATGCCTTCAATCCCGCTGATACAGCGCCTGAGGCTGTCAACTTCACTGCGCAGGAACGCAAGCTCACTTCTATCCTCGAAAAGACAGACGTAGTTTACTGCCTGATTCATCTCGTTTCTCACGGCTCTTATGGTGTGTCTTATGGACAGCTCGCCTCCGCCCACTTTTTTGAAAGGCACCATTGCCGTCTGCTCGGATTTTTCTTCACCCAGCAATCTTTCAGAAGCATCGTGCACCCATTTGTATGATTCATCTGGAAGAACGTCCAGGAGCTGAAGGCCTATCAGAGACCCTTTTTGTCCGCTTATTCTCTCGAAAGCACTATTCGAGAGGAGTACTCTCAATCTGCTGTCAAGAAGAATCAGACCGGTCTCGGTTGATTGTATGTAGGCCTGATTCAATCTGTTAAGGGCTCTCAGCCTTTTAGTTGTGTTGTAGTTTTCGGTGGAGTCGAAGAAAAGTCCGATGACTCCGGGACCTCCCCTGCTGAGGATCCCTTCTATCTTCTTATCACCAGAGGGGCGAAACTCGATCTTTACTTCATGTCCCATGTGAACCGATGACAGAACACTGGTCCAGTTATAGAGGACAGGGGCCGGCAGAACCTCTTCGATCTTCCTTCCCTTTACATCCCTTTCCCTGGGGCCGAACAGAAAGGACATACGTCTGTTCCAGCTGAGGACCTTCCCATCCGGACTGAAAGAAGCTACTCCCGAGGCCAGGTCCATGACCAGATCGTATTCAGCTGCACGTTCCTTTATTACGGTAACGGTGTTGAAATGTTTTATCCCGCCGGGAATTATCACCAGGGAATTCTCATCGTCCCTGACCAGCTCATCCCCCTCGATAATCACTCTGGCAACCGAAGCAGGAAGGACCGCAAGGGGATCTCTGGAACCTGTAAGTTCTTCAGAGGTTCTTCCAAGAACGGAATAGGGATCTCCCTCGACGGAAAGATGGCCCGTCGAGGGAGAAAAGGAAAGCCTGGTCCATGAACTGGTGGTTTCAGTCATACTTTCAGTCTGTGAAACTGTAGCCTACCCCAAAAGTGAATTGTGTAACAGAATCATCCACCCTGTCAGCACTCTCATTAGGGAAAGCGGTATCTTTTCTGGCTCTGAACCTGTTGAAAATCCCAATTCCCAAATTGAATCTGTCAATATGACCGCTGAAACCAAGGCCGAATCCGAAACCGGCCCTGTTTGCAATTCTCTGGTCGTCGAAACTGGCAGAGGTGAGAGCGTCAAGGTTTTTTGTCAGGGGCATTATTACGGAAAGTTTCCCGAGAAAGTGATTGGAATCAAAGGGTGAAATCAGTTCACCTTCAAAACCAACGGTAATCTTTTTAAGGTGCTCGGCAAAGGCGCTGAAACCAATACTCACGGATTCTTCCATGTAATCCGTTCCTGAAGAATAGCAGATACCGCTCTTGAACAATTCTCCGTCGAGATGTATACCTGCATGCCATGCGAACTCGTCCTGATCCAGGGACCATGCGGATGATGAATCGGGAAGACTGTACCACTCACTGTTGAACAGGTACTCGTAATCAGCCCGGGCTGAACGCATACCGCCGGAGAAGCCGGCTGAAAGGGGGCCGGTCACCAGCATGGATATACTTCCCATGGCCTCCCACTGACCACCGGACACATTGAGTAACTCCACACCCAGGGGAGGTTCGCTGGGGTCGTCGTATAGAGTGTGAGTTCCGTCGTAACCAAATTCTGCAACCTTTGCGTAACCGGCACCTAAAGAGACCGGTCCCACTGGATACACCAGGGCAGCTGCAAAATTCTCGAAGGTGGTAAGTGTGCGTACCGTCTTGTCAACATCTGATTCTATAACCTTTTCAGACCAGGAAACTGATGATCCGGTCAACTGTAACGTAAACGGCAATCCTGTGGTCATGGCGGGATTCGTAAAAAGTGAAAGGGCTTCAGGTATTCCGGTTGCCTTGGAGGAACCAAGAGCAGCTGATGAAGGGGACAGGGCGGGTATTGGGGTGCCCGAGGTCATGGAATCAAAATAGCCGAAGCCGAATGAAACCGATGCTGAAATCAGTATTACTGTTGCGAGCAGTAAGCTTCCTCTCATTTCTCTCTCCTGTGTTAAAGGGGTATAGTTGCGCCAACAGAGAATCCTGTTACTATATCATTAATGGTCTGAGCATCGGGGAACCCGAATACATCTCCGTTCCTGCTTTCGTTGTTGTAGTTGAAAGCAGCATCCAGATTAACTTTGCTGAAATTCACTGTAACACCAAAGGATAAACCGAGGGACACGTTGGAATCTGCACCACCCTTGGACGTGAGGTTGAGGCCGCCCCTGAAGAAAAGATTGTGTTCAGGGTGGATGCCGCCGAATACCGTTCCAGTCCATGCCGAGTTAACCTCTGTGTCATATATCCTGGCCTCCACCCCAACTCCGGGAAACCCGTTGGCAATATTGCCGAAAACAATACCTGCGGCATATGAAGCCGGGCAGTTTTCCGACGCCGAAGAATAGCAGGCGCCAATGGTGGTGGCATCTCCCGTTTTAAACGAAGTGCCGGCTCTCCAGGCAAACTCCCCCTCTTCCCGGGACTCTGTGCTGGAAGAATCATCGATGGATTCGCTGAAATGATGCCAGTAGTAGTCATAGTTGATTTTGCCTGTTCTGTATCCGGCGGACGCCCCGAGACTGAACCCCGGTAAAACCTCCCGGGATGATCCAATTGCGGCTTCCCAGATACCGCCGCTAACTGTCAGATTCTCGAAGCCGGCAAGAAGAGGTTCCGGATTGGAATCGATGAAGAAGTACTCTCCCTTGTAGGTGTAATCCCGTATCTTGGCTATTCCCACCGCAAAGTTCGCGAAACCTGTTTCAAGGGAAGCCTGGAAAGCGGATGCTCCAAGACCGGCATAAGTAAGGGTGTGTTTTCCCAGACCGTCGTCTACCGTCTGCTTGAGGATAAGAGCCCCGCCTGAAAGCATGAGCCTGGAACCGGAGATGGCAGCAGGATTCCCGAAGAGATTCATGCCGCCGATGTCAGCTATGGATGCACCGGCAAAACCATGTGAAACCGCATCGATGCCGGGCATGGGGCTTCCCTGACCCATTGCATCCGGGTAGCCATATCCCATTATGGAGCAGGGAAATACCAGAATCAAAGCTGCTGTAATAATTGATACTTTCATCATGTCCTCCAGAACAGACGGGTGTTTAATAATACAGCTAGGATAATACACCATTTATTCACAGCAGGAAACCTGCATCACAATCAATCCCGATTCATTTACACAAGTAACCTGCAGATTGATGAAAAAGAACTCTACCAGTTGAAAAGGGGTTGCTTTACTCAACGATAATAAGCATTTTCAGTGGTTCCAAAAACCTACCATAGTGGTATTTTTTAGAGGGGGAAAAGTGAGACTGACTTTCTATTTGACAGCTGTAGCAGCTTTAATGTCTGCCGCCTATGCTGTGGATGTATATCCAACAGCTGACATGACAACCACTCCTGACGGAGCTGCAACGGCAACGGCTTATGTGGAGGTATGCTACAGACCGGCCCACGGTCATCCGGACACCAGGGGATCTATTCTTTTCGACCTTGACGATTACTCCGGATGGACTGCTCAGTCAGCTATTCTGAATGTTGATGTGTTCTACCAGAGCGGATGTGGTCTTCCCACTTCCTTCCATACATACGCCGCCACTGAAACCTGGGACGAAAGCTGGACATCAGGCCATCTGGCCCATTCCACGGAAAACTGGGGAACCTTCACCTTTTCTGGAATCAACTGGTATCAGCTGGACGTAACTGATCTGGTTAATGCATGGCTCTCCGGTTCAATGGAAAACTTCGGTCTGGTCTTCGAATCCATAGACAGCAATCAGGCGGAACACAGGTTCTACTCTCTCAACGCATCTTCTGAATCAGTAAGGCCCTACCTGACACTCACCTTCCCTGAGTCCTTCTCCAGCAGCACCTGGGCTGGAATAAAAAGCTCTCTTTAGACAGAAAAAGCCCTCCAGCCTCATCGGCTGGAGGGCCCTATCACAAACTTCTAGAAGTTCTCTTTCACGTAATCATAACCGGCCTTCACCGCTTTGGCGTTAAGGTCGATAATTGACTGATTCTTGCCTTTGAACAGCTTGGGAAGAAGGGCTATTACATCTTCCGGTTTGAACATGTCGGTAATAGCGGCATAAGCTCCCACGTTAACAAGGCTCTGTATTCTGGTATTGCCCAGGCCATCGGCTATTTCCGTGACTGGAACCGGGTATACGCTTATATCTGTTCTCTTTGGTTTCACGTCGATAAGCGTACTGTTGTACATGAGGGTTCCGCCGGGAAGAATGAACTCCTCGAACTTCTCCATACTGGGTCTGTTCATGGCAAGGACCATTGTTGGATTCACAGCTTCGGCTGCACCAATGGTTCCGTCCTGAATGTTCACCGAGCAGTTTGCGGTTCCCCCGCGCATTTCAGGTCCGTAACTGGGAAGCCAGCTCACGTTGTAACCGTACTCCAGAGCAACGCTGGCCAGGGCCTGCCCAGTTACCATTATGCCCTGTCCGCCGAAACCTGCCACCCTTATGGACATCTTACGGTATTTCTCACCGGCGTCGGGACGGGTGAAGTCCACGTCTTTCTCACTTGAGATGCCGAGCTTATCCCACACTTCGGCTGGATCCATGACTGGAACAGGCCTGACGGTGATCTTTGCTTCCTCTCCCAGGTCTCTGTATACACCAAGGGGATAAAGAGGGATCATCTTTTCTTCCACCCATTTCATGGCGGTGGGCGCGTCCATCTTCCAGCCGCTTGGGCAGGTGGAAAGAACTTCTATGAACTGGAAACCCTTCTTGTCTCTGGTATTCTCCAGGGCTTTTCGCACTGCGTTCCTTGTTTTCCTGATGTTCGCAGGATTGTGCAGCGACACGCGCTCGATGTAGTTAGGAGCGGTGAGCTGGCTGAGGACTTCGCACATCTTTATGGGGTATCCGTCGGTATCCAGGTTTCTGCCGTAGGGTGTCGTGGTGGTGATCTGACCCTCGAGGGTAGTGGGAGCCATCTGACCCCCGGTCATTCCGTAAATGGCGTTATTCACGAAGAAAACGGCAATGTTTTCACCGCGGTTGGCAGCCTGAAGAATGTTGTTGCCGCCAATTGCCGCAAGATCGCCGTCACCCTGATAGCTTATGACCACCTTGTCGGGATTGGCCCTGCTAACTGCGGTTCCCACAGCGGGGGCCCTGCCATGGGCAACCTGGAAGTTGCCTGTATCGAAGTAGTAGTATGCGAACACACTGCAACCCACCGGGCTTATGAGGATAGTGTCATCGATTATGCCCAGGTCTTCCATGGCTTCGGCAATCAGCTTGTGAAGAATGCCGTGACCGCAGCCGGGGCAATAGTGTGTGCGGTCTTTTTCTGCTCCGGGCTTGTGCTTGTAAACGTCCGCAAAGCCCTTTGGCTTTCTGAGTACTGTCTTTTTCATTACTTTACCTCCCCGTAAAGCTCGGAGACTTTATCGAGTATCTCCACAGCGGAGGGCACATTACCGCCTACGCGGAAGTACAGGTCGCTCTTCATTTTTCCGCAGAGGGCCAGGTTCACGTCATCCACCATCTGTCCGGTGGACAGCTCCACGGTAAGTATATGCTTCATGCCCCTGTCTGGAAGGGCAGCTATTTCCCTGGTAGGGAAGGGGAAAAGGGTTATTGGTCTGAACAGACCGAGTTTGATGCCCTTTGCCCTTGCATTGTCCACTGCGGTTCTGAGCACACGACTCACCGAACCGTAGCCGATCACGGCTATTTCAGCATCATCCATCATGTATTCCTCGAAACGGACCTCTTTCTCCTGGATCTTCTGATACTTCTTGAGAAGTTCGTTGTTCCACCACTCGAGGTCATCGTGATCAAGATAGATGGAGTTGACCAGGTTCTTGTGCAAAGGAGTACCGAAAACCGCATAATCGCTTTTGTCGGGAAGTTCCTTCACCGGCTCCGGTATGGTTACCGATTCCA
>CAZNFQ010000062.1:0-12645 GCA_964571965.1 uncultured bacterium | reverse complement strand
GCTTATCCTTCCCCCCATGGCACCGGGTCTGTTCAGATGAAGGCTGTCAAGTCCCTTGGAAGCGAAGGAAGCCTTCCAGTATTCAAGGAATTCTCTTCTGGTAATAACTCTTGATTCAAGGGTATACCGGTATCTGCTCTCACCATTCTCCACTGTGTGAAGCTCCCAGCCTTCCGGCACTGGTTTCCAGAGCATTTTTCTACCGGGTGTCTGTATGATGCCTGATCCCCCGGAAGAAAGCTCCACCGCTCCTGGAACAACATATCCGGGATCGAGGATAAATCTTCCGGAATCTCCCTCTACCAGTATGGCACAATGGATGTTCCTTCCGTGTTTCATATGGCCTGTAAGGGGTCTGGCTGATAGACCGCATGCGGAGATTATCCGTACCAGAGTGTCTGCCAGGGAGTAGCATGTTCCGCCTGTGCCGTTATGGACATGACCCTCCATGACCTCTTCGGCAAACCTGGGTCTCGATGTGCCCGATGCCTTCAGAAGGAACTTTGTGAGGTTTTCCCACGGGACTTCACCGAAGGCCTCGGCAATACGGTGCACGTGGCCCGTACTCCTGCCGGGCTGAATACCAAAATGCTGGAAAAAAATATCCGCCGCCTTATCCATGGGTGTATTATAATTCCCCTCCTGGGGGTGACATGAACAGGAACAGATACCATTCCCTGAACACGTTTTTCAGAAACACATTCGGGGAAAAAGTCTACAAACTCAGTCTTGCAGGGGGATTTACCTGCCCGGTGAGAGATGGGGTCAAGTCCTCCCTGGGCTGTGTTTACTGCAATCCCATGGGTAATGTTCCAGGTCACTACAAACCCGGCATGACACTGAAGGAACAGCTGGAAAGAGGTTCTGAGTATGTGGTGGAAAGGCATGGAGCAACCAGTTTCATCGCCTACTTCCAGGATTACACAACAACCTATGCCGATGTGAAACTGCTTGAAGAACTATACAGGAAAGCTCTGGACTTTCCGGGTGTCAGGGGACTTGCCCTGTGCACCAGACCGGACTGCATACCGCCAGAGACCCTTTCCCTTCTCGAGGATATTTCCAGGGAAACCTTTCTCTGGGTAGAGCTCGGGGTCCAGAGCGGCTGCGATGTTACACTGCTGAGAATGAAAAGGGGTCATACGGTCTACGATTCGGACAGGGCTTTCCATGAGCTGCACCAGAGGGGAATAAGAACCGCTGCCCATGTTATCCTGGGTTTCCCGGGGGAATCACGGGAAGAGGCGCTTTCAACCGTTGAGCTGGTGAACAGATCGGGCACAGCAGGAGTGAAGATTCAGAATCTTCATGTGCTGAAAGACACCCCCCTTGCAGATGACTATTCAGCAGGAAAATTCAGGCTTATGAAAAGAAGTGAATATGCTGCACTTGCTTCGGATTTTCTGGAACTGATCCCGCCAGACATCGTGATACAGAGACTCACCGGGGAAGCTCCCCCGAAAACCCTCGTGGCGCCCGAGTGGTCCATAAACAAACTGGCGGTGGTGGACAGGATAAAAAGAGAGCTGATGTACAGAAATTCCTGGCAGGGAAAGAAACTCGGATCTAAAATGGAGGACATTCCAAAAATCAGTTCAAAAGGGTAACACCTACCCTGAGATAACTCCCTCTTCCAGGCAGATATCCCTCAGGGCAACCCTGTATGAAGGCCTGTAAAGTTCACGGTATCTCTCTGAGTGGTGAACTGCGGGAAAATATTCCGCCTGCCTGGCATCCATATAGCAGATAAGCTGTTCACTGGTAAAATTACTCTGAAGATCAGCAAGAAGTTTCCACCAGTAGACAAGTTCCTCGTTGCTGCCTCTGTATTCCCGCCCGGTCCTTATGAATGCGGTAAGAAGACTGTCTGTATCACCCCCCGCTGCAATGTAGGGTCTCAGATTGATACGAAGGACCCTCCCGTCCGGAGATATCTCCTCGAAAGGCTCCTCAGTGCCTCCGGATGACACGGCGGAAACTATCTCATCCCTCAGCCAGTTCTCCGCGGATTCTTCCGAAGATATGGCGTGACCGCTTCCCATTACTCCCTGGTAAACCAGTTTGTAGAGATCCTGAAGCGTCATCCCGGGGTAAAGGGCAAACTGATGGCCAATGATGTTCGCGAATGTGTTCTTCTTCAAACTGAATCCTCCTGGAACAAATACATGCCCCCGGAATATAGTTAGTGTTCGATGCAGGTCCCTCCCCTGCTTCAAACCACCCTTTCAGGTGTATTGAGCAACACGAAAAAGGCCCGCTGGAAAGTCCGGCGGGCCTTGCCCTTCTGGTATCGTGAAACCCGCCGGACACATGTCTCCTCCATTGGACTCCATTGCCCGTTCTTTGTAGATTAGTGATTCTCCCGATTACTGGCCTGTTTTTTTTACGGAGGTAAGAAATGATCCGTCGGAACACCATCGATTCCATACTTGGTGGTTCACATGAGGGCGAAGAAGTTACTGTCTACGCCTGGGTGAAAACTGCAAGAACCGGCAAGAGCGTTGCTTTTGCCGCTTTGAACGACGGATCTAATTCGAACAATCTCCAGGCAGTATTCGATAGAACCGTTTTTAAGGATGAAGAGCTTTCAGCCCTTCTCACCGGTGCCTGTGTCAAGGTCAAGGGTAAAGTGGTCAAGAGCAGCGGAAAAGAGCAGGCTCTGGAGATCAGTGCCGCGGAACTGGAGGTAATTGGTCCCGTGGACGGGGATTACCCGCTTCAGAAGAAGCGTCATTCCCTTGAGTTTCTCAGGAGTCTTCCGCATCTCAGAAGCAGAACCAGCACCTTCGCCAGCGTCTTCAAAGTAAGTCACCATCTTTCCATGGCGGTGCATCGTTTCTTCGATGAGAACGGGTTCTTCAACATCCACACACCCTTCATAACCGAAAGCGACTGTGAAGGGGCAGGTGAAACCTTCCAGATCACGACACTTCCCCTGGACATGATGCCCATGAAGGACGGAAAGGTCTTATTCGAAAAGGACTACTTCAGAAAAAAGGCTTTCATGACCGTGAGCGGTCAGCTTGAGGCGGAACCCTTCGCCCTTTCCATGGGAAAGGTCTACACCTTCGGTCCAACTTTCAGGGCCGATCCCTCGGATACAAGGATCCACGGCGCGGAATTCTGGATGCTGGAACCTGAAATGGCGTTCTTCGACCTTGAGGATAACCTCGACCTCATCGAGAGTTTCGTAAAATACACCGCTTCCTACCTGCAGAATAAGTGCCCGGATGAAATAGCCTTCTTCACCAGGTTCTTCGAAAATACGCTTCCAGATAGATACCGGGCACTACAAAGCAGCAGCTTTGCCCGAGTAAGCTACACGGATGCCATGGAGATAATACGCTCAGCCGAAAGAAAGTTCGACAGCGTCCCCGAATGGGGTGATGACCTTGCCACAGAACACGAAAGGTTCCTTGCAGAGGAACACTTCAAAAAGCCGGTATTCGTAACGGACTACCCTGCCTCGATGAAGCCTTTTTACATGTTCGTTAACGAAGACGGCAAAACAGTGGGTGCCTGCGATCTTCTCGCCCCCGGTGTGGGCGAGCTGGTTGGCGGCAGCCAGAGAGAACACCGTCCGGACCTTCTAAAGCAGAGGGCAATGGAACAGGGTCTCGACCTCGAGACCTACAACTGGTACATGGAGCTCAGACGGTGGGGAACCGCTCCCCATTCCGGATTTGGTCTGGGGTTCGAAAGACTCCTCATGTACCTTACGGGAATGGACAACATCCGTGATGTGATGCCGTTCCCGAGAACATTCGGAAAAATGTACTAACTTAAGCGAAAGCTGGTAAGCATGAGCAGACAGATGATAACGATTGACGGCAACGAGGCCGCAGCAAGGGTTGCTCACAAACTCAGTGAAGTGATAGCCATATACCCTATCACACCATCGAGTCCAATGGGAGAACACAGCGATGCCTGGTCTGCAGTGGGTAAAAAGAACATCTGGGGAACAGTTCCCCTGGTTCAGGAAATGCAGAGCGAAGGCGGAGCTTCGGCAGCGGTGCACGGAGCGCTCCAGACCGGTGCCCTTACAACCACCTTCACCGCCAGTCAGGGGCTTCTCCTGATGATACCCACGATGTACAAGATAGCCGCAGAACTCACTCCTGCGGTTTTCCATGTTTCCGCAAGAAGCCTTGCGGCGCAGGCCCTTTCCATTTTCGGTGATCACAGCGATGTAATGGCCGTTCGCAACACGGGTTTCGGTCTGCTGGCAAGCGCCAGCGTCCAGGAGGTTACCGACCTGGCCGCCATAGCGCATGCTGCAACGCTGAAAAGCAGGATCCCCTTCGTTCACTTCTTCGACGGATTCAGAACAAGCCACGAAATACAGAAGATAGAGCCCCTGGATGACGAAGTACTCAGGAAAATGATCGACGACGAACTTGTCTTCGCCCACAGACACAGGGGTCTTAATCCCAATCATCCCGTTGTAAGGGGAACAAGCCAGAATCCCGATGTGTACTTCCAGGGCAGGGAAAGCGTGAACCCTTACTATGACGCCACACCTGCAATTGTACAGGAATACATGAATCTCTTTGCGGAGCTCACCGGACGCAGATACAATCTTTTCGACTATGTGGGCGCCCCGGATGCGGAGCATGTTGTTATCCTCATGGGTTCCGGCTGTGAAGTGGCCCACGAAACCGTGGAACACCTTGTTAAAAAGGGTGAGAAAGTAGGCGTTCTCAAGGTCAGGCTCTATCGTCCCTTCGACGCGTCCGCCTTCATCTCGTCCATTCCCGAAACGGTGAAAACCCTCAGTGTTCTCGACAGAACCAAGGAGCCCGGTAACGACGGAGAGCCCCTCTACAAGGATGTCATAACCGCCCTGACAAATTCAGGAAGAACCGGCATCAAGGTTCTTGGAGGCCGCTACGGTCTTTCCAGCAAGGAATTCTGCCCTCCCAGGGTCCTTGCAGTATTCAACAACGCACGCGGTGAACAGAAGAACGGTTTCACCGTTGGCATAAATGATGATGTAACCCATACAAGCCTTGACATACCCGAACTGGACCTGGGCGAAGAAGGCCTTCACCAGGCGGTTTTCCTCGGTCTCGGTTCCGATGGAACCGTTGGAGCCAACAAGAACACCATCAAGATAATCGGCGAAACCACAGACTACTACGCTCAGGGCTATTTCGTTTACGATTCGAAAAAGGCAGGGGCCCTTACCGTGAGTCACCTCAGGTTCGGCCCCAGACCCATCAGACACACATGCCTGATCAGCAAAGCCAACTTCGTGGCCTGCCATCAGACCGTTTTCATGGAGAAGTACGACGTTCTGAAGTACGCCGACAAAGGCGCTACTTTCCTTCTCAACACACCCTTCGGTGCCGATGAGATATGGGACAACCTCCCGAAGAAGGTGCAGAAGGCCATCATCCACAAAAAGCTGAATTTCTACGTAATAGACGCATACGAGGTGGCAAAGAAAACCGGAATGGGCGTCCGCATCAACACGATAATGCAGACATGCTTCTTCGCTATCAGCGGTGTTCTGGAAAAAGACGAAGCAATAGAGAAAATCAAGGGCGCAATTAAGAAGACCTACGGCAAGAAGGGTGAAGAAATAGTCAAAAAGAACTTCAACGCCGTGGATCAGGCAGTGGCGAACCTCCACCAGGTCAGTTACCCTGATGAGGTCACAAGCAGCATCGAGATACCGCCTGTGGTATCTGAAGAGGCCCCTGAATTCGTGAAGAGGGTTACCGCCAGGATCATGTCACAGAACGGTGATGACGTACCGGTAAGCGATATGCCCGTGGACGGAACCTGGCCCACAGGTACCACCCAGTGGGAAAAGAGGAACATCGCCCTGGAGATACCCGTATGGGATCCCGAAGTCTGTATACAGTGCGGTCTGTGCAACCTTGTCTGCCCCCATGCGGCAATCCGAATGAAGTACTTCGACAGGAAGCTTCTTGAGAACGCCCCCGAAACCTTCAAAACGGCAGAGGGCAAAGGCAAGTTCAAGGACCTTGTCTTCGCGAACCAGATCGCTCCTGAGGACTGCACCGGATGCGGAGCCTGCGTTCACACCTGCCCTGCAAGGAACAAGGAAGTTGAAGGCAGAAAAGCTATCAACATGACACCGCAGGCCCCCCTCAGAGACGCCGAAGCCGAAAACTACAAATTCTTCCTTGAAATTCCAGACTACGACAGAACGGAGCTCAACACCTCGACGGTAAAGGAAAGCCAGCTCTTAAGACCTCTCTTCGAGTACTCAGGAGCCTGTGCCGGATGCGGTGAAACTCCCTACGTGAAGCTTCTCACGCAGCTCTTCGGAGACAGGTCGGTCATCGCAAACGCCACTGGCTGTTCATCCATATACGGCGGCAACCTTCCCACAACCCCTTATGCAAAGGATTCATGCGGCAGGGGACCATCATGGAACAACAGCCTTTTCGAAGACGCGGCTGAATTCGGTTTCGGCTTCAAGCTTACCACCGACAAGCACACTGAAAACGCAGTGGAGCTGCTCACCGGTATGGCAGACAAGCTGGACGAGAACCTGATCAAGAGCCTTCTTAACTCGAAGTGTGAAAACGAGCTGGAAATTGCCCAGCAGAGGGAAAGGATCGGCTACCTCATGAAAGCGCTTTCGGCAATAGACACGCCGGAAGCAAGACAGCTGGAATCCCTCTCTGACTACTTCGTACCAAGATCGGTCTGGATTCTCGGTGGAGACGGCTGGGCCTACGACATAGGCTATGGCGGCCTCGACCACGTCCTCGCCCAGGGCAAGAACGTTAATGTTCTCGTTCTGGACACCGGTGTTTACTCCAATACCGGAGGTCAGTGCTCAAAGGCCACACCAATGGGGGCGGTTGCAAAATTCGCCGCGGCGGGAAAACCAATGCCCAAGAAGGATCTGGGCATGATAAGCATGACCTACGGCAACATTTACGTGGCCCAGATAGCCATGGGAGCAAACTGGAATCAGACCGTGAAGGCATTCAGCGAGGCTGAAAGCTACGACGGCCCTTCCATAATCATTGCCTACAGCCACTGTATTGCCCACGGCATAAACATGACCAGGGGTATGGATGATCAGAAGATGGCTGTGAACAGCGGACTCTGGCCCCTCTACCGGTTCGATCCAAGGCGTATAGATAACGGAGAATGCCCACTTCAGCTGGACAGCAAGAAGCCGGCTATCCCGTTCCATAAGTTCGCCGAAACCGAAGTCCGGTGGAGTTCCCTTCTGAACAGCAATCCGGAACACGCTGAAAAGCTCATCTCCGCTGCCCAGAAGGACATCGACCGTAAATATCATCTTTACGAGCAGATGGCGGAGATGGACTGGACCGGCGGCGAATAGCACGGAACCTTGAAGGGGAGGGCAGCCGCCCTCCCCTTTCTTATATATGCAGGGAAGGGGGAATGATGAAACTTAGATCAGCGGTAATTTCATTTACGGACGAAGAGATAAACAAGATACTGAAGAAGCAGGATCTTCCTGTTTCATCCGTCACCGTTCGTTCCACAGAGGGCTCCATGGCGGTGCGTGTGAAAAAAGGTCTGAGCTTCAAGTTCACCATAGCCTTCGGAGCAGACGGCAGACATCTGACGGCAACAGTTGACGCAGGTGCACTGGGAAATCCCATTGCTTCCCTGCTGTTGGGCAGAATCGCTGAAACCGGAGAAGAATGGGGACTGAGCCTATGCGAAAGAACTCTGGTTTTCGATCCCCAGAAAGCACTCCTCACCGCAAAGGTATCCGGTGATTTGCGCATAGAAAAAACAGCTGTTGGGGCAGGAGAAGTGGTCTTTGCCCTGGAAGGTGACCTGCCCCTGGATCAATTCGTAAAAACTACTGACCCTTGATCACTATGACAGGAGGGAAAGCGTAGGGCGTTCCAGTGGTGGCAGCCGTGCCGTTTGCCGCCAGAATGGTATTCCCGCCGGCATCCCAGCTCCACACATACATATTGCCGCTTACATCCGCGAAAGAGAAGTCTATAAGCAGGTTCCCGCCGGAGTATTCGTATGGAGAATCCAGCAGGAAAACGACTCTTCCATTGCCGTTGTCTGCGGCGGAAACGGTTGCTCCGCTGAATACAGGCTGAAGAATGGAACCTTCCACGGGGTTCGCACCGAAATCACTTCCCAGTTCATCTCCTCCAGCAATGCCCAGACTTATCTTGAAGTCTTCCAGAAGAACTGATGATGAACCCATTGGAGCCCTTTCGAAGGCAATGGCGGTAATGATCATCGAACCGTCGAAATGTTCCTCGGGCACTACCACCTGGTAGTGTTTTGCAGAGGAACCTCAACTGCCGCAGAACGGGTCCGATGAAGGCTGCATCTGCTCGCCCGCAACAATTTCCATGGCAGAAGCAGAGAATGAAACCAGAATAAGAAGTGAA
This sequence comes from uncultured bacterium, assembly GCA_964571965.1. Lineage (GTDB taxonomy): Bacteria > Fermentibacterota > Fermentibacteria > Fermentibacterales > JCC-6 > Sabulitectum. The sequence goes on along the minus strand of CAZNFQ010000062.1, from coordinate 4,261 downwards.
ATAATAGAACGCATGCTTACCTTTCCTATCTAATCAGTACGACCTCGCGGGACTGAAACTCACCGTGGTTTTCAAGACTCAGGATATATACTCCCGCTGCGGCGGTTTCGTTCCAAGTAATGCACTCTCCAGGCTCCATAACCGTGCGGAAGATGATTCTTCCCGAAAGGTCGTGCACTCTTAGGACTCCGCCGGAGGCAGAAACAACGGTAAAAGACGATGAAGGACTCGCCGAAACCTGAAGACCAGCGGAAACAGGCCGGGTCGAATCAGATGATATCCCGGTGAACTGGGTGAATCTTACTGCGTCCACGGCAATTCTGTCCCCTGAAGATCCGGTGTTGTCGCCTGCTGAAACGGAAAGCCCGCCTGATGCCGGATAGGGTCCGCCCAGGGAAACCCACTGCTCTGAAAAGGCCGACTGATCCACCGTAACGCTGTCTTCCCCCCCGGTATGAGCCACATGGTAGGTAACGTCAGCCTGGCCTGTGGGCGGGATGTACACCTCCAGAAAATAGCTTCCGGTGCTGTCGGGAAGATGACAGTTCCACTGTACCCAGTTGACATCGGGGCCGGAAGAAATGGATCCCGTGTAGAAGAAAGTGTGATACTGGCCGCCTTCGGTGTAGGGATGCCAGTATGAAGCTGGGCCATGGAGAGTACAGCAGTCTTCCAGGTTGTCCGTCATCATGTCATTCCCGGGGGGAACAGTAAAGCTTTCTTCAAGCTGGTCCCAGAGTTCAGGAAGGTCTCCGTCGTACCCCAGCGCCCAGATGCCCACACCCTGCATCCCCGCCATTCTCACCATGTCGTACTTCAATCCCAGAGAAAGGGGGTCATCGTACCACCCCTGGTTCCACCCGCCTGAATAGAAGGTGTAGTAAGGTGTCTGGGATTCGTCGTCCCAGAGGGCTCCGTAGGTTGCCGCTCTGTCAGCCAGAGTGGTGTAAAACAGGGTGGCACAGCCGGAACCGCCTGAATGGGGGTACTGTGAGGTGGTCTGCCACTGATGCCCGTAATAGGGAAGCCCCACTACCAGCTTCTCGTGGACTTCAGGGGCATACCTCACATAATCACATAACGCCCAGGCCATGTTGCTGGAGGATTCCGGTGAACTGCCCCATCCTACCAGGGGAGCGTTAGGCCCGGCGACTGTGCTCCAGCTGCCTGCAAAGGCGTAGCACATCATCATCAGAGCATCACAGGTCTCCGCCAGTGAACTGTAGTCGAAGGCACCTGCCCAGTCCACCACAGGTGTACAGATGGATATGTGGGCATCGGGAAGGGCCGCTCTCAGGCCTTCCATAAAAGCAACAAGACTGTCCGCGTCGCTTCCCTGCACATTCTCGAAATCGATGCATGCACCATCTGCAGAAGAACCTGTGACAAGATCGCTTATGGATGTAATTGCAGTTGTCTTTCCGGTGGTAAGTATTGAATGAATTGAACTGGCCGAAAAGTTGGTTACCGTGACCACCACCTCTCCCCCCGAGGCGTGTGCCTGATCCATGGCGGACTGGAACACCGAAGGGTATCCGTGATAATTGGTTATGGTCCCGTCTGAACCCATGTCAACACTGAAAACCGCAAGAACGGACACCAGATCGTACTGGATCCATGCCTGATTCACCCAGTAGGGCAGAAAACCGTAGACTGTCCCCGTAAGATCGTTCTCTCCGCCGGTATCGAAAACGGTTACCTCACCGTTATACGAACTGCCGAACTCCTGAACGAACTCTTCGTGTACAGAGGGATATCGTTCAATATCAACATAATCCACAGGAATGGGACCTGCGATCAGAATTGCTGCGATGGTGCTTAAAACAGACATTTCAATCCTTCCTTATAACACGAACATCTGAGCGGATCGCTGAAAAAGCAACCTGAATCAGTCGGAAAGTGGTATGTCGTGCTTCCTTCCCAGAAGATCGATCCTCCTCCACACTCCTGTTCTGAACCGCAGAAAGAACACCAGAGCGAAGATTGCCACGTAGATACTGGTAAACAGCCAGAGAGACACAATTCCGGAATGCCTGATGAAATACAGGTAGAGGATACCCGGGATCCAGAAGAACCATGCCAGTGCGCCTGAGGCCAATACCACGAACCTGGTGTCGCCTGCGCCCCTGAGGGCCCCGCTGTACATAAGACTTACAGCGTCGAATACCCCCCATACGGCAACTATCGCAAGTAGTTTAGACGCTGTGGAAGAAAGATCGTTCAAACTGCACCCGGAGTCGGGGCTGAAGAAGAGTTTTGTATAGAAGCCGGGAAACAGAACGAAGCTGAAGGCCAGGGGAATAAAATAACAGAGAGAAACAAGCAGAGTTCTTCTTGTGGCACGAACTGCAAGGTCCGGTTTTCCCATTCCAATACATCTGCCTGCTATTACAGTGGTTGCGAAACTGAAACCAAGAAGGGGGTTGAAAGCCAGATTGTTAACACTGAAAGCAATGTTGTTAGCGGTGAAATCAACCGCTCCAAGTCTTCCTGCAATGAAAATGAAAACCGTAAAACTGGAAACATCCATGAATATCTGAAGACCGGAAGGAAGCCCGAAGCGTATTATCCTTGCAGAAAGAGAACGGCTGAAACGGAAGTTTTCTTTTGTTCTGTAATTCTTTGCGGTTCGCCCTGTGTAAGCGGCAATGGTAAGAATGGCACCGGGAATGAAGGATGAAATGGCAGTGGCAATGGCGGCACCCTTTATTCCCATCTCGGGGAAACCCATTTTCCCGAAGATCATAAGGTAATCAAGAACGATATTCACAGCAGAACCTGCAAGAACAGCAAGCATTGCAGGCACTGTCTTCCCCCTTCCATTCCAGAAGGAAGATGCCGCAGTGGTAAACACAGGTCCTGCGCTTGAGAGCATGAGTATTGTGAAATAGGTCTTCTCAAGGGCAAGAACCTCTGGACTGTGACCGCTGAGTCCTAAAAGCATAAGTCCCGGGACGGTAAGCCCTGCAAGAACCGGAATGGAGAACAAAGTAAGGAACAGCGCCTGGGCCAGAGAGCGTGAACAGCCGTCCCTGTCTCCTGCACCGAAGAACTGTGCAACGAAGGTGCCGGCATAACCGACTGTACCGAAAACGATGCACATCAGGGTAAAACTCAGTATTCCCGCCGGAAGGGAAGCCAGAAGCTCAAGCTGACTGTGCCGGGCAAGGAACAGCCTGTCACAGAACATCATTATGGTTCTGCCTGCCATGCCTGCTATTATGGGCAGAGAAACTCCCAGTATCGATCTGTATGAGTCAGGAGCACCGTGACTCATTCTGAAACCCTGATCATGGAACCGGAAGAGTCCCGGGAAACCAGCAGCTCACCGTTGAAAAGTATAACATCCTCCAGGGTTCCGCTGATCTCACACAGAAGCGAAGCCGTGCCTGATGAGTCAACCGAGAAGACCGCCCCCGGTTCTGAAATGAGATACATGGGGAACCCCCCGTCAGTAAGGCAGATACCCTCGCAGGAGTCAATACCTGCGGCAAATGGCAGGAAAACGCCGGTATCAGGATCAAAGGAGAAAACAGAGACATTCCCGAATGCTCCTGATGATTCACTGCAGACATATATCATTCCGCTTGAGGCGATCTCCAGGTCTGAAAAACTGAACACCGATGGAAGTGAATAAACCCTGACCGGAATACCGTTCCGAACTCTCCACAGGGAAGTTAAAAGCTCTCCTGCCTGGAATCCTCCTGTGGTAAACCATATTTCGCCTGAATTGTCGCAGGCCACCCCCTCGGGGCAGCCAAGACCAGACGCGATTACTTCTGTTTCCCCGTGAGCAATCGAGAGTATTCTGCCCTGTGCCGTATCCTCGGCAACAAGAATAGCACCCTCCTGTGTAACGTATATACCCTCGGGAGAATGGAGTCCCGAACATTCAACCTGTTCCGAGAACGTGGAATCGAAGCTGAGAACCGTTCCACTGCCCTCGCAGCAGAGATAGAGCCTGTGATTCCGGACAGCCATACCATCAGCACCGCAAAAACCCGACATAGAGTGTATTATTATCCATAAAAAGCAAATCATAAGGGCCAAACTGCATTATTGCCTGAAAGGCAACCAAAGATGATATTCATTTTCAACCGTGGAATATTGCTCTTCTACCGCTGAATACGCAACTCTTGCGGTGTTTTCACAGGTGTTTACACGGGATTATAAATGTGCATATTACCATACAGTATTCCATGCGGGAGTACTACCGGGCTTCATCGGTGTCATGTGAAGCTCCGGTTGATTTTGAGGATGG
>CAZNFQ010000061.1:0-13392 GCA_964571965.1 uncultured bacterium | reverse complement strand
AGCAGTCCAGATCTTTTCAGCACCATCGAGAGGGATTCCACAAGAGTTCTTTATCTCGATACGGAAACCACCGGACCGGACCCGGCAACCGCCGAGGTCTGTGAAGTGGCTTTCATACTGGCCGAATACAAAGGGTTCCAGTACACGGGAAAGGAAACACGGTTCGAGTCTCTGGTCAAACCATCTGTTCCCATACCCCCCGAGGCCTCGGCGGTGAACGGAATCAGTAACAGAATGGTGGAATCATCTCCTCCGGCAGGTGATATAAAAAGTAACATCGAAAAACTTGTCAGTCAGGCAGACTTCCTTTCAGCCCATAACCTTCCCTACGACTATGCAATTCTTAAAAGGCAGTATCCCGGTCTTTTCAGCTCCTTCGGACCTGGCAGACATGTGGATACACTAAGGCTCTCCAGACACCTCTGGCAGGACATACCATCCCATGCCCTTCAGGCACTCAGATATCGCTTCCAGCTGGATGAGGGGCTTCAGGGAGATGCCCACAGGGCCCTTTTCGACACAGAACTCGTAAGGGCTCTTCTTCACTTTTCCTTTACCCATGAAACACTGAGCGGGGTCCGGGACCAGTGGGAAGAAATGGTGAAGCTGATAGCATCACCCCTTGAAGTGAAGATATTCTCCTTCGGGAAATACCGGGGAAGTCTTGTGGAAGATACCGTGGCAGGCGACCCTGACTACATAAGATGGCTTCTGAAACAGAAGTGGCTGGCGGAGGAACACCCGGATCTCTATCACACCATCCTCAGAAAAACGGGAGTACAGAAGTGAGTTCCAGCTGGCTCGTAAAAGGCGGCAACCGTCTTCAGGGTACACTCGTTCCTTCGGGAAGCAAGAACGCAGCTCTCCCGGATCTTGCCGCGGCACTTCTTACCCGTGAACCCGTAACACTGAATAACTGCCCGGATATAATGGATGTCAGGGCAATGACCGGTCTTCTCAGGGACCTTGGCGCCGGGGTTGCCGAAAACAGGAACCGGCACACGGTGACAATAAACGCAGCTGACATAGATCCCCATGGGCTTGACCAGGGCAGGTCCCGTGCCATCAGAGCCTCCATTCTCCTTGCGGGTCCCCTGGTTGCACGAACAGGGGCTGTTGAGATCCCTCCGCCGGGGGGAGATGTAATAGGCAGAAGACGGCTGGACACCCATTTTCTGGTACTGGAAATGCTGGGCGCCGAGGTGTCATTCAGGGGAAGAATGATCAGAGTCGAGGCAAAAAATGGGCTCAAAGGAGCTGACATACACCTTGACGAACCAAGTGTAACCGCAACGGAGAACGCTCTGATGGCGGCCTCTGTGGCATCGGGCACCACTGTGATCTACAACGCAGCCTGTGAACCCAATGTTCAGGATCTTGCTGAAATGCTCATTTCCATGGGTGCCCGAATTACCGGGCATGGAACCAACAGGATCACCATAAAGGGAACCGGAGAACTTCTTGGAGGAACCAACCATACAATAACCCCGGATCACATAGAGATCGGAAGCTTCATCGGGCTTGCTGCCTGCTGCAGAGGCGAGGTGACAATACCCGGAGTTCCCGAAAGCATGATCAGACCTACCATGATCGGTCTTGGCAGACTGGGAGTCGAGGTGGTGCACCATGACGGAAACCTCACAATTCCCGCCGACCAGGAGCTGAATGTCCGCCCGGACAGGAGCGGGTCAATACCTGTGATCTATGATTCACCGTGGCCGGGTTTCTCTCCCGACCTTACCAGTACCGCTGTGATACTTGCAACCCAGGCCAGGGGTACCAGCCTTATCTTCGAAAAGATGTTCGAATCCAGGATGTTCTTCGTGGACAAGCTCTCTGCAATGGGAGCCGCACTGATCCTCTGTGACCCTCACCGTGTTGTGGTCTCCGGCCCTTCCAAGCTTGTTGGAACAGAAGTTTCCAGCCCGGATATAAGAGCAGGGATGGCTCTACTCACTGCCGCTCTCTGCGCAGAGGGAAACAGCATCATACACAACGTTCATCAGATAAAGAGGGGTTACGGTAGTATCCTGGAACGGCTGGGCAATCTGGGAGCCGATATTACTCCACTGGACCACACAGAACAGGATTAGTAATGACAGAAAAGACATTCTTATGGATATGCGCCGCGGCTGTCATTGCAGTCGGCTGCAGTGATCCCGAGGATACTCCGGTCTGGGAAGACGGCTCTACGCTGTGGCTTTCCGGTTCATACGCAGACACCGCCCTTTCATGGTCACCCTATGGAGATGTACTTCTCTTTTCAACATGGTCAGATGGATCTGCCAAACTGTTCGGTACCGATGGACTCTCTAATCCGGCTCAGCGAACCTTCACGGGCATGGATGAATACGTGGGTCCACTGGGAGCCTGGAACCCCAGAAACGGCAGAATTGTCTTCACCGCAATGAACTCGGACAGTATACGGGGACAGATAAGATCAATAGCAGGAAATGACATTGCAGTTACCGTCCATATACAGGACAGCCTGCCGAATGCATTCCCCACTTACAATGTGTCAGGTGACAGTATTCTATACTGCTCACAGGCCACCGGGAACTGGCGCTTCTACAAGATAGCCTACAATTTCAGCCCGGATTCCGAGGGATCCCCTGTTCTTCAGGCAGGCTTTCCCGAAGGCGATATGCTGCGGCCTTCCTACAGCCCGGAAACAGGAGCCTGGATACTGTTCCAGCACCGCTCAACCCCTTCAGACGACTGGGACATAATGGTGGCGCACCCTGACGGATCCGACCAGCGGGTGCTGGCCCAGAGTTCCGCCGACGACATACACCCCACCTGGGGTCCGGACGATAACTGGGTTGCTTTCAGCTCGAACAGAACCGGCAATTACGAGATATACATAACAGACATTGAAAACGATACACTGATTCAGCTGACCGATGACCCGGGGATCGACCAGTATCCCGCATGGAACCCGGATAAAAACTGGATAGCCTTCAGTTCCGACAGGTTATCCGGCACCTGGAACATGGACATCATGGCAATCGACGAGCCGGAGCTTCCCTGATCTCAGCTGATCAAGTCCCGAACAGCCGCCGGTTCTCCGGCGGCTTTGTGATGTAGTACGATTAGAGGTTAATCCGGGAATACTGAAAGGGCCGCCGGGTAATCCGGCGGCCCTTTTTCAGTGAGGAGTATTCTCTACTGAGGTACTCCGAGCATCATCTCGATAACCTGCATGAGCTCCACTGCGAAATCAGGGTCTTCTACGCTGATATCCAGTGCGTAGCCCTCGCTCTGGCATACAGCAAGAGCGAACTTGAACTCAGTGTTGGCATAGGCCATCGCCGCAGCCATTCCCTTGAGTTTAAGACTTGTGAGGCCATCATAGTGACTGAAGGAGTACTCTGCTTCATCAGCGAGACCGAGGAGAGCGGAAACACCTTCATAGAGGTTTCCGTTAATTCCCCTGGCATGCTGAAGAATAGCGTAGGCCGCAACGCCGTCGTTTGCTATGGATGTTGCTCCGCCTGCACCACTGTAGCTTGCATACTCGTAGGTCATCACGTTCTCGTACATGCACCATGTTCTGTAGTCATCTGCTCCAACGGGAACTCTGTTATAGGGCATGGTCATGTAGACCATTGTTGAATTCGCTCCGTTAACCAGCGAATCAACAGTTGCGTCTATAAGAGAATATCCGTTGAAAACGGTGAAGATGGTGTTCACGTTGGGATCGTCGATTTCGAAGACATACTTGAAATCGATTGCTCCGTACTGGTCGTAGAGCCATTCACCGATCTCATAGTTGTCCATAGCCGGTTTAACCGAATCGGGTTCGAAAACCACAATGGAGTCAACAATGAGAGTATCGGTTGTACCCCAGGATCCGATGACGAGCATGTCATTGTCTGTGAGTACAGGATCCACACACTGGAACACTGTCCAGTTTATATCCTGAACCTGAGACTCTGTACTGAAGGAGACCGGCCATGTTCCGCCGTCCTGCTGTACAGCCATGTAGTCATACTGGTCACCGATCACCCAGTAATCGGGAAGAAGTATGGAGCACCATCCTGCACCGAGGTAACCCTCGGGCCTGGTGACATCCATATCGATGGCGTCCTGGAAATTTTCCATGGCGAGTTCATACTCGGCAGCGGCGAAGTATGCCCAACCGGCTGATATGAAGCCGTCATATCCAGGAATGGGATCCGGTGAAAATGCACTGTCGTAGCATCCTGCCACAAGGATAAGGGAGGCTGCAACAAGAGCGATGATCGCTGTATTGATTTTTTTCATTATTCTCCCCCCTTCCTACTGTACTTTCAGCATCTTCTGAGTAAGAACCTGTCCGGCAGCTTCCAGGCGGCAGAAGTAAACTCCTGCGCCAACGGTGTTGCCATTCATGTCGGTTCCGTCCCAGACGAGCGTGTGGTTTGCCGCTGCCATCTCTTCATTTGCAAGAGTGCTGACAAGTCGGCCTGACATATCGAACACATTGACCCTTACGCTTCCGCTGACAGGAAGACCGAAACTGATCGCTGTCTGGGCAGAGAAGGGATTGGGAGCGTTGGCTCCGAGAACCAGCTGTGCCGGAATCTCAGGTGCGAACACACCGATACCTTCACCGAGGGCATAGATGCCGCCCTGATCAACTGCTGCGGATATTCTGCCATCCTGCATCCAGCTGTCGAGCTTAACCCAGCCCTGTTCGGTGTAGCGGTAAACAGAGGCTTCATTCGTGGCACTTGTGAAGGAGAGTGTACCATTCACGTCGGGAATGGATACGGGTCCTTCGATAATACCGGTCATGCGGCCCCTGGCTGTTTCGATTGGTGAGCTTGACTCGATTGCCATGCCCAGCGCATCGGTTTCAGCAAGTGTGATCATTGCGCCGGTGGGAGCTCCGCCCCTGGGGACGAAGAGACCGGCGTAATCAAGTTCCAGTGAAAGCTCAGAGTCCGCGAAGCCCACTGCTATATCGCGAATATTCTGAACATAGAGACCAGTGCTGTCGTAACCTGCGAAGGAGAGCTGGTAGGTACCGCTGCCCCAGGCGCTGAATACGCCTGTCCAGATGGACTCGTAGAAACTGGTCATCTTGATGTTGCCGGTGGAGTCTCCAAGGGTAGCTTCGAAGACCGGGCCTACCCAGTCGTAACCCTCAGGAGAACCGGTTGCGGCATCGATAAGCGTTGTGTAAACAGTAATGTACTGAGACATAACGCTGTTCTGATGAATAGCGGTTTCTGTGATCGGGGCGTCGGTGTCCTGGGAAATGTACCAACGCATTTCCGAAGCGCCGCCGGGGTTGTTGTTCGTGAGAACGAGATAGGTGTTCTCATCCATCAGATCGAAGGTCCCGTTGTAGAGATCATCCAGTGACAGGTCTTCAACTGCGCTGAAGGTACCCGCCTCATCGTCGCAGTAAATTACTTTGCCTTCCCATCTGGAGTTGATGGCATTCCTGGCTCCTCTTCCATCGGAATACTGTCCGTTGAAATAGGTTGTCCAGTTGGTGTCGTAATCACTGAACTTAACGTACTGCATGGCCCATATGGAACCATTCATGAACTTACCCGAAGAGTTCTGGGTAACCAGACCCGGAATGGGGTATTCCTCGAAGGACATGGAGAAGGCTGCTGAATACTTTGAGTGTGTCCAGTCTTCGTAGGTGGTGCCTTCAAGGAAGTCATACATGTAGATGCCATTGGCGAAATCGCTTCTGTAGTCGTTGTGGAGGTTGCAGATCAGCCAGTCGAAGTAGATGGGAACCACAAGATCGTTAACTGCGGTTTCCTCATCATAACTGGGATCTATGGCATATGCCACAGATTCCATTCCGGTATGATCAACATCCTGTGCCACAGAGGTCAGAACATCGGAGCCAACCCTCTGAACCATATACATGAAGAACAGGAAGCCCTGTCCTCTGGAAGCTGCGTAGTCGAACTTACCGGTTCCGGCGATGGAGTTGGTAAGCTCGATGTAGGGTGACTTGGCGAACTCGTCTATGGCCTTGTAGTGACCCTGATTGCCGGCTTCTGTCTGGGTGAAGCCGAAGCAGTCGTACTGCATTACCTCGGCGATGCCTTTCATAAGCCATACTTCCTCCATGGGATCGGCAAGGCTCATGGCAAGGTAGGCAAGACCGTTGGCTGTGTTCCACTTACGCATGGAAGCGGCAGCTTCCCAGGTGTTGGGAGAAGTGCTGAAGGAATGGATGTTTATGAAGAAAACTTCCATCTCGACGCCTTCAACCTCGTTGTACTCCGGATCCACGTAGTACATCGTGTTCCTGGAAGTGTTCGATCCGCCGCCGGCATCGAACTTGGTGGGAATGGACGCAAGGATGATCATTACCTTGCCGTCGCCGTTCAGGTCTTCAGGCACGCCGCAGGTGCCTGTAACGGTTCCCCATACGTTCGATTCGAACTCGGCTGTCATCTCGGCAAAGTCAGCGGGATCGACAACGTTCAGAACATCATCGGAACCCCATACAACCTTGGGAGTGAAAGTAGAGTCAGGGTATCCGCCGATATTGTTAACGGCGCTTGTGTCCTGAACCAGCCAGACCGCATGATCGGTAATGGCACGGCAGGTGAACTGGTGTGTATCCAGGGGTTCTGCGAACTCCTGAAGATCTGGAACGACCAGGTCGACCTTGTCGCCAACTTCATAAGCTGAAGCGGTGCCAATACCGAGGAGCGGCATCAGGAGAACAGTGAAGACCGCAAGAAAGCCGACCTTCCCCTTTCCCGAAAATGTGTTCATTTGAACCTCCTCGTAACTAGGTTTCTTTGTTGCTTCGTATCTATTTCTTCTGCCGAACTTACCCGTTCGGCACATACGTTTTCTCATGACAGACATGTCAGAACCCCTCATCGTCTGAGGAACCGGATCCCGGATTTACGTTCTGAAGCATTCCCTGCCAGTTGGAATAGCTGATCTCGCCGTCTATTGTGGAATAAATCTGAAGATAGTCACCATTTCCCATAAGGTCGGCAAACACGAACATTTCCTGCTGATTGCCGAAGTAGTACCAGATGGTGTATGGGGCCTGTGTGGTACTGAAGGGACTTGATTCCACATCGTCGGGCTCACCGTATATAAGGTATACCCTTCCCCTGTCGGACTGCCAGCCCTCTCTGTTGAAAGAGCCGTATCTTGATGTCACGGTCTGACACCTCTGAAGGAAACCTTCATGCTCTCCGGGTCTGGCATTCCAGTAGTTGTCGTAGTAGAGCTCTCTGCTTTCCCCGTCGAGCCTCTCGTAAAGTTCTGCATCTTCATTGCTAAGCAATACGGGAAGAACTTCAAGTTTCCTGTCTGAGATCGCAATGGTCTGTGAAACACCTTGAACGGCGGTTTCAGCAATGTCGATGAACATGGGCTTATCAAGGGCCTGTACAGTATCGCCGTCTGCGGTGTAGACCACCGAAAGGCTGTAAAGCCCCGGTTCCCTGACCACTGTAAGGTCGATACTGTCCAGCAGAGCCACTGTTTCAACACCCTCGGGTATTTGAATTGACTCTGCCGAACGGCTGAATACGGTAACCCCGTCGGCATCCACAAGTCGACTGTGCCTGAGCAGGTTCATTCCCCCAAGACCATAAAGTTCCTGGTAAGTGTAGAACATGCTTTCACCAGGCAGGCTGAACCTGGTGGACGCCGCAGGATAAACGATCAGACTGCCCTTGAGCAGCTGACTGGTTGAGCCCTGGGCTGCCGGCATTATCGTTCGGGCCATTTCCACATCGCTGAAGTGTTCCATTTCATTAACCTGGAATTCCTTCACCGCTGTACCCTGTCTGCCGTTGTTAACATCGGTCATTGTTACAGTCAGTATCCAGCTTCCCCTGAGAACAGGCAGCATGGTGCAGTTAACCGCGGTGCCGCCCTCACTCCATGCCACCGGAGTATTCCAGATGTCCCAGGCAAGTGTATCGCCTGAAGCACTTTCAAGGGTGATCTCGGTTGTATAGACACTGCTCCCCTCTTCATTCTTAGAGAGCTGACTGATGTTCAGCTCCTCATAAACTTCGAGGAGAAGGGTGTCTTCCATACCGAGGCTGAAAACAGCCGTGTCTATTGCAAACTGTATTCCTCCCTGACTCATGGTAGCCAGCTCGCCTGCAAGAGCAGCGAAAACTACCAGGACGAGAGGAAGAACTGTGTTTCTCATTGCTGTGACCAGTCCTCTCCGGCATTGAAAGCCCTGTTGACTGTTTCCCAGTCTTCGACCAGTTCGTAGAAACCGTATCCGGCTGCATCCACGAAGGCCACACTGAGTGACGGAGTGAAGTATTCCCATGTGATGTAAGGGTAGTCACCTACTTCGAAGGGGAAATTCTCGATAATATCGGGTTCCCCCATCTTTGCATAGACTATTCCCCTGTCGGTGTTTATCCCCAGGATACCAGTGGTGGAGAATTCCCTTGCAATGTAGTCGAGTCTTCTCAGGTACTCCTGCAGGTATTCGTTCCCCCGTGTGGCAGGATTAGGATCGCGGCGACTCCAGAAATCGGCCATAACCGAATTCCTGTCACCCTGTCCCCCGGCTCTTTCAAGCTCTCTGAGCTCATGGGATGATGCTATGGGCCTGATGAGTGTGGAAGTTACTTCCGGGTCATCTCCCCATATGTCCCATGAGTCCAGCAAACTTATTGAAGAGCTGGCGGATGCAACCACTTCCTGCCCGTCAAGGGCCGCTGCGGTTATTCTGTACCTGCCCTTGGACAAACCATTCAGAAGTATCCTGGCTGTGTATGAGATTACTCCATCGTCTGATGTGCTGCTCTCGAACCATCCCTCCCTGACAGATTCCGTTGAACTGCTGAGAAGGGCATATGCCCCCCGGGGAGGCTCAGTACCTTCGGGAATGTATACATTCCAAGAAAGACTGATGTAACCCGAGGCCCTTACCGGGCCTTCAGGTTCCCGCCTTATGGCGCCGGAGGTCCAGAGATCAGTGTTGTGTGTATCGACGAAGACCTCTGTTTCCTCTCTCCTCACAGAACCTGACTCCAGATCGGTGAGGGTAACCGCAACCATGTGTCCTCCGGGCTGTATGGAAGTGTATTCGAGAACTTCAGTGATGGGAAAAGAGTCACTGACAGTCCTGCCGCCCCTCCGCAGAAAACCTCCGCCGTCAATGGTAGCCGTGATCTCGTAACTCACACGGGGTCCATCTTCGGTGGTAACAGCAAGAAGATCACCCTCGTCGATGGTGACGGTTACTTCCGCTGTGCCCGTTTCACCTTCGGTGGCAGGAGTTGAACTCCATCCTAATCCGAAGCCGATCAGAGCAAGTATTCCGGCAGTTGCAGCAGTTATCATTCAGACCTTTCCAAGTCCGGGAAGGGTAAACCCTTCCGGGTTGTTCCAGCTATTCGCTAGAAAGAAAATCCAAGGCTGGCACGGTGAACCATATCCAGCCTGTTGAAATCCTGATATGCGTAATCAAGCATTATAGTTTTGTCTCCCATGGGAATGCGGAATCCCGCACCAGCGGTGAGACCTTCCTCGTCTGTGTTTACGCGATATCCGCCCCTGAGGGCGATCATGTTGTTATACCAGTATTCGGCACCGATGTTGACCTGTTCAACGTTGTCGTTGGGGTGAACACCGTCCACTTCAACCGTCATCTGGTGAGGTCCCTGATCCACAACATCCATTGCGAGGCCCAGTTTGAAGGTCATGGGCATCGAGTAGGAGTCGTATGTATCAAGTGAATCTCCGCCACTGTACCAGGTGGTATCTTCACCTGATGGCTGAAGTTCGGGGCCGAAATGCTGGATGGCCATTCCGATACGAAGTGTCTTGAAGCCTGTGTCATAGAGTGTTCCAAGGTCCACGGCAACGCCGCCTGCTGAAACATCGTCCCAGGATTCACGAACATACTTTGCCGTCATACCGGCACTGAACCTGTCTGTAAGCATACGGCCGAAGGAGACACCTACCACCATGTCTGAGCATGTGAAGGTTTCATCTCCGCTGGGATTGGTAACAGTGGTGTAATCCATGTCGCCGCTTGAAAGCAGTCCGAACTGCAGGGCGAAAGTGCCGATTCCGGGCATTTCATGGGTAACTATGCCGTTACCGTAAAGTATATCGCCGTAGAGCTGTGTGCCTGTGAACTGAAACTGTGTTCCGGGAACCCTTACAAGGGCACCGGGATTCCAGTAAGCGGCACTTGCATCATCGGCGGTTGCAACAAAAGCGCCGCCCATGGCCACTCCGCGGCAGCCTACTCCTATTTTCAGGAACTGGGCGCCTGAGGTTCCCACCTTCGCAAAACTAGCCTGCGCTACGGCTGGGAACAGCAGGAAGGCAACCAGTGCTGTTGCAAGGATCATGCTTGTTCGCTTCATGGTTTCCTCCCTTCTTCTACTTTATGATTGCGAACTTATCAATCACAAAATCGTCTTCGGTCTCTACTCTATAAACGTAGAGTCCAGTTACCACATCCTGATCGTTTCTGGATACGAGATCCCAGTACTCTGTACCAACCTCGCCAGTGTAATCACGATGCTCGAGTGTGATCACGTGATCACCAGCCAGCGTGAAGATGTGTATGTCACACATGGAGGGCAGGTTGATGAAAGCGATCTTGTTGAAATAGGTCTGTTCCCATGCTGCACTTATACGGTAGGGGTTGGGAACAACACGGACATTTTCGGTCCAGTTGGCGTCGTCGCTCCAGTTCGGAACAACAGCAAGAGGTGCACCCTCGAGGTTCTGCTTGTAGTTGCTCTTCGTGCTCTCCACACCGGTCTCAGCATCGTATGCGGTAACCACATAGTAGTATGGGAAACCGTTACGTGCGGTGTTGTCCGTGAACTCATGAACACCGGGTTCCGTTATGGTGCCTACGAGCTCCCAGTTGCTTGTATCGAACTCGGAACGGTACACCTTGTAACCGCCGAACGGGCTGTATGCTTCAGCATTTGCACCCCATTCGAGGTGAACAGCATTGTTCTGGCCTTCGTAGAACAGAATGGGTGTAGGCGGAAGCGCCGGAACATCCCATCCTTCTTCGCCAAGGTAGTAAGCGCTGAGAAGTTCATCTGCCGCGCGCCTGGCTCCGTCGAGGCCGAGATCAACTATCCAGCCGCCGATAACGAACAGGCTGTCGCCGTCTGCGATTGTCACAGGACCCATGCTGGGAAGGAACCTGTAGTCGAAGGTGGGGTATCCCAGTGCAAGGGGGTTGTTGTACACAAAGGGCCAGGGTCCCGGATTTGGAACTGTTCTGGCTTCTGGAGTATTGGGGTTGCCAACCCAGTTTTCCAGATATGCAGGTCCGCTGTACTGACCGTCATCATCCGGGAAAAGTCCCCACATGTAGTCGTATCTTTCCATGTCGGTTCCGGGATCGCTCTCCCAGTTCCACCAGGCATGGCTTATTGGAATGGGAACACCGTAAACGTCGATAGGACGCTCAATGGTGCCGTCGGCTTTCTTGACCCAGCAGTCGAGAAGACGCCAGGCAATGAAACCCACGCAGGGAACGTCGAGCTGCTGCTCGCCGCTGTCGTCTATGGAGCTTCCCGCACCGTCGCCATCCCACATGTAGCTCATGTTTCTGGGAATGACCGCGTAGGTGGTGTCACCTGACACGTGATGCCAGAAGGTTTCGGGACGGTTGCCTTCGGTGAACATCGGAATGCCGGTACCGCTGTTGATGGGGTAGATGGTGTCTCCACCAGCTGTGGGATACCGGAAAAGAATGGTGTACTGGTCGGAAACACCATTGCCGTCAACGTCGTTGTCGGGCACACCATCCGATGCAACGTAGTTGTAGTAGTAGAAGATGTTGTTGGGATCGTCGTCGTCGAAGGGGCTGTCGGGGTTCTGCTGGTAAGTGTAGATGTCCTGCTCGCTGGCTGTGGTTCCGTCATCGAAGATGTATTCGAAATCTTCGATGTCAGGATCACCTGAAAGCCAGATGGCATGACCGTCGTAGTAAACCATGTCCTCGATAGCAGCTTCCACAGGATCGGCGGTTGCGATGTCGCAGTCGCCTCTTATTCCAACGAGCATACCGTCGAGGGGAGCACCGGTGCCGCCCCCTTCGATCACCACAGCGGAGTTGTGGGTCACAACGAACTTGTTTGCGATGAAGTTGTTGTAACCGGGTGTACCCCAGCTGTAGTTCTCTTCCCAGGTCATCATACCGTAAATACGGTCCTGTTCCTGGTAGTTGCTGCTCTCATACCAGTCGTCGTAGGCGTACTGGGTCTGTTCCAGGGCAACAGGGCCCGGAACAAGCTTCTCCATAGGGAAGCCCTCTGACGGCCAGAGTTCCCAGTCGCCGTAGTCTGAACAGCTGGCATACTTGTCGAAAACACCGCCTGTGGCGATGTCGCCGGCACAGCATGTCCAGAAGTTACCGGCCCAAAGGTAGTAACTGCCTGAACCGCCAGGCCATTCCATTGACGGCCTTTCAGCGTCGGGATCACCGAATCTGCCGAGGTTAAGGAATGCGCTCCACACATTCCCCAAATTGTGCAGACCCCAGACCAGCGCTGGCCTGGCGTCGGTACCCTCGGGCAGGGAAACCTCTCTAAGCTCTCTTGCGAGGCCCGTGCCGACAAACACAAAGAGTGTAAGCACGGCGAGTGCAAGGAACCCTCGGCTTCGCCTGGTATTCCTTATACTCACGTTCACCTCCTGTCTTTTTCCGAACCTGCTTTCTAGTGCGGTCCGGATCCTACAAATGTTGTGTGTCACACCCATATGACACACCCTAATTGGACAACTCGAAGTTGTAACTGAGCGAAGTCCATACACCCACCGGCTGGCCGTTGTTACGGGCCGGTGACCAGCGGGTATTACCCGCTGCTGCCATGGCAGCCTGATCCAGACTGCTGACTCCGCTGGAGTTATAAAGCTGAACATCCGCTACGGTACCATCAGCGTTGACGTAAATCCAGAGAGTAACTACACCCTCTACACCTGCCTGTCTGGCAAGATCGGGATAGGCTGGAGCCGGTCTGTAGGTACATACCGGAAAGACTTCCACCGCCATGAATCGCGGCGGTCCCATCTCTTCGGTCTGCTCCTCCTGACCCAGCTCATCACTCTGCTCAACTGTCATTGCCACCTGCAGCGTCGAGTCTTCGCTGAGGGACAGCGTGATATCCAGTTCTTCTACCAATTCTTCCGTTTCCTGCTCTAACTCTTCTTGCTCTTCCTGAACTTCCTCCTCCTGTTCCTCAACAGTATCGTCGAAGGCGATGTCGGCCTCTACGGCCTCCATCTCGGAGTCGGATGTGCGGGTAGACAGCCTTCCCAGCTCACTTGCCGGAATAAGCTCGAAGAAGATGAGCATTAACGCGAGAGCAACCACGACACCCCACTCGAAACCGAGGGCGGTCTGTTCTCTGCTCTTTCTTTCAGCGCTTGTAGTCATCTCACCTC
>CAZNFQ010000060.1:2749-13659 GCA_964571965.1 uncultured bacterium | reverse complement strand
CCCTGGCATTGTCCGCTCTTATAAGGGCTGCGGAATTCCTCATTCCCAACAGAAAACCCCAGCCGAAAAGGAAAAAAGGACCGGCACGGAGGTGCCCGGTATGCGGCAAACCAGCCACTTCAGGCTCTCAGTTCTGCAGCTACCACGCAAGGTACGGTCCGGAGGATGACAGACGCTGACTGGGAAGAAAGCACCTGCATTACTTGTTTTTGTTCTGGTCCTGTCACTGGCCGTTGCGGTCCTTTTCAGATTATCCGCCCCGGCAAGCAGTGAAGCCCGAAGAACGTTTCCCGTTCTGGGAACCTTCGCTACCCTGATAATTACCGCTCCGGATCAGGACATTCCCATGATGTTATCCCGGGCAGACTCCCTTCTGAGACATCTTGACAGCGAACTGGGCAGGTTCAGCGAAACCGGTGAGCTGCACAGGCTTAACACCGGTCACCGAATACCGGCGGAAACCGAACTGGGCAGATTGATCCTTCTTTCCGACACCCTTGTCAAAGCCACATCCGGCTGGTTCGATCCCACGATGGGAATTGTTTCCCTTGTCTGGGGTTTCCCGGAAGCCGGAACCCTTCCGGACAGTGAACTCATTGAGGAAGCCATGGAATACACCGGCTGGGAAACGATGGTGAACATACAGGGTGACCTCATATCTACAGAACCGGGTGTTTACCTTGATTTCGGCGCCGTTGCCAAGGGCTGGGCAGTGGACAGAACCTACCTGATGCTCCGGGAAATGGGTGCGGAGGAGTGTCTCGTTGAGGTGGGTGGAGAGATCAGGTGCGGCAGCTCCACCGGAAGAACATGGAACCTCGGGGTCAGGCACCCCAGGAAGGAACAGCTTGCCGGAATACTCTCCATCACAGAAGGAGCAGTTGCAACAAGCGGAGACTACGAGTGCTATTTCATTGAAAACGGCATCAGGTACAGTCACCTTCTGGACAGGAACACAGGCTATCCGTCGGGAAACGCCGCAGGCGCAACGGTGGTTGCGGAAAACTGCGCAACCGCAGACGCAATGGCCACGGCTGCTGCAGTGGCGGGTCCTGAAGGAGCACGGGGTTTTCCAGAAGATGTCTACACCTGTATGATCATAATAACGGAGAATCAGGACGGTGTCTGTGAAACCCATGAGTACGGGGAGGTTCCATGGGGAAGGTAGAGAAATGCGGAATATGCCCCAGGGGCTGCGTATTCACCCGGGAGAACCCCGTGGGTTTCTGCAGGGTCAGGGGTATTGGAAACCCGGGCTACGGCATGTGCACAGGTCTTGCAGTGGATCCCATTGAAAAAAAACCCCTGAGCAGATTCAAACCGGGCTCCCGGGTCCTTTCCACCGGTCCGAACGGTTGCAATCTCACATGTCTTTTCTGTCAGAACTGGCACATCAGCCAGCAGGAGTCACCCGCCGCCAGGTACGTTTCTCCTGAAGATCTCATTGAACTTGCTGTAACCCGCAGTGATGGAATAGCATACACCTACACTGAACCCACGGTTTGGTACGAGTACATAATGGACACGGCACCCGGCATCAGGGAACGCGGAGGAATCGCGGTGATGGTTTCCAACGGTTATGTGAACCCGGAACCTCTCCAGAAGCTGATCGGTGTAACCGACGCCTGGAACATAGACCTGAAGGCGTTCAGGAATGAATTTTACAGAGACATCTGCGGAGGAGACCTGGAAACGGTGAAGAACTCCATTCGTGCCGTGGCGGAGAGCAGCTGTCACCTTGAACTTACCTGGCTTCTCATTCCCGGTTACAACAACAGCGAAGATCAGGTGACAGAGGCGGCGGAATGGGTGGCTGAAACCTGCGGCAGGAGCACACCTTTCCACCTTTCAAGGTATTTCCCCACCTATAGAATGGACGCCCCTGCAACGCCGCTTCCCCTTCTCCACAGAACGGCAGACCTTTTCAGGAAGCACCTCGACGATGTCATTCCCGGAAACGTTTAAACCCGGTGACCTGGCGGTTGTGGCCGTCATTGCCGTTATTGCATTTCTCTGGTCTTCTTCCGGGGAAAACAGCGGCGAGAATCCTGAAAACCTCAGGGTGGTTACCGGTGAGGGAGAAGACACCCTCAGCCTGTTCACGGACACTGTGGTCCAGAGGGGGGAAGTAACCATAGAGATAAGGGCCGGCAGGGCCGCTATAACAGAATCGGACTGCCCCACTCATCAGTGTGTGAGAACCGGGTGGATACAGAGCCCCGGTCAGATGTCCGCATGCATGCCCAACGGAATTTTCATAGAGGTTATTGGCAGCCACCAGTCAACCGATGCTGTTACCTACTGATCAGAAAAGGGTCTTTATACTTCCCCAGGAGCACGGGGCAAGTTCCCAGTCAAATGTGTTTCTGATAAAATAGTTGCATACTCCGCCCAGCATTTCCCAGGGTTCCCAGATGATAAAATCATCGCTTAAGAAACTGTGATTCACACTGCCCTGCATATTGTCACTGAGATTTGAAGGCCAGCCCCCGGAGCTGAATTCGGTGTTGGTAATGCACCAGAAATTGGCCTGGGTGGTGAGCTGGGGATCGAAGCAGGTGTATACAGGAGAATAGTGGACTGCTGTTGACTGAACCTGTTCCAGCAAAGCAGCAGGTCCGGAGGCATCACCGTTCCACACCTCGCAGAGGAACTCTGAAGTATCCCATGGATAGGAACTATCATGATAGAACCATGTCTCCACTGTTCCCACCATCCAGGAGTTTGCGCCGGGTATGAAGTCTTCTATATTGAACCAGACCCCCCTGAAGGTTCCCTCCCAGGTCAGCCAGTGAGCCGTTCCGTCGTCGTACTGAAGCCAATCAGAGTCCTGTGATCGCACATGAACCCCTGATATTTCAACCTGATGCCCCAGACAGACGAAAACCATGAACAAAGTAACAGACAGTGTTTTCATGATGGTTAACCTCCGGTATTAACTCCATAACATACTTTTATATAATAAATGCGCCGTATGACCATGTCAAACGGGTTTGCCTTGGAGCCATTGTCCCGTATCTTAACGGTCTGCAGGTTATATTCTTTTTTGGAGGCACGATGGAGAAGGTAACGAACAGTGAAGAACTGAGACAGAGGCTGGTTCAGGCGGCGGGGGAGGATGTAACCGCCTTCGGGTGGGGAACCCTTGGAATGAAGAACGTTTTCGTTGGTGTTACACCCTCCGCCGTGGTGCTGGAGTTCATTACCATGGGCATGAAAACGAAGGAACTTCGCAGGATCCCCTACGAAGAGCTGGAATTCATCTATGCCTTAAGCGGAGACGCCTCTACACCGAAGCTCATGAAGCTGAGTCTGGAATCAAGGATCTCAGAGGCCATGACGGGAACCCTCATTCTGAAAACCCCCACTGACCGCACAATGAACATTACATTCAGAAAAATGCCCAGACACGACAGAAACGATAAAGCACCCTTCAGAATAACCGAATACGTTTCTTCCGTTAAACCTGAGAAAGTGCAGCTTCCTGAGCAGAAAGTGCAGAGGGAGAAGCAGTCATTCGGGGGCTGCATGAAGAACTTCGTGATGATTTCTGCCGTTTGCAGCGGAGTATTACTGCTTGGCCTGGGCTTCGGAACCGGGAAGTGGGACATGGCTTTAGCAGGAGGGATCGGCACCGGGGTCGTCCTCGGTGCTGTCTTTGCGCCCCTCGTGCCAATATTCAAACGAATCATCTCCGGAAGGGGGTAATACCCAGTGAAAACAGCAAACTTCCTGCTTTTCCTAATTGCATGTGTTTCCACGGGAAAAACAACGAACCGTCTTGGGATTACCGGGGGATTTCCACAGACCGCGGCCGTTGCTTACCAATACACACCCTTCGATTACACCACTGTGGAGGTTTTCGCAGGAACCCTGGTTCTCTGCGGAAGCGCCGGGGGCAGACTCATACTTTCCTGCACCGATGAGGGATTCAGCCCCAGGGTTTTCGCCGGGATCTCAGTTGTTGACGCGTGGTACGGCGATAATTCGGAAAGTCCCATGGGAACGGCATCCTATCTGTGGACAGGAGTTGGGCTGGGATGGAATTTTCCGGGAGGTTTCGCCATTTTCGGTGATCTGGGCCGGTTGAGCGGCGGAGATCCGGACAAGGGGTTTGGCTACGACAACAGCATGGCGATAAGCGGTGGTCTTTTCTTTTCCATATGAACAAAATCCATCGCTCCGCACTGGTAGTTTTCTGGATCTTCTCGTTCCTGATTCCCCTGGCTTACATTCCTCGCAGCTACGATTCCGTTTCAGTTAAACTCTTCCTTTTTTCCGCGATGTCAGGGATCCTGCTCATTCTCTCGGGATTCGGTATCTCCAGGG
The DNA here is from genome assembly GCA_964571965.1 of uncultured bacterium. Taxonomy (GTDB): domain Bacteria; phylum Fermentibacterota; class Fermentibacteria; order Fermentibacterales; family JCC-6; genus Sabulitectum. The sequence goes on along the minus strand of CAZNFQ010000060.1, from coordinate 9,330 downwards.
ACAGGAGGTTTCCCACAGGCAGTTTCATGATCGCCGGAGCAGCAGCCATAACGGTGGCTGTCTTCAACATTTATCCCGGATCAGGTACAGGCTGCAGCAGAACTATCCAGCTTCTCTCCGCTGCTGCCCTTTTCATCTCACTGGGCGTATTCAGATTCGAACCCCGTCAAATCCTTATGCCCGTTGCCGCAGGCGGAATACTTGCTCTTTCATATTCTCTTCTCTTCCCCGGAAACGGTTACAGACTTGCAGGATCATTCGGTAATCCAAATCTCGCTTCTGCCTTTGCGGCAGGGCTGTTACCCGCCGGGTCATTCCTTTTCAGGAAGAACAGATGGCAGGCAGCCGCAGGTTTCGTCATTATGGCGTTTGTCTGCATTGCCGTGATCACAGGCAGTGGTACCCGTTCTTCGGTTATTGCCCTTCCCGCCGGAACAGGTGCCATCCTTCTGCTGAAGTGGAAAAAACAGCTTCTGGTGCCCCTTGCAGTTCTTTTCACCGTCTGCTCTATTTTCCTTCTTTTTAACTCCCTTCCCCGGTTCGAAGGTACCATGGGATCAAGGCAGTGCATATGGGAGGGAACTGCTGAAATGATCGCTGAAAAACCCCTTATCGGATGGGGTACAGGCTCTTTTCAACCTGTTTTTCCATTATTCAGAGACCCGGAATTCGCCCGCATGGGGCTTCCGTCAAATACGGTTCATGCCCATTCAGAAGTTGGAGAGCTGCTTGCCGAGAACGGGGCCTTTGGTTTACTGCTCTGGGGTGCCTTCTGGGTAATGTTTTTCCGGAAATCGGTAAAAGATGTAAGCTCTCAAACGGTATATGCCGCACTGGCAGGTATTGCGGTAAGTCTTGTGGAAAGTTCGGTTTCCGTTGCGCTCAGGTGGACCAGCCAGGTATTTCTTGTGGCGGCCCTTGCCGCTGCGGCCTCCCGCTGGAAATCAGCAAAGGTACCCCGGCTCACGGCACTGCCTGTTGCCGCAGGAGGTTTTCTACTCCTTTTATATGGAGGTGGAACCGCTCTGAGGGAAGCGGAATCATACACTCTGCTGTACAGGGCACTTGAGCTGCAGAATGAAGGGGCACCGACTGATCAGGTGATCGATCTGTGCCAAAGATCCATAGAACTGAACGGAAGAGAGCCGGCGGTCTGGTTCATTATGGGAAACCAGTACGGGATAGAGGCAGAATCCCGGAGTTCATCGGAGAGAAAAACCTATTTTATCCAGATGCAGCTTGCGGCATACGACTCCCTTGAGAAGCGGGTTACGGACTATGCCTGGGCTGTTCAGAACAGAGCGGCTGCCTGTTTCACCCTTGGCCGGTGGGACTCCGGGCTGGATCAGATTGCCGGAATACTGGAAACCAGGTACCATCTGAAGAGCTGGGCAATAGAGAACGGGATAGTTACCGTTCCCCTTGCCGGTGACGCTGCAGCCCTTGAGTTCTCAGGACGTATCTATGCGATGCTGTTGTCGTCATCCGGGGAAGACAGCAGCAGCGCCGAAAGGCTCCTGTCATGCCTCGGAACGGTGTATGCCGTCTCCGCGGTACGGGCTCCGGAAACCATTCCAGTGCTGGACGCCATCTGCCGGAGAGCTCTGGAGAACTGCGATCCCGCTTTTACGGCGGATGTAATGAACCGCATGGCAAGAGAGGCTGAAACAGCCCCAAAGGATCTGGAAGCCCTTGATGACTATCTCCATGGGATCCCATGCGAATGGCCCGTGACAGAGGAAAACCTCTATTCTCCCTACAGGGTCGCCCTTCTGTGCAGAATGGCAGCGGACAGCGGCAGGGGAGAGTACCTGGAAACCGCCCTCTGCCACGCGGACCTTCTCCACGAGAACTGCTATTTTCTGGGAAGCCGTTTCCCCGGGGGAGAGTTCGCGTTTACGTCACCGGGCGAGATATCGGCCACGATGGGCGGCAGCATACACGCGGAGGTAATGGATCTCTGTCTGAGGTACATTCTGGAGATGAACTCATACGAGGAAAGGGTTCGCGTGCGGAACCTTAGATCACTGAACCCCACGGAAAATCCATGGATCCTCAAGATTTCGCCTGATGAACTCCCGGGTGTTCCGGGGGAACTGCCCATGGAATTCCTTGTTTCCCTTCAGTTCACGCAGGCAGCCGCGGAAGCCGCCCTGCCCGGGTCAGACAGGGAAGCTGTCACCCGCCGTTTCCTTGATTTCGCCGGGGAACTGGAAAAACAGCTTGGCCCGGAAACTGCAGATGAGATGCTGACAACGGTTACTTCAGCGGAAATACACTACCTGGAGAACGGACCCTTCAGCCCTGCCATTTCAGCTTCTGCCCGAATGCTCAGGGAAGCTCTGCGCCGTTGACCGGTGCCAGCAGGTAGACCTTGGGGTAATCCTCGGGAGCGGAGTCATAGGCAAGAAGACCGTTCCTGAATGAAAACTCGATGCCCCTTGTTCCGTTCAGGTCGGGTATGGAAACAACTCTGATCAGTTCACCCCTGGTATCGTAAACGTTGAAAACAGGCATGGATGTGTAGCCCTGACCAACCCAGAGATTCCCGTTGTCATCGGTGTTTATGGTGGATATGGCGTTCTTCCATGGGTACACATCCTCCTCGGTTCTCATATGAGCCGATGTGGATCCATCGTCGTGCCTGGAATGTGACTCAATGAGCACTTCCTCCTGAAGTTCCTCTTCAGTTTTGGCTATTCTCTCCCACTCCTGTTCGATGGTGAGGTCGAGAACGCCTTCAGGCGTGTATCTGTCAATACGGTAGGTGCTGTCTGTGCGAACGGCCACGTAGACGTTGCCCAAAATGTCGGTCTCCAGAACCGCATCGACGTTGTCCACGTTAACTGACGCGTCTTCGCCATTTGATTCAACGGTTATATCCAGGGGAAACTCCCTGTACTTGAGAGAAGGCTCATAGCCGCCTTCCCACATGCCTACGAAGGTAGTGCCGTTATAGCCTGCTTCCGAGTCCGATGGATGAAGCTCCATGCCTCCTCCAACGAAACCGGAGCCTGTGCCGGAGCGGATGTAGGCGGGAGCCACAGGGTAGAACCCCTCTATTGTTTCACGATAACTGTAGTCAGGATCAAGAATGGTAACCGTGTTCACGCCCCAGTCCGCAATTGCTATGGAGCTGTCGGCAAGAACGGCAAAATACCTGGGATAATGGTATTCACCGGGCCCGGAACCATTCCTTCCGTGTACCTCCAGCAGTTCACCCTGGGGAGAAAACACCGAAAGGCAGGCCTTCATGGCGTCGAGGATCAGAATGTTGCCCAAAGGGTTGTAGCATGCACCTGAAATCATGCCGAACATAAGGGTGGAATCACCCATGAGAACCCCGATGGTATCCGTCACCGATAGCACAAGGGTATCTGCAGGCGCCGCTTCAGTCACCTGCGGCTCATCCGGTGTGCCGCATGCAGCGGCTAACAGAACAATGGAAAAAGCAATGACGGTATTTTTCATGACAGCTCCTCTTTCGGGTGTAAATGAATCATAACTGAAGTTAAAGCGAAAATGCAAAAATGGCAGTGAAAATAACTGAAAATGTCATTTTTCATTAATAATTCAACATGATCCCTGAGCGGATTGACAGAGGGGTTGGAAAGTTGCCTAATAGATACAATGGGAAGGCGGATAATGGAGAGAACACTCAGGTACAACCTTCACACCACACCGGGTGAGATCCTGGAAATAGCAAGAAGCAGAATAGAGGACTATCCCTCAGCCGAACTTCTTGGCAACGCTGAAAATGGAAGCTTCCATGCAAGGGGCATGGAGGTCTTCTATTCCATGAAACCGGGGAACGGTGGAACCGAACTGGAACTGAGGTTCACAAAGAAGCCGCCGCTGCCATGGACCTTTATCAGGTCTTATCTGGACAGGGAAGCAAAGAAGTGGTAGGAGAACAGAAATGAGCGAAAGAACAGTAAGCGAAGCGGAAGCCCTTGAAGTTTTGGAAGAGGGCTCCAGAAAGATCTCCGATTCCGATATCGAACTGGTCATAGAAAAAGAACAAGAGATAAACAGGAAATTCCGCGGTCCTCTGGCAAAATTCATTTTGGATGGAAGAACACTCTTTTCCATGGTAAAGGACTACTGGCATAAAAACTACAGGGAGATACCCTGGTGGACGGTATCCGCAGCGGCGGCAGCACTTCTTTACGTGCTGAATCCCATGGACCTTGTCCCCGACTTCATACCCTTCGTGGGTCTTCTGGACGATGCAACGGTTCTTTCGGTGTGCCTTTTCATGATAGACCGCGATCTGGCCAAATACAGAAACTGGAAGGGTCAGAAGCCGTCCGGGTATGCCCCTGAGGAAATACATCCCGAGGAACGGTAGCTCCCCGGGGTCTTCCTGATTATCTTCAGGCACAACACCCCGACAGTTAAAAGGAGCAATGATGGGTTTGAGAAGGTCCTTTGCTTTGGCTCTGGTCTTATCCACTGCCGGATGTATTCAGGTCAAACACGTTCCCGATGAAGACGACCCTGCAGTGAGTGACACTGTTTATGAACTTTTAGTTACTGATACCATCGGAGTTTTAGCGGGGGATTCCAGTCTTGTGTTCGGTGACATAGCAGATGCTTCATTTACCGCCTCCGGTGACATAGTCATTCTTGACAGAATGAACGGGAAGGTTTCACAATTCTCGGCGGAGGGTGAATACCTGACTTCAGCCGGCGGGTTCGGTGAAGCTCCCTGGGAGTTCAGCCTGGCAGCGGGTATGGCGCCCATGTTCGACGGTTCACTGATGGTTTTCGATTACATCGGAAGGAAAATCGTTCATTTCGATGGTTCACTGGGCTTCATAAGCTCCGCAACGGGATATGAGCTGAGCTCACGCGGAATGCTCTCTCCTCTTCCAGACGGAACTTTCATAGGAAAGGGAACGGAACTCCGGCAGGGCGGTGAGCAGGAGCTGCAGGGAGAGAATCAGATAAGAAGATTCTCCATGGATTCCACGGGGTACCTGACACAGTACCTGGCTTCACCCATGTTCATAACAATTCTGGATGACGGTATCGACCTGAAACCCGCCGACATTGCGTGCACCTCTTCCATTGACGGAACGGTCTACTGTTCGGTCAGGTCGGATTCCCTTTATGAGATAACCGGGTGGACCACCGGCGGAGTGGAAACAGTAAGCATCTCAGAGCCCTGGGAAAGGGTACCTAAAACACCTGAAGAAATTAACGACCAGGGGAGAGTACCCGCCATTCAGACCGATGCGGAAGGCAATAGAACAAGGATCCTGCTGGATGTTGAAGTCAATCCGTTTCACAACGCAGTGGCCGACCTCACCACCGATGACCAGGGCAGGCTCTGGGTCCGGCTCGGAAGCTTCAGTGTCCCAACATTCAGGGTCTACGACGGTCAGGGGGAGTTTCTTTTCACGGTAACATGCCCTGAACTGGAACGGACGGGAAGACAGATCCGTTTCCAGACAAGACATGGCGGAATAGTGGCATGGGATACCTCTCCCGAGGATTATCCGAAGGTGTACGTTCTTGATATGGTCACTGCAGCCGCCGAATGAAAAGTGCGTGAACTCACAGTCGCGATCCGCGGCACCGCATGGGACCTTGAACTTCCCACGGAGAATCTGAACGGCACAAAGGTTTATTCCACAGGCGATGCATCTGGGGGTAAATACGGTCCGGGTGTTCACGCAGCCCTCAGGCTTGGAACTGAACTCTGCTGGTGGTAGTTAACGGGGATGTCACCGAACACTCGAAACTGAAATTACCCTTAAGGGGTATTCCGGCGAATATAGTACCCATATCGGGTATATTGACTCTTCAGCCGTTTGCAAGGGAGCATGGTCGGGGGTAGATAACTGCTTTCTGAAAATTGTCATTCGCTTATGCTGTAACTGGCCTTGAATCCCACGAACCACCTTTTCTTCACAGGGGAAGGGTGAAAATGCAGCCATAATTCATCAGTAAGGAAAACAGCGGTGCCGCAGTGACTGCATGAGGGATTTCTGGATTCACCCTTAACGCAGAATGATGCTCCGCAAGACGTACAGGAGATATAGACCGGTTCAGGTTCTTCAGATGAAGCCTCTGCAGATCTTGTGGCACCTGCTATGTACCTAACCCCTCCGAATACCCTTCTGAACCAGTCAGGGGGTTTTGTCAGGGGCATAAAGGCACCGCAGGAACACATGAGCTTTTCTGCGCCGGGTTCCGGGTCATGCAGATCTTCCTTGCATTTCCGGCAGTAGGGTACCATTCTGGAGTAGAGAACATGGGTGTCGAAAACTCCCATTATGGTACTTTCTGTTCCTCTGCCCGGCTCCAGTTCAAAGGCGATTTCATCACGAACATCTTCAAGAAGGTCCGCCCAGTTGTCCGGGCTCAGGGTTATGGCTTCCCCGCAGCCGCTGCATTGAAGATCGGTCCAGGGACCGTTCACGGGAACCGGGGTCTCGCACCTGGAGCATTTAATGCTCATCTCAAGCATGCCCCATACAAGTTTCTTTACCTTCTTTCTACGAGGTTTTCCATCAGGATCCGAATTGCCTTGTATCAATCTTCATTATCTTTTTTTCCGAGCCCCTTATTTC
>CAZNFQ010000060.1:0-2739 GCA_964571965.1 uncultured bacterium | reverse complement strand
GAATTCATTTCCCTGATCCCTGAGGCTGCTCAAGCGGCGGTGTATATCCGCTGTAACCGGATCTCTTTCCGAGTAGTTGGGATGAAGCAGGTATTCTTTTCCAGACGCTTCAAGAACGAGCTTTTCAGAAATGTTTCCGCGCCACATGCTGGTGATCTTTCTGTTTGCCCCTTCGATATCCCGGTAGGGGATTTCCACTACTTTTCTTCCCGTAATGGATTTCCTTACGTAAATCACGTTCGGCTTCTCACTCCACAGTTCTATGATCGATTCCCTGACCATGTCCTTCAGGGTGTTCAGAACCACTATGCCCATCACCAGGGAAAGGGGCCAGACCCCGGCTTTCAGAAGCAGGATCCCGGCGGTGGTAAGAACCACAATGAAGATCGAGTCCACGATAAGGGCCCGTTTCGGAATGTACCTGTAGAACAGTTCTCTATTCCCGTGGCTCATTCAGCGTTCCTCTCTTCACACACCACGAACCACCTTCTTTTCCTTCTGGCACCGTGGAGCCTCATCCAGATATCATCCGGCAGGTAGACCTGTGTGTCGCAGTACACGCAGCGCACAAGCCTCCTGCTGCCGTCAAAGGATAAATTGCCTGAACAGGACGGACAGGAGAGGGAAACGGGCGATGCGGCTGAAAGATGTAACTCACCGGTGCCGTCCCCTTCCAGGAGGGCGTTGATCAGCAGCTTAACCCGGGGCAGTACCCGGGAGATCCATTCCGGAGGGGAGGAAACGGGCCACCGGGACCTGCAGCAGTTGCATTCATAAACCGTTTCCGGGCTGAGGTCCCATGGGTCCAGAAAGTCGGTTTTGCAGTTATCGCAGTACGGGTTCAGCCGTCCCAGTGTAAGGTTGCCGTTGTTGGTTCCCAGGAACATAGAGCCGGACCCCTGCCCCAAAGGCGTGTTCTGCATTTCACTGCAGGCTTCCCGGATATGAGTTATCCAGTAATCACGTTCTATGGTGAGATCATTCTGGCAGTACATGCAGTGCGCCGTGGAAACCGGGCCGTCCACCGGTACCGCGCGGTCGCACCGGGGACAGGCCATGCTGAGTTCTATTCTGAAACTGAAAAGATCAGGCTGCATGTTCAAAAACCTCCCGGAACTGCGGAATATTCAACGCTAACATCATAATCAGCTGCACGCAACCTTGGAATCACAGATGATCCTGTGGCAAATAGGATTGCCGGTACACAGGCCTTTGGATGCTGTTTTCTTTGAATTCCCTGTCTGTCTGGTATATTAATGCTGACATATTTGGACGTGTGGGAATTCAGAAAGCAACGGTTGATTTGATGCAGAAACGCATAACGGCTTTTCTTGTTATTCTGGCGGCTGTTTCAAGCTGCAGTCTTCAGGTAAGAAGACACAACGAAATACCGATGTATGTCAGTGAAGAAGCCAGGGATCTGGTTAATCTCGTCAATAGTTACAGGGAACGGCACGGTCTTCCTGAACTGGAGTGGGACAGCAACCTGTATTTCGTCTGCCAGGCCCACTGCCGTGACATGCTGGAGAGGGACTATTTCTCCCACTATACCCCTGAATACCTCAGCCCCTTCGACCGCCTGCACCTGGCAAGATTCGAATACATCTTCGCAGGGGAAAACCTTGCCCACGGACAGATGAGCCCGGAAAAGGTTTTCAGCGACTGGCTTCGAAGTCCCCCGCATAAAAGGAACATCGAAAGCCTTCTTTACACCCATCAGGCGGTGGCTTACGACCCTGTGGGGCACTACTGGACACACATGTTCATTAACTACGGTACCGAATACATGTACGCCATAAGGGGCTTCTGCTCCATCAGAGTGATCAGACACCGCACTTTGCTCTGATTACAGCTAACATTGCCATTGACATCTCTCAGGTAGTAATTATTCTTAGTAAGTAATAATTCCTACGGAGGGTAATGAAAAATCCTGAACAGACCGTGCAATTCTTCCGCGAAAAACTTAAAGAGTCAGGGATCAGGCTTACACACCAGCGCCTGGAGATAATAAGGGAAGTAGTTTCCTATAAGGGCCATCCCAGCGTAAGCGACGTGTATGAGGCCCTTAGAAGCAGAATGCCCACACTATCACTGGACACCGTATACAGAACCATGAAAAAACTGTCTGAAATGAGCCTTATCAACCCTGTGGGTTATTCCAAAGACGGTGCCAGGTTCGACGCCGACAGAACTCCCCATCATCACTTTCTCTGCTCCATATGCGGTGAAGCCTACGATTTCAGATGCCCGTCACTGGATGCCATCGAAATTCCCGAAGAGGTTAAGATCATGGGGAGGGTAAAAAGTTCGCGAATGGAATTCAGAGGGATATGCAATGACTGCATGGAAAAGGAGGGAGGAGTGATATGAGTAAAAAGCTGACCACCAGTTTCGGCAAGCCCGTAGAAAGCGATCTTGCCTCTGCGTCCGCAGGGGAGAAGGGTCCCCTTCTTCTTCAGGACGTACACCTTGTGGATAAGCTGGCGCATTTCAACCGTGAGAGGATACCCGAGAGGGTGGTCCACGCAAAGGGTGCCGGAGCAGGGGGGTATTTCCAGCTGACCAGGGATGTTTCACAGTACACCTGCGCTTCGTTCCTTTCGGAGGTTGGAAAGAAAACCGAGGTCTTTGCCAGATTCTCCACAGTGGGCGGAGAGAAGGGTTCTGCGGACTCCGAGAGGGATCCCAGGGGATTCGCCGTGAAGTTCTACACCGAAGAGGGCAACTTCGACATGGTGG
>CAZNFQ010000059.1:0-13704 GCA_964571965.1 uncultured bacterium | reverse complement strand
TTGCAAGCGCCATTCACACCCTTGTGGCAGACCTGAAAAACAGATCATACGCACTGGGGGTCCTCGTTGCCCTTGGCACCAGAAGAGACAGGCTGGTTTCGATCTTCGCTTATCAGATCTTCCTCATGTCCCTGGTTACAACAGTGGCAGGAGGACTTCTGGGATGCGGTCTGGCATCACTTGTCAGCTCCGCCATGCTGAGCCTGGTTCCAGCTCTCAGGATAGCCGTCGATTCCCTGGCGGTTTTCCCGGTGGGCTGGCTTTCAGCAGGACTGGGGCTGGTACTTGCCTCTTCCACCGTATCGGCATGGTTCTTCTTCAGAAAAATACTTTCTACGCCTGCCACGGAACTTCTCAGGCGATAGTTCAGGGAGGAAATGATGAGTTTTTTAATGCTGGTTCTGGTTACAGCTCAGTTTCCAGATACATTTCTAGGATCCATAGCCGTGGGCAACAATCCGGTGGATCTCTGCATTTCCCCCGACGGGCAGAGAGCCTATGCGGCAGTGGAATGGGGATTTGCATCGGCAGTGGACATCCAGGGCTATTCCGAATTCTCCCTGGCCGGGCTTGTGGGCATCGAAGGGGAACCGTCTTCTGTCCAGTGTGATGAAACAGGGGAAAAGCTGTACGTTGCAGACACTGAAAACAGCCTGGTTCACGTGGTGAACACCGGAACACTCACCGTGGAAAGCTCCTTCCCGGTGGAAGCTTCTCCGGTGGACATGGTTCTCTGCAGCGGAACCAACAGAATACTCCTCTCCCATTCCGCGGGAATGATCACCGTTATAAACACCCTGACCTCTTCTGTGGAAGACGTTTTCTGGGCCGGCAACAGCCTGCATTCCATGACTGTATCCTCTGACGGCAAGCTGGTTTACGCACCGGACAACGGAAGTCCCGATGAATCGCTGATTACAGCGGCAACGGGTTCTGTCAGCCGTTTTTCCAGCGGCATGGACAGCCGGGCGGCGGCGCTGTCAGGAAACGGGGAACTCTTATTCCTGTCCTGCACCGAATGGGACCAGATAAGCGTAATGAACACAGGCGATCTCACCATAGAAACCAGCATCCTCTGTGAAAACGGGGCACCTGTGGAAATGGCAGCTCTTCCCGCGCTGCCTTACCTATACGGAGTTAACCCCGAGATGGATCTCCTTTCGGTTTACAGCACCGACGAATTGCAGTTCACCGGGACCGTTCCCGTTCCGGGGGAACCGGTGAACATCGCTGTTCATCCTGACGGAGAGAGGATATTCGTGGTCTGCGCCGGCGACAACAGAATGAAGGTGTTCGGCTACGATCCCGCGGGAACCGAACCGGAAGAAACGGACCTGTCCATGGTTCCGGGCTGTTCTCCGTCATCTGCTCCATCGGTTATTCTCAGCGGTGTTTCAGGAACGGTTACCCTCAGGGGATACGATCTTTCGGGAAGAAACCTGTTCGAAAGCGAAGAGACAGCACCGAACGAGTTTTTCCTGCCTGAGGTTCCTTCGGGAATCGTTTTCGTAGCGGCGGAATCCCGGGGAGAAAGGCTGTGTACGCAGGTGGTGGTTCTAGAACCTTAAACGGATGTAGATCTCTGAATCCAGGTTCTCCCAGCTTTCCACCACAGGGGTCCTGGTGTAGTCCAGGGAAGTACCGGTTATCAGGGAAAGGGGACCTGGAAGCTGGAATTCCAGTTCTCCTATGCCGCTTGCAACAAGGTCTGCGGGATCTTCCGGAGGGATGTATACACTTCCGGAAAGCCACAGCGAAGGAAGCCAGTCAACCTCTGTCTTGGCCCAGACGCTGAGAGACAGATAAACGGTCCACTCAGAGGTCCTCTCATTGGAAATGCTCCACCTTGTGTTCACAAGACCGGCGCCGGTTTCTGGCGCGATCCATATCCATTTGCCAGGCCAGCTCTTCCAGCCTGCAGCCAGATATGAACTTACCTGCCATGGCCTTACTGTAAGCGGCTGCCTGTCCCAGCTGGTGCTGGCGCCGCCGTAGAGATGATCGGTGAGGAAATGCTCAGCGGAAAGAGAGGCCCAGGCGGTTCTCCTCAGGTCCTGCCCGTCCTTGATCTCCACGTTGCCGTTGGTCTCGAACCCAACCGAGCTTCCGTTGCCGTAGTTATACGAGCAGCTGCCGCCGCCTCCGTAATACTGCTCATCCAGGTTCCCCCCCGTGGACGAGAGATCCACCCAGAGGTTCCAGTCAATTACCCTGTTCAGGTTCCTCCTGTGATCCGGATCGTAGTTTTCGCTGGAGATATAGCGGAGCCTGTCTTCGGCATAACTGTATCCGGGTTCCAGCCGAAGGGCCTGCAGATACCTGTCTGCCGCGGCCTGGGGATTCCCCCTGTTCTCCTCTATAAGGCCCAGATAGCAGATGGAGTACACGGACATGGGATCTTTCTCCACAACCTGAAGAAGAATCTCCTCTGCCCTGTCCAGCTGATTATCGAAGAGGTAAGCCTCGGCAAGGGCCGTGGCCACTTCGGAGTTCCACTGGCCTGACGAATACTCCTGCATAAGAAGGACTATGGATGTATCGTACTGCTCCATTCTGAAAAAGTGATTGGCAATGCTCACTGTCTGTTCAGGGGTACGGAGAGGGGACTCGGCCGCCATACGGTAGCAATCCTCGCTGGTTTCCTCCATCCCCAGCTTTGCGCAGAGTTCACCAAGACTGATCAATGACCAGGGATCTTCAGGGGGTTCGACCAGGGCTTTTTCAGCAAACACCAGAGCCCTTCCGGTGAATCCGCTTTCAAGAGCACTCCACCCTGCCCTGATCCATCCGTCCGGCCACCGTTGGAGTAACTCCTCTGAAAGTGCCCCGGCTTCCCGGGATCTGCCCGTTTCTTCCAGAATTATCACCCGCTCCGCAGAAAAGGAAAGGGTGTCGCCTGCGCCTGGGGGAATGCTGTCCATAAGGGAAAGGGCGGATTCGTTCCTTCCCGATGAAGAAATGGAACGTACAAGGTCAAGCCAGGCTGAATGGTCCGAAGGATCAAGTTCCACTGCCCTGCTGAAATAAACCGCCGCGGAATCGGGTATTCCCCTTGCGGCCATAAGCTCACCGAGCCTTACGGTTATCCAGCTGTCTTCGGTTTCCAGATGAGCTAGAGCTTCCCTTAACCAGGCGCATGCGGAGAGGCTGTCACCTGCGGTAACGAATGCCTCGCCCCTTCGCTGCCAGCCGTACACGTACTGGCTGTCGAGGGAAAGACTCTGCTCGAAAGCCATGGCAGCCTCATCCATAAGTCCCATTGCTTCATTCACATATCCAAGTTCTCCGTAAAGCCAGGCTTCCGGGGCAAGATCCAGACACTTCTCAAGAGCCGCGGCAGCGGAGGGCATATCGTCCAGCGTTTCGTAAACGAAGACAAGCTCCTGCCAGGCATCAACATAATCAGGAGCCAGGTCAACTGCTCTCTCCAGCAGGTCCACTGCTTCTTCAGGGGAGGAACTGCTTTTAAGGGTTCCCAGTCTGTAAAGTGCCCAGGAGTCAGATGGATCCAGCTCCACGGCTCTTGTGAAAAAGCTGTCTGCCAGGTCCTTCCTGCCCAGGTCGAACTGAAGTGAGGCAAGCTCGCCCCAGGCCCAGCTGTAGTCAGGGGCAATCTCAAGAAGTCTTCTCAGTACTTTTACCCCGTCTCCCGTCCTGCCTGTACTACCGTAGAGAAGGCCGAGATCCGCATAAGCAGATACATTGAGCGAATCCATTGCAATGACCCTGGAATAGCCCTCCAGAGCCCCCTCAATGTTACCGGCGGCTTCCATGGCGGTTGCATACTGGTGTATCAGGGGAACGCATTCAGGCCGTTTTATAACGGACAGCCTTGAAGCGGCAAGGGCCTCATCGGTCATTCCCCAATCCGCATAGGCCATGGAGAGTGTCAGCCAGGCAGGTCCGAAGGAGGAATCGGCGGAAAGGGCCAGGGAAGCCTGCTCAACGGCACCGGCGTAATCACCTGCCGAGAGAAGCCAGTATCCGTAGATCTCCCGCAGTACCGTATCATCCCCGGGGCAAAGAAGGAAGGCCTTTGAAAACAGGCTGTCCATGAATTGAGAGTCAGGACGCATCTCCACAATGGCCAGAGCAGTCCATGCTCTGTAGTCGGAGCTGTCCATTGACAGGGCTTCCATAGCCGGGGCAAGGGGATCTCCACTGCCGTTGCAGTACAGGGAGATGGCCCTGGCGGCCAGAAGACCCGGGTCTTCCCGGTAATCCCCGGAAATGAAAGCCAGTTCCGGCCAGTTCATACCGGAATACTGGGCATACCATTCCGCGGGCCATGTGGAAAGCAGTGCCAGGAAAAGAATCAAGCCCTGTTCTCCTTCCCTGTAACGGTGTCCAGTCTTACTGCCGCTACACAGGTACCGTCAGCCATAGTATCTGTGATCTTTCTCTTTTCTCCAAGGTATTTTTCGCAGAGCATCTGGAGGATCTCCATCTTCTCCTTTGTTTCAGACAATATCAGAGGAGTGCCCCAGGCAATAGCGCTTGTATAGAAAGTACTTGCGCCCTGCAGGTCTATTCCATGGGTCCTGTCGAATTCAAGGCAAGTGTTTCCCCCGGACTTGATGCAGCGGTACTTCCTGCCTTCCAGGGCACAGTGAAAGTAAACGGTTCCATTCACATACACGAAATTCACGGGAACGATGTAGGGTATGCCTTCTGAAACGAATCCCAGCCTCACGGTTGAACAGCTCTCGATGAACCTGTCTATGGTCTCCCTGTCAGTGATCTCCTTCTTCTTCAACCGCATCTTTTATGCCTGTCCGTTGAAGGCCATGATGAAACCCGCGGCGGACACAGCCCAGCAGTACCAGGCAAAGCCCCTGATCTTCCCTTTTTTTACGAAACGCACGAGAAGGGCCAGAGCAAGGAAACCAACCACCGCAGAAACTGCGAAACCTGCAAGAAGTACCCCTGCAGGCATTGTCCACTGGGCTTCCGGGAGTTCCTTCACCGCAGCCCCTGCAATTGCCGGGATGGAAAGCAGGAACGAGAACCTGGCGGCCTCTTCCCTGGAAAGACCGGAACGAAGCCCTGCGCAGATTGTGGTTCCCGACCGGGAGACCCCGGGAAAAAGGGCAAGGGTCTGAAAAAGACCAACGGCAACACCCTGCTTGAAGGAAACACCATTCTCCCGGGCGGAGGTACCCCTTCCGAAGAAGAAAAGAACAAATCCGGTGAAAGCAAGGGCTCCCGAAACGAAAAAGACATTACTGAAAAGTCCCTCTATGAAGTCACCTGCCAGTATACCGAAAACAGCGACTGGAACCGTTGCAGCGGCAAGGGTCCCAAGAAGAAGCAGGCTCTTTGCCTCTCCCTTGAACGAACCTGCAATTAGCCCGGCAAGGTCTTTTGCATAAAACGCAACCACTGCCAGAAGAGTCCCCAGGTGCAGTATTATGTCGAATGCAAGACCGCCCTCGGGCAGGTTCAGGACGGTCGAAGCCAGTGCCAGATGTCCGGAACTGGAAACGGGAAGAAACTCTGTGAGCCCCTGGATCACAGCCATTACAGATGCTTCCGGCGCGGTCATTCCACGAACTCCCGGTGGAGCTGGGAGAGTGCTATGTCCCGTTTATCCAGGGCAACCAGAGCACTGATGGTGGCATGGGAGTCCACTGTCTGCAATGCATCTATTCCCGAACGGTCCAGAGCCTCGCAGAAACGGGCCATTACACCGCGGAGCCCGTGCATACCGGCTCCCACGATGGAGACCTTCACGCAGGGGCTTACAGTGGTGAAGCCAAGTCCCCTGGATTCCAGCAGTGATGAAACCTCTTCCGTTGACTGGATGGGAACGGTGAATGAAGCGGTACAGCCGTGAACACTGAACATATCCATTGAAACGCCGCTGTCTGCCACACTCCTGAAAAGCATGGAGAAGAAGGCGGATGGCTTCCCGGTACCTTGAACTGTAAAACCGGTAACAACCGGTCCAGATGCCACTCCCACGATATAGCGGGTGTCTTCAAGGGGCTCCGGAAGAACATCGGTTACCACCTTCCCGGAAGAGAAGGATCGTACCTGAAGACTGAGCCCCGATGAAAGTGCAGCCTCGGCAGCCCTGGGATGAACCACTTTGGCACCCTGCCATGCCATCTGACGAAGGTCCTCGGCGGAAATTCTCTTTATCTTCCTCACGGAAGGGACCTTATCTGGGTCTGCAGTGTAGACGGAATCAACGGTCTTGTAAAGCATGACCTCATCGGCTTTCAGGGCAACTGCCAGAATAACCGCGGTGGTATCGGTACCGCCCCTTCCCAGGGTGTTCAGATGCCCCCCCGGAGCCTGGCCCTGGAAACCGGCGATAACCACCACACGGTTCTCTTCCAGGGACTCCATGATTCTTCCAGTATCCACGCTTACTATTCTCGCATTACCGGAAACACCGTCGGTTTCTATACCCGCTTCCCACCCGGTAAGGGCTTCGGAGTCAATTCCCGCCCTGCGGAGGGCAGAGGCCATTACTATTGAGCTGATGACCTCTCCGCAGGCCATGAGCCTGTCTTTCTCCCTTGTGCTGGTTTCCCCGGGAAGAAGCTCCAGAAGCGTATCCGTTGCGTAGGGGTCACCTGCCCTTCCCATTGCGGAAACAACAACAACCAGTTTTTCGGTTTCCTCCAGAAGGTTTCTGCAGTGTTCAACGGCAATATGCCTGTTTTCCGGAGTTTCAAGGCTGGTGCCTCCGAACTTCGCAACCAGCAATTTCTTCATATCAGCCAAAGTTGTTCTCCTTATGCAAACACAGGCTTGCTGCCAGTCTTATGAACTCCTCTTCCGTTCTATCCCATGTGAAAAGCTCACCTGCCCTTTTCACCGCGTTCATAGAGAGTTCACGCCGTAAAGTTCCTGAGGAGATGAGATTTCCCAGGTATTCCGCACAGGTCTTGCTGTCTCCGGGAGGTACAAGGTACCCCTCCACCCCGTGATTCAGCAGCTCAGGAACCGCCCCGGCATCTGCTGCCACCACCGGCAAACCGGATTGAAGAGCATCGACTACCGCCATGCCATAACCCTCCCAGCGTGAGAGGTTGGCCATAATGTGACTGCCCCCGTAGAACCTGTGAAGCTCTTCCTCGGAAAGATGACCGTGGAAGAATACCCTTGAATCAAGACCGCTGGAGGTTACCAGCTCCCTCACTTCTGCTGAATAAGCTGGATCAGCGCTTTCATCCCCCAGAATGTGCAGCTGGAAATCAAGTTCCTTCAGCTCTGCACAGCTTCTGACAAGTGTCAGCTGGTCCTTCCTGGGGCAAAGGGTTCCAACGGATATGATCCTTACCGGAAGCTCTCTCTCTTCATAGGGAGTAACCGGAAAGGGTTCATAGCCCGGGGGAACAATTGAGATCCTGTTCGGTGGAATTCCAAGGGACACCACATCAGATGCGGTACAGCCGCTGTTCACCCATACCCTGTCTCCGCTGCTTAAGAACCACCTCACAAGGGCCCGTCTCTGACGGGAGACGTCATCTTCCCTGTCATGCCATTCAAGATGATGCACCATGTAGAGAACGGGAATGTCGAGGACGGGAAGGATCAGCCGAAGGGGGCCCATGAAGCTGTAGCTCTTGCTTACCACAAGCAGGTCGGGACGTTCCTTAAGAACTTCTTTAAGAACGTACAGTGAACCACCGATCCTGGAGCCCCGCAGTCTGGCGGGAAGTGTATTGAAATGGATGATACGCACGGAATGACCGGCCTTCTCAAGGGCTCCGGCCATCCTGAAATTAAAAGCGTATCCTCCTGTGCTGTGGTCTCTCAGACCCAGCATGACGAATGTTATTTTCAATGCTGCCCTCTTCTGATGTCACCGGTGCACGGACTGCAAAGTATAGCCAAGTGGCGGATTAAAGTCATATTCTCCGCCCACCGGTACTCCACGATCAGGCCTTCAGAGGTTATGTTCCAGCAGATACTGACAGAAGGAGGGAAATCGGGTTGTCAGGTAAGCACGTGTGCATGGTGGTAAAAAACCGCCTCTCGAATGACGCCAGGGTGAAGAAGGAAGTAAAGGCTCTCGCAGAGGATGGCTGGCGGGTAACGGTGATCGCCATGCCGGAGAGGGGAGCCCCGGAGGAAGAGATCCGTGAAAAAGTAAGGATCCTCCGCCCGCCTGTCTATTCAAAGAAGAAGCAGCGGCTCAGAGAGAAGGTTGCGGAGGTCTCCGCAGGCACTGATCCATCCTTCAGGTCAAGAATAATCAGACGGGTGAGGCAGAACCGCCTGCGAAGGTTCATAGCAGACCTTCAGAGGGACATCCCCTGGGAGATGAAGCTCCGGAGAGAGGCAGTAAGGGCAAATGCCGATGTTTACCATGCCAACGATCTGGATACACTTCAGATCTGCGGAATAGCCGCAGCAAGGAACAGGGCAAAGCTGGTCTACGACAGCCATGAGCTCTGGCTTGAATCCTCCCGCTTCCTCATCGCCACAAATCCCCTGAACCGAATCCGCCTTAGAAGAATAGAGAGAAAATACATCTCGGCGGCAGATGCTGTAATCGCTGTAACCCCCCTCAGGGGACGGGAAATGCGCAGAATGTATCCGGAGATAAAGAAACTTGAGATCGTGGAAAACGCACCTGAAAAAATCAGGGATCTCCCTATCAAAGGAACCCTGCGCAGGCTTGCAGGAGTTGATGAGCACACGGTTATTGCCCTCTATCAGGGGGTTCTCTGCCCGGAAAGGGGGCTGGAAGAGCTAATCGAAGCAGCTTCCCTTGCCCGGTCCACCGCAGTGAAGTTCGTAATCATAGGAATGGACACCTGGAACGGAACCCTTCAGGAAATGGCGGCAGAAGCAGGTCTTTCAGACGATCTGGTTTTCCTTCCTCCCGTGCCCTCGGAAAGACTTCCCGAAATAACCGTAGACGCAGACATGGGGTTCATTCTCTTCAGGAACACCTGCTTGAACCACTACTACTCGCTTCCCAACAAACTGTACGAGTACATGATGGCCGGTGTTCCCGTGATCGCCAGCGGTTTTCCGGAACTGAAAAGAGTAATTGACGAAACAGGCTGCGGAATAACGGTTGACCCTGAATCCCCCGGAGAGATATTCTCTGCGGTGAAGTATCTGGCGGAAAGCTCCCACTTGAGGAAAAAGATGTCCGAAGCAGGCAGAAAAGCCGCAATGGAAAAGCTTAACTGGGAACCTCAGCGGAAAAGGCTGATCGAACTGTACAGGGAGATAATGAGATGAAAAGGGCACTTCTTCTTACCTATACATTTCCTCCTCTTTCTACCGGGGGAACACCTGTGGTTCTCAATCTCTGCAAATACATGCCCGGGTATGACTGGGAAATTATTCCTGTAACAGTAAAGAACCCCATTGGGATGGCAGCAGATGATACTCTGACTCCCCATATCCCCGGGAGCACCAGGGTGTTCAGGGTTCCCCACGGCAAAGGCTCGGGAACAGGTAATCCATCCGGATGGAAACCCCCTTCGTTTCTGAAACGCATCCTCAGCTTTCCCGTTCACAACTACATTCTGGTTCCCGACAGGGTGATAACCTGGAAACCGTCTGTAACGCCGGTTCTCCAGGAACTTATCAATAAGGAAAAACCCCACTGCATCATATCATTCGGACCCCATCACTCCCTTCATCTAATCGCAACCGGCGTTTGCAGAAAACACCATCTCCCCCACATACCCTTCTTCGGTGATCTGTGGCTTGCCGACAGCTATGTATCATGGCCAAGCAGGATCAACAGATTCATAGAGGGTCTGCAGGAGAATCTGGTGGTAAAACGGGCAAGGGCCCTTATAGCAACCACAGAAGGTTCCACCGGTTACTTCATGAACAGGTATGAAGACAGCTGTCCCCCTACTCACGTTGCGGAGAATGCATACGACCCTGACAGGATGGGCCCCCCATCACCTCCGCGGGAAAAGGGTGAGTTTCTCACAGCCGGGTGGACGGGTAATTTCTTCGCGGAACATTCTCCCTCAGAGCTCATCCAGGGTCTGGAAATGTTCTACGGAAGGAACCCGGACTCGAAGCTGAGATTCAAAATGGCCGGTGACATGGATGAAATCTCCAGAACCCGTCTGGAACAGGGTCACCTCTCCGGCAAGGTCACCCACCACGGCAGGCTCAGCTGGGATAACGTACCTGCATTTCAGAAGAGCTGCGATCTTCTGGTAACATACCTGAACGGAAAAAGGGGCAGCGAACTGAAGAACTCCAGCAAAACCGCAGAGTATCTTGTTTCAGGAAGATCCATTCTGGGAATTGTTCCCGAGGGTGATATGGCCGAAAGAATAAGGAAATACGGAAGGGGATACACCGTGGAGCCCAGAGCTGATGAGATAGCTCTGAAACTGGAAAACCTTGAATACCAGTGGAAGACCTCTTCCCTCAGCCTGCCTGCGGATTACAGGGCCATCGAGGAAAGGTTCTCCGCGGTGAATGTAATGAAAAGGCTCGCGGACTTCCTGACGGAGATGGCTGCCCCGTGAAAATACTCTATGTGCTGGGTTTCCTCCCCACCTACGTAAAGAGGGAGATTGAAGCGCTTTCTGAAGAAGGTGCCGATATAACCGTTCTCCTTCCATCGGAGAAGAGCGGCAGCAGCACTTCGAACTTCTGGCAGAGTATAGCCGGGGACCCGGGCAAAGGCAGTGTAACCACCCTGAGGGTAATGCCATTCCAGCTCTTTCTCTGTTCCCCCTTCAGGCTTTCAGGGCCGCTTTCCGGTTCTCTGAAACACATGAAGACCCTGATCAGCTCTCTTATGCATGGAGAGTTCAGGTACTTCCTTGCTGCTTCTGAAACCCTGAAAAAACTGCCGCCGGGCTGGAAACCCGATGTCATCCATGCCCACTTCGCCTGTGATCAGGCTCACATTGCAAGAATAATCTCCCGAATTACGGGTGTACCTTACACCGTTACCACCCATGCAACGGATATCTTCACTCCTGTAAAGGTCGAAAGGCTGAAAAGGGTTCTCAGTGATGCCGCCGCGGTTCTTACCATTTCTGAATACAACCGGAAATACCTCAGGGAAAGCGGACTGTTCAATGGTGAAGTAACCGTGGCAAAGCTTGGCATTGATACTGAAACCCTTCCGGAGAGAAAAACCGGTCAAGGAAAGCAGATCGGGGTGTGCACCGCAAGCGGGCTGGTGGAAAAAAAGGGAGTGGACGTACTGATAAAGGCTGCGGATATGATGAAAAAGGAGTTCCCCGATTTGCGTTTCAGGGTCATCGGCTCTGATCCGGATGGGATCATCCTTGCGAACTGCAGGGAAAAGGTCCGGGATCTCCCGGTGGAATTCACAGGAACAATGTCCTCAAGTGAAACCCTTGAGGCGGTTGCAGGCGCCGCATTCTTCGTTCTCCCCTGCGTGGAAGCCGAAAACGGCGACAAGGATGGAATCCCCGTGGCTCTCATGGAAGCAATGGGTATGGGGGTACCTTCGGTGTCAACTTCTCTGTCCGGGATCCCTGAACTTATCGTTCATGGATCCACCGGTTTCCTTGCTGATCCCGGTTCACCGGAATCCCTCGTGGATATGATAAAGAAGATACTTGAGTCTCCGGAACGGGCTGAAGCAATGGGCAGGAGGGGCACTGACAGGGTCCGTGAGTTCCATTCACCGGAGATCTCCGCAAAAAAACTGATGAAAGTTCTTGAAAAAGTTATAAGAAACAATACGAAGGAGAAGCTGAATTGAACTACACCATGGACAAACTGCCGGCGGACATCATTGAGTTTTCATCTGCTCTGCCGGAATACAGGCAATCCTCCAGGGGAGCCGTGGCAGGTTGTATTGCAGCCCTTAACATCATGACGGATAATCCCGAAGAGGGCAGGAAGGCAATGCTGCTGCTGAACCATGAAACAGCTGAAAGCACACTGCGTCTTGCTGAGAACCAGCTTGCCGCTTCCCCATGGCTCATGGGTTCATATTTCCAGGGAACCAGTCCCGAGAACAACTACAGGATACCGGAAGAACCGATCATCCTCATTACCACGAACCCCTACAGCGGTTCATCTGAAGATGGATCGGTGAAGTTCTTCGTGGCCTGCTCCGGTGCCGATTCACCCAGACCTGTAACAGTTGCAAGCAGGGAAAACGGTGCCTGGTATCCCCGGGAATGGAGTTCTCTCATCGTAGGGATCAGGAAACCCCTGAACCTGTAGTTGCCCCCGGGTCTACGTTCATCATGCAGACCACACCTGGTGAATGGGTCATGGCCAGCATGGAATCGGTGGAACACCCCATGTAATCAGGTCCGAACATCTCCAATAATGATCCGGATACGCTTCCTCCGCTTATCCTGGAAGTTATTTTTCCGTTTTTCATCATATAGCCCAGCTGGATGGTGGTGGAGAACCTGCCGTTGTCAGAAACTCCCCCGCCTCCGGGCAGCACGAGAAGAAGGGCCTCCCTGCCCTGAAGAATATCTCCCAGGGATTTTCCGGTGTCCGATATCCTCACGTAGGGTATGCCCACCGACGGAAGGGTGTCATAACTCCCTTTGAATGCGCTTCCCGAGTTCTCGCAGTCGTATTCCAGTGCGGTGAGCCTGTCGGTAACGGTCCTGAGAGGAACACCTCCTCTGATCAGATCCAGTGAGTGGTGGGGATTAACAGTGCCCTCCTTGTCGAAAAACTTCAGTCCGGTGTTGTAATTGTCAGGACATTGCGCAACGGTGAACTCCCGGTTGAGAACCTCACTGTTCATCAATCCGGAAAACAGCGAAGACCCCCTGTGAATCCAGCTGCAGTAAAGGTTCTTTACCAGCTCTGAAAGAAGGGCTCTTTCCATTCCCATGGCAAAGACCACCGGCATTCTGCCCGGTGCCCCCCTGTACTCGTCTCTGCTGAAGGGTTCGCAGATGGATTCCAGATCTTTCAGCACCCAGGTCCTCGAATAGTTCACACCGTAGCTTCCGGTGAATCCGTCCATTGAATCCAGCGAGTCCCTGTGCCTGAAAGAGAAACCGCATCTGAACACCGGAGATGAAAAACCGAGATCCAGTCCGGTTTCATTCCTGATGGCCACATTGTAATTCACCGAGGAAACCGAACCGCTGAGAATAAGCTGAGGAAACCTGTGCCGGAAATGAGACAGTATTATCTCCACTTCTTCAAGCAGTTCCCTGTCTCCGGGAACCTCACCGGGGGTAACCTCTTCCTCTGCGTGATCCTTCTGGGGAAGAAGAGGGTACGGAATGCCGTCATCAAGGCCCTGTGCAGCCTTTCTCCACAGCTTGTCCTCATCGGGGAAACCAAGACCGCCTGCAATGGAAACCGCCCTGCCGTCATAGGCCCTTATACCCAATTGCCTCTCTTTGGTCCTTTTGATCGACCTGACTCGGCTGGATTGAACACCTACTGTAATGATGCTCCGCTCCTGAATGAAATCTTCACGGATAACCGGAGCCATCAGATCACCTCCAGTTTCCTGATCCTCACATGAGGACCTCCGAAACCGACCCTCAGGCCCACCTGTCCGAACTTGCCGCATCCTCCGTCCACGGAGCCATACATCCTGCAACCTTCGGAGACCCCGTCAACTTCCCTCAGAGTTTCCTTAACATTGCCTGCAAGTACCTCTATACGCAAAGGTTCGGTAATCTTTCCATCCTTTATCCGCCATGCAAGAACCGGAGACATGGTAAACCTGCTGAGACCTGAGCCTCCTCTGATGCTTTCCACGTAAATACCGTTGTCCACCTG
>CAZNFQ010000058.1:0-13755 GCA_964571965.1 uncultured bacterium | reverse complement strand
TGCCACAGAGACAGATGGATGCGGAGATGAAGAGCGCGCTGGCAAAGACGGCAGCTCATACCGTCCATGCAGCGACGGACCTGACCATGATGATGGCACAGATGCACATGCTAGGTGCTGCTCTCGGAGGTTTCGCCACGGCAGCAGGACAGCAGATGATGGGATCGAGTGCGGTCAGGGTGCTTTCCGAATTCAAGAACCTCGCCACTCTCCACGGCACTCACGCCTTTCTCACCACTTCCGGGACCATGGAGGACCGGCTCAAGGCAGGTCTTTACAGGATAGCATATAACGCCACTCCCCTTTTCGTGAACGAGACACTGGGTCTTGCAGGAGGAAAGGCCGTCTTTGCAGACTTCCTCTCTAACTCTGTACTCACCTCTCCACACTACTGGCAGATCCTCAACAGCGACATGCCAAACGCCGACAAAGTGAGCCTCATAATTCCCCAGATAATTATGGACTTCTTCATGTCCCGGACGACTCGGGGAAGCCTTGAGAGCCGACAGAAGATACAGGATGCCAAGAGTACGGAGAATATCAACAAGAAGATGGACGAGTCCGTCCGGCAGTACGCCGACAGGGTAGAGAGGATTACTGGCAGACCTGCGGATGAGACATACAAACAGCAGATGGACGAGATAAACAAGAAGAGAACCGAGTTCGAGGAGAAGAACTTCATCGAACGGGACAAGTCCATGAAGAGGGAAGCCGACACGGGAATAGATCCGTGGGATCGGAAGCCCGAACCGGAGAAGCCCCTGGAGATTGCGGAGGTCAAGTCCATCCACGAGGAGATAGGCGATACCGGCGAGGAGGACGATATCTGGTTCGACGGCAGATGGTTCGATGCACAGTCCTCCAAGGATGGCAAGTCCGAGGCAGACCTGGAAAGAGAAGAGATACAGAGGCACTCTGCCGACTACCGGGCAGGTGTCCTCAAGGCCATAAGAGAAGAGGGCGGAATCGACAGGG
The DNA here is from genome assembly GCA_964571965.1 of uncultured bacterium. Lineage (GTDB taxonomy): Bacteria > Fermentibacterota > Fermentibacteria > Fermentibacterales > JCC-6 > Sabulitectum. The sequence goes on along the minus strand of CAZNFQ010000058.1, from coordinate 12,780 downwards.
AAGGAACCGGCAAGATATGGAGCGATACCGAGGCCAAGGAACTGGGCAAGAGGCTCGGTCCTGCCTACATGAAGAAGGGCAAGGGACTCTCCCTGGACAAACTTCACCAGGTACTCGTGGACAGGGGAACATTCAAGGGAAGCCTTGACGACCTCTATTCCATGCTAATGGCGAGACCAAGTGCCAAGAGCAAGAAGACTATGGTTACGCACAGGGACCTTCCTAAGCCGAAGGACATAAGGGCAGACCGGAAGGAATCCTTCAAGGCCATCAACGAGCATTTCGGAAAAACCACCATAGGAGACCTCTTCCTCGGAGGAGGCCGCAGGGTCGAAGGGACAACCAAAACTAACCGTGAGGAACTGAAGGGCCTGGTACGATACGTGGTGTACCTTGCGAACAGGGCATCCTCTCCTTCGGTCTACGGAAAGCACCGTTACGACATCGAGGCCATTCTCTCCGACTATGACCTGCATATCCGCAACGAGAACACCATGGCCATTCTTAAAGACGTCGAGGCGGAACTCGGAGGAGATGCCGAAGGGTTCAAGGCACTGGCCAGAACAGACCAGTTCCGGTTCATCGAGGATGGCGAAGGAAACCATATCCTCAAGGAGAACCTCAACAGCCTCACGGTGAAGGAACTGACCGACGTGGTGGACATAGTGCTGGATCTCCGCGAGGAGGGCAGGAAGGCCTATGAACAGGTCAAGGCCACGCAGAAGCAGGACTTCGACGACCAGGAAAGGTCCATCCTCGGAAAGATAGGCACTCCAAAAAGGAATGACCGGAAGGTCCATGGGACCATGGAGGAGCGTTCCGAGGACAGGCAGACCCATACGTGGGAAGCGGCGAAGGCCGAGTCCATGAGGCCTGCCAGGATAGCCGATGCCATAGACGGCTTCGAGGACTATGCAGGACCAGCCTACAAGTTCTTCATCGAGCGGACCGATGCCAACGAGAACATAAAGCTCTCCAACTGGTTCCGGAGGAAGGACATAGTGGAAAAGGCCCTGGAAAGGGCAGGAGTGACTGAGAAGGATCTCGCAAGGCCATTCATGGAGAACAGGGAATGGGTGAAGGGCAAGGCCGAAGTATTCTCCCTGGATACCTGCCTGGACATCTATGCCGCCCGTCAGAACGAACTGAAGTGGGCAGCGGTGATCCACGGCAACGGAATATCCCGGGACGTGGCCGAGAAGATAGTGGCCAAGGTGGAGGCTAATCCGAAGCTGAAAGGCCTTGTGTGGGACATAATCAAGGAGTACGACTCCGAGTTTGGAAGATATCAGGACAGCCTCCTCGAAGTGGCCAACCTCTACTCTCCACGTGAGAAGAACTACACTCCCATGATCCGCAGGAGGAGCATGGAGAAGTCGGGAAAGATGGTTGACGATGTTATGGCCGCCCGTCGTGACGAGATCATGAGGGTACATAACATGAGGAAACAGTACGCCTCCCGGAAGCATGGATATCAGAGGAACGAATGGATACCCGACGACAAGCAGGAGCCCATCAAGCTCGGACTGATAGAGTGCTGGCACGAGACGGTGATGGAGAATGAACACTTCACCGCCCATGCACAGCACGTAAGGAATATGCACGCCATGTTGGGAGATCCGGAGAACGCGGACATGCCGACAGTGGCCAAGACCATAGATGTCAATAAAGGCAGGGCGACCCTGGATGCCATGAGGAATTATGCGAACAGGGTGGCGGTACCGGACTTCTACAAGAGTGGAGAGATGGTCTCGAAGGCGGCCAGGCTGGTCAAGCACAACGTGGCCATGGCCTATCTCGGGTACAACCTTCTCACCATAGGCAAGCAGGCTCCGTCTCTGGCCTTCTATACGGCAGAGGCTAATCCTGTAAGGATGCTGTCCGCCTGTTTCGACCTTGCCCTTCATCCGAAGAGGACTCTGGAGACCATCCACCGGCTCGATCCGGAGATGAAACAGCGTTCCCTTGAGAGGGTTCTGGAGGAAATGAAGAGGGAAGATGTGGAGTCCTGGAAGAAGGTCAAGCAGAGAATAGGTGTCTTCGGAATGGAAGGAATACGGAGGATGGACAAGGCCGTTACGTCCATAGGATGGTGGGCAGTCTACAACAAGGGTCTGGACAACGGACTCTCCGTCAAGGAAGCTGCACTCCGGGCGAAGAGGATAACCCTCAACACTCAGCCTGCAGCACAGGCAAAGGAACTGGCGAAGATGTACGCCTCAAGTGATGAATGGTTCAATCTCGCCATCATGTTCACCAACCAGCTTAACAATGTATGGAACATGTCGGTACACGATGTGGGAGGCTATGCCAAGTCGGGCAAGTTCGGACATGCCCTCTCATATACCATCTCAATACTGGTGGCATCCATGATGATGGACATAATCCGTCACGGCAGGATGCCCGAGGACGGCAAGGAATGGGGAAGGGCTCTGGCATATCAGGAGATATCTTCCATTCCCCTGGCAGGCAAGTATCTGTCAGGCCAGATGGAGGGATATATGGGAGGGGCAGATCCCTTCCAGAAGTTCTTCGGAGGAGTGGCGGCAGGAGTCGACTCTCTGGACGACGGCGAAATGACCTGGAATGCAGGAAAGAAAGTATGGGAAGCCATCTCCCTGTGGCAGGGTCTACCTTATACAGGGCTTCGAAGGATAACGGAGGCGGCAAAGGACCCTGACGATGCGGTGAAGATACTGATGGGCTGGCAGAAGCCAGGCTCTAAGGGAAGCAAGAAGAACAGACCTTGGTGAGGAGGAAATAGATTATGGCTAAAACCAGTGCACAGGTAAAGGAGTATCTTAAAAAAAGAAGGGCTGAACAGGGTGGTGAAGTCGACGTAGTGGTGGCAACAATAGCGGCCGCAGCTAGTCTTTCTGGCGTTATCGACATTGGAGGATTCAAGGAAATAGGCATTATCATGCCGGCAGCATGGACGACCGCAGCTAATATATCCTTTGTGGCCTCGTCTACACCCGACGGAACTTTTGTAAAGGTCCAGGACGACCAGGGTAACGAGACCAAGCTGGCAGGCGTAGCGGCATCTGTGGCAATAGGGTTTGACACGCAGAATAATGACCTCAAGGCTTTCAGGTTCATCAAGCTAAGGTCCGGTATCGCGGCTACCCCTGTCGCACAGGCCGCAGAAAGAAAGATTACTGTTTTACTCAAGAAATAGGAAGAAGGAGGTGGAGCCTTGAAGAAACTATTAATACTGGGAGTCCTGATCCTGGGGCTCCTTTTTTCATGCCTTCCTGCCTCCTCCGTGGAAGTGATGACCATAGACCTGACGACCATTCATGAACTTTCATCCATGGAGCTGGCACGGAGCATGACCGCACTGTTCGGAGGAATGGCGGTAGACCTCGTAGGCTGGCAGCAGGAGAACGGATATCATGAGATATTCCCCCTCCTGCCCGACCATCCGTCCGACAGGGACATGGGGCTGGCATACCTGGGAATGGTGTCGAGCTGGCCTCTCATAGACGGCCTTCCTCCTCCATGGAACCAGATAGTGCAGTGGACAGAGTTCGGCCTCGTGGCATGGGGATTCCCCTACGACATCAAGCACGGGTGTCTCCATTTCCGGCAGGCTTTTCGAATGAAGTTCATCATCTGGAGGGGGTGACAATATGGCCGATGAATACAGGTATTCACGGTACAGGGATGCCATGGACTTCGTGTTCGGCGTAGAGGGACGGCACTCCGACGATCCCGACGATGCAGGCGGAGAGACCATGTACGGAGTCACCATAGCGACTTTGCGCAGGGCTCACCAACTCGGTCTCGTGAGCCATGAATGTCCCAAGAGACTAACTACCAAAGAGGCACTGGTTATCTACTTCGAGATGTTCTGGAAGAAGAGCCATGCCTTCGAGATGCCCACTCCACTCGACCTCATTATCTTCGACATAGCAGTCAACTCGGGACCCGGACGGGCAATCATGATACTGCAGGAGGGGATAAATGATATTCTCCTTCGGGACATATCCATAGATGGAGGATTCGGTCCTCAGACACGGGCAGCCATGGAGATGGTTGTCGGTACCGAGATCCCTGGATTCGCACCACTCAGCCTCACGCTCTCCTCAATGTGCCTCCTCGAAAGAGTGGACTTCTATGACGACATAACCGACGGTATCGGCAGTACTGCGAAACAGAGGGCGCAGGAGGTCAAGAACCGCAAGTTCTTGCGAGGGTGGATAAGGAGGGCCATGAAGCTCCACGAGCGCAACATGGTCGCCTCCCATGGATAGGAGCGAATATTGCCTTACAAAAAAAACATTACAGATCTTTTGTGCAGGCTGCCTCTCTTTATCGTCACGGCTCTTATCGCAGGATTCGGGGCAATAGTATCGTATCTGGCGAGACCTAACGGTAAGGTTGTCATGAAAAGGCTCGTCCAGAAATGGGTTATAGGGACCTTCGTTGGCCTGATCCTGGGGCTTCTCCTCATGTGTACTGACATGTCAGTCACTATGGCGACGGCAATAGGAGGTCTTGCCGGGTCTAATGCCGAGGAAATACTTATCATCCTTAACGAAAGGGTGAGTCAGATCGTGAAGAAAATATTATGAAATGGCGCATATTCCGCCTTGAAGGGATGGAGAAGTTCGAGTCCGACGGGTGAAGCTGTCTGTCTCAGATAGCCAGGTGGCTGAAAATACCGGAGGAGAAATGGCTCCTGGATCTGTGCAAGGTCCATGACGATGCTTACTTCTACGGAGGGTCCAGGTGGCAGAAGATACGAGCGGACTACAGGCTGGCACTCGGAGTAGCAAAGAGGACGTATATCCTTCGGGGTATCGTCTTTTTTGTTGGAGTGTCCATAGGGGGGAGTGCCTATCTGCCATTCAGCTGGAGGTGGGGATTCCATTACGACTATCCGAGAGGATACAAGGAGGCAATGAAAGATGGAAGAGAAAAGCTTCATTGAAATTGTCAATGGGAAGATCGGAGGCTGGAAGAAAACTTTCAGTGGGATGGACGAAATCGCAGAGTGGGACACTCCTGTTGAGTTCATGTCCAACGTGGCCAGTCTCACAGGGATGGTCTACGAGGTGGTCGGGATCGTAGAAGCAGGAGCAAAGGAGGCTGTGGAATTTGTCACCAGCAAGGACAAACGAGATGCGGCTGTCCAGGCCATAGACGACATGATCAAGCTCAATCCTGTGATGGAGGCCTTCGACGGCATTATCATAGGGATGCTTGTCGATGGAGTAGTGGCCAGTCTCAACGCCACTCTCTGGAAGAAAGTCAAGGCCTGAACCATGGCTAAGATTAAACCTGACAATGTGATATCAACTCAGCTCGATGAGGAGGGATATGCTCACTTCATCTCGAAGAAAGCCTTCCTGGAGTCGACACCGGATCAGCGGTTCGCCGTGAAACTCCACAATGACTACGTGGACTTTCAGAAAAAGAAAGAGGCACAAGAGAAGAACTCCTGACACTCAGACATGACAAAGCAGAATAGCAATGACCTACAGGCCACTCCTACCATGGGGTGGCCTCTTTTTGTTATGGGACTAATGGACTATAAAAAGATGGGCATTAAGACTCATGCGACTTTCTCTTTTTATGCTAAATTTAATTCATGAGGTGGAAGAAAGGAGGTGGACGGATGACCTGGGTACGGACGAAAGAACCTCCGCTGAGGAACCCTATAAACGGAGAGATGCCTGACATGGTGGAACTGGCAGGGATAGCTAACACACTCAATCCGGCTCACCGAAAGGTAGGATACTGGCTCTGCCGTTTCGCGGATCTGAAGCTGAAGGACATTGCCATAGTCTGCCACGTATCGAAGAGGACTCTGGACAACCGGCTCTACGAGATGCGCAAGGCTTTCGGCGTGAAGAATAACGGGATGCTCATGTATTACATACTTGGACTGGACTTCAACGGCTTGGTGGATCTCAACCAGTGGAGAGACGGAGAGAAGCCTGCCAAAAGGCAGAAGATACCTGCCCGAAAGCTCAACAGGCTCAAGACAAAAAACAGGGTGGGCAAGGGCAAGAAGAAAAAGGAAGCAGGTGATCAGTAATGTCAACGGGGGGATACAGCAGCCCGGGAAGGTATAGGGACTCCTTCGACCTCGACATCGAAATGGAGCAGACCTTTCGGGAAACGATCATGGAGCATCTGAACGAGAAACTGGAGGATGAATCGAAGGATACGGAGGTCAATCCTCACGGGAAGAAGCCACTGCCGGTACAGGAGGTGGAAGGACTCTTCATCCATCTGAACAAGCTGCCGGACATGGACTCCAACGTGGTGGAGATAACGGTGCATTACAGATACAGACAGGGGTTGTACTGATGGGGCATTGGAGATCTAAAGAGTTGTCGGTGATAAACGAGGAGTTGCGGAAAAAGATCAAGAATGTCGAGGACTTGGAAAAACTTCTTGAAAAAATGGGGGATAGGGTTTGCAAGCTGGAGAAGATAGTTGCCATGTCCAATGAGCTTGCCAAGGGCATCCACGAAGGTTACTTCAGCAAACAGCTGGCAGATTGGGTCTATCTCAATACGTGGAATAACGGTTGCAATGAAAACAGGAAACTTCTGGAGGATATTCTCAAGGGGGAAGTACCTGTAATTTAATAAGGAGGGGATGCGGTTTGAGGTATACCGAGAAACAGATGGGGGAGATGATATGCCCCATGATGTCAGCAAGATGCACTGAGGTAATAAGGACTGAAACTTTAAGCAGTGGAGCCAAGGTGTCGCAGAGGCCCATGTTCATTCGGTGCCAGACAGTTAACTGCCCGGCCTTCGAGTGGGAATATTACAAGGCGGTTGTGAGCTTTTATCAGCCTCAGCGTAATCCATGTGAACTCAAGAGCAGCAGGGAAAGACTCAAGGATATTCTTGCTAAAGGGTACAAGGTGGTCTCCGTAGTGTTAACGCTCAAGAACCCTTTAGAACCGTTTCACAAGACCGATAACCATATAACGGAGGTCAAGATATTCCTGGAGCTTCCACCAGAACTGAGGAAGTGTTTCTGCAACAAGTGTGAGCTTCCGGATTATGACTGAACAGGAATGGCTTGAGGCGAGGAAGAAATGCCTCACGGGAACTGACATAGCGAAGATATTCCAGATGGCTCCTGCATCCTACGGCTCACCTATCTCTGTCTGGCTGGAGAAGACAGGAAGGATGGACACTCCCCAGATGGGCAACGAGCGCATGGAGATAGGCAGGCTCATAGAGGACTCCATCCGGAAGATCTACTGCAAGCGGACGGGCAGAGAGGTTGAACATGTACCCTTTACCCTTCATCCGAGATATCCGTGGATGGGCGGAACTCCGGACGACCTCATAGTGGGGGAGAGCAGGGGAGTGGACTACAAGAATGTTGACCTGGGGGAGAAACATCACTGGGGAGATCCTCATACCGACCAGGTTCCGAGATGGATAGCTCTGCAGGCAATCCAGTACATGATGGTCTTCGACAGGGACATCTGGGACATAGCGGTCCTCTTCGGAGGCAGTAAGTTCTGCATCTACACTCTCCAGAGGGACATGGCACTGGAGCGCAAGGTATTGAAGTATGCGACGAAGTGGTGGTATTCCTACGTTGTGGGCAACAGCACTCCGCCAGTAGACAGTTCCGAGGGTTATCTGGCCTATCTCAAGACACTCTATCCCGAAAGCACTGGCGAGCGCATTAATGCAGGGGAGGACGGCAACGAGGAGATCGAATACTGGGGACACCGGACGGCAAGGATAAGGAGGCTGATAGCAAAGCTGAAGGATGAGGAACAGAGGAGCATCAACGAGCTTCTGAGCAGGACGAAGGAAAGTGAAGGGGCATACGGAACGGACTGGAACTTCTCCTTCAAGGCGAACAAGAACGGCGTAAAGACATTTCGCTTCAAATCATAGGGAGGGATATTTTAATGACAGAACAGGGAACGCAGAAGGAAATGAGCCTCACTCCGCAGGGTGGCGGAGGTCTCATGCAGAGCAATAACTCCGCTGCCATAGTGGCGGCAGAGACGAACAAGGCAAGGATACAGGCGGCCTATATGGTGGCCATGAACAGGCCTCGGGATGAGAAGCATTCGAGGGTGAAAATACTGGAGGCATGCGGTCGTCCGAAGTTCGCGGAGGCAGCAATCTACAACAAGCCGGTGGGCAAAGGGATAAAGGGTCCGTCCATCCGTTTTGCCGAGGAAGCGGTACGTCTCTGGGGCAACCTGTACAAGGACGTTCAGCTTATCGCCGAGGACGAGAGATATATCCATCTGAAAGTCTCGGTTATAGATCTTGAGAGCAACGTTACCCACTCCCAGGATATCTCCGTACCTCGCACCGTGGAGAGAAGCAGTTCCAAGGGCAGGGACGTGGTGGGAGAGAGGATAAACTCCTACGGAAGTACAGTATTCATCGTCAAGGCCACAGAGGACGAGATACACAATCTACGCCAGTCCCTTATATCCAAGATCTTCCGTAACGAAGGACTCCGCCATATTCCTGCGGATATTCTGGAGGAGGCCATGGACAAGTGCCGGGAGACAAACGCTAAAAGGGATGCCGAGGATCCAACAGGAGCCCTGAAGAAAGTGATCGATGCCTTCTATGAGAGACTGGGCCGTGAGCCTGCCGACCTCGATGCAATCCTGAAGCACAAGTTAGACATCGACCTGGACAGCATAAAGGACGTTACCACTCCCATGGGCAAGAAGGCCATAGAGTTCCTGCGTGGAGCCTTCACGGCCCTTGAGTCTGGGGATGCCAAGTGGGCAGACTACCTTCCGGAGAAACCTGGCAAGAAGGACTCAACCATGGCAGGGGTTCAGAAGGAACTGGACGAGGGATTCGGAGGTGACAAGTAATGGCAAGGATATTCACGCTCAAGGCAGATAACTTCGCTCGGTTGGTCTCGGTAGAACTGGACGTGAAGGATCAGAACGTTGTGGTCCTCAAGGGAAAGAACAGGCAGGGCAAGAGTTCGATCATAAATGCCATATGGGCGGCCTGCCAGTGGTCGGATGCCAAGAAGCATATCAAGAAGCCCGTTCACGACGATGCGGACGAGGCGACCATAACCGTCGACTTCGGAGAGCTGAAGGTGCAGAGGATAATCTCACCGGACGGCTCCATGAAGCTGAAGGTGTGGGACGAGAACGGCAGGAAAATAGTCCAGTCTCCCCAGTCCGTGATCGATGCCTTCATCGGAGACCTCACCTTCGACCCCGAGGCTTTTGGAAGGGAGACACCACAGAAGCGCAGGGAAATAGCCCTCAACCTCGTGAGGGATAGCCTGGAGGTCGATCCTGACGAGATAGATGCCCAGATAGATGCTATCTATCAGGACCGGCGTGACCTCAACAGGACGATAAACTCTCGCTCGGGTGAACTGGAGAATATTCCTGATGTCCCGGCAGACACTCCGGACGAGATACAGTCGGTGGATGCCCTTCTTTCCGAACTGTCGAAGGCTCAGGATACGCTGAGGGACAACGAGGAGAAGAGAGAGACCCTCAGTAGAATACAAGAGAAAGGCAAGGCCCTTAATAGTGAAATGCAGGTTCTCAGAGACAAGCTCACTGTAATGACAGCTGAGAGGGATACCCTGGTAGCGGTCTTCAATAAGGCAAAGGAAGAGGTCGAAAAACTGGTCGATCCCGACATCGAACCTATCAGGGAGAAGATCAACGGCTTCGAGGGCATCAATGAGAATGTCCGGAACAAGCAGAAGAAGGCGGAGGTCAAGTCCAGCATATCCACCCTGCAGAAGAAGGCGGATGGTATGACGGAGGAGATGGACGGCCTCAAGAAGAAAAAGGATAACGCACTGAGGAAGGCGAAGTTCCCCATCGAAGGGCTCTCCGTATCGAAGGACGATGTTCTCTATCAAGGGATACCCTTCGAACAGTGTTCACAGGCCGAGCAGGAGGAGATCTCCTTTGCAATCGGCAGCAGGCTCAATCCCACGGCACGTATCATGATGTTTAGAAATGCTTCACTCATGGATGAGGACACCCTTTCGCGGATGAAACAAAAAGCAGATGAACTGGATTACCAGATATTCCTGGAACGTGTAGGCAGTGCAGACGACGGACAGACAGGATTCTACATCGAGAACGGCTCCGTCGTATCTCCTGAAACAGCAGAGAATTGACTTCGAGGAGGGGAGTGAGAAATACCTCCCCTCTCTCTTTAAGGAGTAATGAATATGGGTTATATAGACACTATCTTAAACGGTGATGTCATTGATATGCTCAGGACATTGCCTGACCAATCGGTTAACACTTGTGTGACTTCCCCACCTTATTGGGGCTTACGTGACTACGGTGTAGACGGTCAGTTAGGGCTTGAAAAAACACCCGATGAATACGTTGCGAAAATGGTACGGGTATTCCAAGAGGTCAAGCGGGTACTCAAGGATGACGGCACTTTATGGCTGAATTTGGGGGATAGTTATTGTGGAACTGGTTCAAAGGGTGATTATGTTGATCCCAAATATTCCAACGGCAGGAATGGACAGGCGGTAGCATTGAATAATAAAATCGCTGGTCTCAAGCCCAAAGACCTTATCGGTATTCCGTGGCGGGTTGCCTTCGCACTACAGCAGGATGGCTGGTATCTTCGCTCAGATATTATCTGGCATAAGCCTAACCCCATGCCCGAAAGCGTGAAGGATAGACCGACAAAGAGCCATGAGTATATCTTCCTCATGAGTAAGAGCCAGAGGTATTACTATGATGCGGACGGGATAAGGGAGATATGTGGCCCAAATACACATGGGGGATCACCAGGGAACCGAGGGCAAAAACAAGAGAGCTTAAATCAACAAAAGGGTGGAAATTTAGGAGATTGGGATATTTCTAAGGGGCGTAATAAGCGTTCTGTCTGGACAGTCCCGACAATGCCATTCAAGGAGGCTCACTTTGCGACATTCCCACCAGACTTGATTAAGCCCTGTATAATCGCCGGCTGTCCGCAGGATGGAATAGTTTTAGATCCTTTTATGGGGAGCGGTACTACTGCGGTTGTGGCTAAGCAGTTATTTAGACATTACATCGGGTGCGAGTTGAACCCTGAATACATCGAGATAGCAGAAAAGCGGATACGCACATCGGTTGACGAGACTATGTCCCTATTTTCGCGAGAAGGTGTGATTAATGGCTCGAAAACGGTTGCCATGGTTTAGGCTCTACTCCAGGGATCTGCTCGGAGACATTGGACTTCGTTCCGAGAAACCTCTTTTTCGATGGGCTTGGATAGTTCTACTCTGCATAGCGAATGAGTCTCCGGAAAGAGGCTATTTATTGAAGCCAAACGGGGAGCCTATGGATGAAAAATTTATGCAAAATGCAATGGGTGTCAGCTTTCGTCAGTGCAAAATGATTGCAAAATGGTTGCAAAATGATTGCAAAATGATTGCAAAATGCAATGAAAGAAATTGCTTTTTTGTAGTGAACTGGGATAAGTACCAGAAGGACTCGGACTCGTCAGCAGAACGAGTCGCAAGACACAGAGATAGGGTAAAGCATGAAAGTTGTAACGTTACTAAAAAAAGTTTAGTAACACCCCCAGAATCAGAACCAGAACCAGATACTATTAATAAAGAGATTATTAATAGTATTAGCGAAGAATGTAACGTTACAAAGAATTTCTCCGAAGAGGAAAAATATATCCTCTCCAGGGTAAAAAAAGCCTGCGACGATTCGGGGCATCCGAGCCTCTTCGACTTCGAGAAGGATCTTGAATATCTCCGCAAGCTCTATCTTGACTTTCCGGACATGGATATTCGGGAGATCATCGGAGAAAACTGGAGCGAATGGGCAAGCAATAAGTTAAAGGCGAAGAGCAGCATTCACTCCCAGTGGCGGAACTTCGTAAAGAGCGACAGGCAGAAGGGGAAAAATCGTCTGGAGAAGGCGGAGGAATGGAACCCCGAGACGTTTTTTAGGGAATTGGAAACTGTAGGTGAAAAGATGGCCTAAATTTCAACGCTAAGGGGTGTAACTTGCAAAAAAAGGTAAAGATATATGTCTAAGGGGTATGAAAGTTCACAGCGTTGAAGAAACAAGGCAATTCTTTGAGATTTTCAGAAAGGGAAGAGGGGATATTTCATGAACAAAACTGATGCGACAAGGTTTAAAAAGTTGTGGATATCGGCATGCAAGGCTCTTCGGGGAGATGTGCCGGACGACGATGCCCTGTCTCTCATCTTCGTAACCCTGGGAGATCTGCCCATGTCGGACATCGAGAAGGCACTCTCCTATCGGCTGAAGACATCTGATTTCACTCCCACTGCCAAATTCGTGCTGGAGTTCATAAACGGCTCTTTCCAGGACAGAGCGATGCTGGCATGGAACAAGGTCCAGAAGGTGTATCGCAGGTCTGGCAATCTGGTCAACGTTGACTTCGGCGATCCGTGCGTTCACTTCGCCATCGAGTCCATGGGAGGATGGCACAAATGGGGAGTGTGGGACAGGTCGGAGGAGACCTGGAAGCGCAAGGACTTTATCTCCTACTACATTCTGGCAGTGGAGCATGGCAAGCAGTGGAGCCTGGAGTCTCCTAGGGTGCTGAGGGGGATATTCTTCCTGTCGAACAGGGGAAACCGTAAGTATTTCGGTGAGGAAACACTGGGCGAGATGGACAAGGTATATCTGGCGGACGGGCAGACCTGCTCAATGATCGACTACCCTGATGCAATTAAGATGCTGGAGGAATGATCATGCGAGAACTGGTGGAGGTGTAGGGGATGGGACACTGGACACAAACCCGTGACGGTGATCCCGTAGCGAGGTGGTTGTTT
>CAZNFQ010000057.1:0-14058 GCA_964571965.1 uncultured bacterium | reverse complement strand
CACCAGCCCTGCATCTGCCATGAGCTTCAGTTCAAGCCGGAGTTTCAGCTCTTCTCCTTTGGTCCCCTTCGTGCATATTCGGGGAGTTCTTCTTGTGGGAGTTGCGAAGGAAGCGTTTCCTCTGCCCGGTTCACCACCGGAGACTATCCGGACCTTCTGCCCCGGTTCCGTCATGTCCGCCAGGAGCTCGCCTGTGGTATGGTCATAGACTTCGGTACCGGGGGGAATTTTCAGAACAAGGTCTTCCCCGCAGGCTCCTGTCATGTTGTTCCGTCCGCCCGCTGTGCCGTTCTCTGCCCGGAAAAAGGAGCCGTTTATGAAGTCCGCAAGGGTTGCCACTCGGGATGCCACCTGAAGCCAGACACTGCCTCCCTTTCCACCGGAACCGCCGCTGGGACCGCCCTTGGGCACATAGGCTTCCCTTCTGAACGCGACTATGCCGTCGCCGCCTTTACCGGCACGAACGGTTATCACCACACGGTCGAGAAATCTTCCTTCCAGAAATACCCTCCATTTTAACCGGGGGAGCGCTTGGAGGCGCTCCCCCTTCTATACAGCCTGATCCTTTAAACGGGGATCACTGTGAGTAGCGGTTGACCCTGTCTATCTTTTCTTCGCAGAGGCTGATGGCATTCTGGGCAGCACTCACCATATTCTGCGCCTGGGTGGCCCTGTAACCCGTTACCTGGTTCAGATAGGTTACGGCGGTGCTCAGCTCGCTGATGGCAGATTCCCAGGTTGACACGTTCTCGGGAACGAGCTCACTGATCCTGGCCTTGGAGGTTCCGCTCTGGTAGTAGAAGGCACCCACCATGTAATTGGCAATGGGATCCCCGGGATAGGCGTTGTGAAGCCTGTTGAAAACGCTCTGCATGGAGCTTCTCTGACCGCTGTCGCGGTATACCGTTGCCAGCATAAGATATGCCTGTCTGCTGCCCGTTGAGGATATGATACCCTCGAGCCTGTTCACGGCATCGGATGTTCTTCCGGCTCTGGCTTCGTACTGGGCAACGTAGAGGGCGAAATCGGTGTCGTCCGGTCGGGATTCCAGAACTATGATGGCATTATCGGCGGCAAGGCCGTACTGACCGGTTTCCGCGTATGCATTTGCAAGGGACATTCTCAGATTGCTGTAGTCGGGACGGGCTTCAAGAACCGCAACCAGATGCGGTATGGCAGCCTGGTAATTGTCCTGTTCGGCATAGAGCAGACCAAGGGCGTAGCTTGCCTGGAGGTTCGACGGGTTCGCGGCAAGGGCCGTCTCGAAACTTTCAATGGCCTGATCCGTCATTCCCATTGAGGTATAGGCACTTGCAAGCCCCGAGTATGCTGCGGTGTTATCGGGATCAGCAGCAATGGCCTGGTCGAAGAATTCCCGGGCAGTTTCGTACTGCTCGTTCCTCAAAGCAACGTTTCCAAGCCCGGCAAGGGCATTGGAGTTTCCCGGTTCCAGGGCGATTATGGAATTGTACATCTCTTCAGCCCTGGCTATGGAATCAACGTCGCTTTTAAGATAAATACCAGCCAGTTCATCCATTGCCTCAATGTGTTCCGGATTCACCTCCAGAACCTGAAGATAGGAAGAAATGGCACTGGGCCAGTTGGAGTTGGAACGGTGATATCTTGCCATGTTGAGCGCTTCGTCAGCCCTTGCACCCACATGGGTATTGATCTCGCTCACAATGGTGTCCGCAAGGTCCCTCACGGGATCGGTATTCTTCTGGACCATTGCAGGGGGAGGTGATATTGTGCTGCCACTCTGGATCACCACAACATTCCACATGACCTGATACTGATCTCCTCCCGCTGGTACCACGAACCCGAAAATGACGAGATCGGCACCCATTCCAGCGCCGGCTTCGGTTATCATCTCAGGAGGCACGCCGTACTGGAACTGGTCAGGATCGAAACCGATGTCCTCGAAGGCGTCATCGAGATCGCCCTCGCTGATAAGGGTGAAATCGCTGCTGGACTCTATTCCGTCACCAAGAAAATCACTGAGCTTCGTGCTTATCCACCTGGAATCATCATCGCTGTAGCCGAAGGGGATAACTCCCACGGCAGCACCATCTTCACCGTTGCCGGCAACGGCTGTGGAACAGGCGGCAAGAAGCATTATGGAAAGGAAAAGCACTATCTTCTTCAATTTATTCTCCTCTCGGGGGGTAGTATACTGATTCATGATATGGGTGCTGAATATGTGAACAAGGGGAGGTTTCTGCAAGCCAGAGAAGGTTCCTCTCTCCAGTGCCGTTTCTTCTGTAACTGTAGAGACTTTCAGATTCCAGGGTACATAGATCCAGGCTGATCAAATGGAAACCGTGGCGTGCTGACTTCCGGGCCCTTCTCAGAGCACTTCCCCTCAAGTCTGCCTTTCCTTCCGGGTGGCTTTCGATCCCCCCGGGATCCTCCCGGGCCAAAGCTCTTCTCACTTCTTCTCCCACTGTGTAGCAGTCGGCACATATGCAGGGACCAAGGATAAGCAGTTCCAGAGGTTCGTTCACGGAGCAAATAAGTTTCTCCACGATTCCCCCTGCCAGGCCTCTCCAGCCTGCATGGGCGGCGCCCACAAAGTTCTTCCACAGGGCAAATACGGGAAGACAGTCCGCAACCTTCAGTCCGGGAAAGCCCTTCCCCCTTGAACACACCATTCCGTCTGCCTCGGTATCATGAGGAGGATCAAACAAGATTTCCGTACCGTGTACCTGGCTCAGGAAGATGGTATCCGCCTCCGGTGATCCTTTGCCATCGGTTCCTCTGATCCCCAGGAACATATTTTCATCCAAAGGAATGATCATTGCAATCTCCCTTCATCCTGTGATACCCCCCTGCGGAGGAGCATGTTCCCTTAGGAATGCCATGGCCTCCTGTCTGGAGCATCTTCTGAAGGGAGGCAATGAGCGTAGAAGCACCTGAGCGTACCCTGCTGTGCGCATCCTTCCATCAAGAATGAACACAGCACCGGTATCTTCCGGAGATCTGATGAGACGCCCTGCACCCTGTTTCAATCTGGTGGCGGCTTCAGGAAGCATAAGACCTGAAAAACTGCTTTTCCCCCCGGCTTCAATCATCTGCATTTTTGCTTTGGTCAGCGGGTGCCCCGGGCTGGGAAAGGGAATTCGGTCTATCACCAGAGCCTGGAGGATCTCTCCCGGGAGATCCACACCCTCCCAGAAACTGGATGTTCCAAGAATGACAGCTTCCGGGTTTCTGCGAAAACTCTCCAGTATCGCCGACCGGCCCATTCTTCCCTGCACCATCAGTTCCAGACCCGGCACCGGGTCAGCTTCTGCGGCTTTTACGCACAGCTCGAGATTTCTGTAGCTCGTAAAAAGGACCATGGTCCGTCCATGGAGGATCTCCGAAGCCTCCTTCGCTGTTTGCCAGGCCAAAAGAGACACTGCTCCGTGTTCATTGTGATCCGGAAGACCCTCAGGCAGAACCAGCACAGCGTTTGAACGATAGTCGAAGGGGCTTGGGAACACCCTTCTTTCTGCTTCCCCGGGAACTCCCAGCATGGAGTCGCAGTAGCTGAATGATCCTCCGGAGGTAAGGGTTGCGCTTGTAAGAAGAACCGCAGGAAAGGCTCCGTACAGAATATCCCGCAGCATTGGACCGGGACTCACAGGAACACACCTCAAAAGGAGATTCCGCCCGTTTTTAACAGTGTAGCAGCACCATGATTCGCTCTGGGTCTGAATGATCGCAAGGGCTGTTCTCGCTATGGATGACAAAATCTGCCCTGCGCCTTCAAGTCCTTCGAAATCCGCCACCCGATCCCGCAGCGCGCCGGCTGAATCCCCCAGGGACTGGAGATCATTCTGAATCAGCTGGATATCCACCTCACCGTTATCTCTCCCTGACGAGACAATTTCAGATATCAGAAGTGAAAGGCCCCTTGCAGAGGAAAGAAGTTCCGATTTTACCTCAGGGGTTTCATCAGAGAGGGATACGGCATCATAAACACCGTTAAGAAGCGTTTCAGAAAGCATGTACCCCAGCGTCGAGGAAGCTGCGCCGTTAAGCGAGTGTGCCTCGTCAGCCACCAGAAGCCATGATTCCGGAATGAGATCTCCTGTCTGAATGCCGCAGAGGAGCAGATGATGGTTGACTATTAAAAGAGAAGCCCTCCTGGCCCTGTTCCTGGCCCTGTAATAATGACAGCGGTGCATCTCCGGACAGCGGCTGCCCAGACAGTCCAGGGAATCTCCCGTTACTTTTCCCAGGGCGGAAGGCTTAATACGGCTACTCAGGGATGATACATCTCCGTTGCCCGATTCTGCCCAGAGGGACAGTTCCGGAGCGGCTTTGTCTCCCCGGAGGTTCCATTTTCTGAGGCAGAGATAATTGGAACGACCCTTCAGAACCACCGCATCGATTTCTTTACCGATAATTTTGGATACCATTGGTATGTCTTTATTGAGAAGCTGATCCTGCAGAGCTTTGGTCGCCGTGGAAACCACTGCGGCCTGTCCTGATAGAACCGCGGGGATAAGATAAGCAAAGCTCTTTCCCACACCGGTTCCAGCCTCCAGAACTGCTGTTCCTCCCAGCTGGACAAGGTCTGCCACCACCCCGGCCATCTGTATCTGGGATTCCCTTTCAGAACCATTGCCAAGAGCAGCCTTGAAATCTGCCCCCCGGAAGGTTTCCAGCGTGAGTTCCGTCAGATTCAATTCCTTCGCTCCGCGGCAGGTTTCATGTCTTCTATGACCAGCTGAACAGCGGAACCTCCCCGGAAACTGTCCGGTTTCAGTCTGAAGGCCACATCCAATGGCCGGTTCAGTTCGGAGGTGCGGTGCCCCATGTGGAATCCAATTGCCCGAAGGGTTACAGCCCCTGCCTGAAAACTGACCTGTAGGTGCCTCTGCTCTTTGCCCACTGTCCTGTAGGTTCCGGGAAACAGACCCCTTGCCATCCATACCGGCTCGGGATTCCCCTGACCGAAGGGTTCCAGTATGCCCAGGGCATCATAGACTTCCATGGTACACTGCCGGGGTTCCAGTCTGCCGTCTATGTAGAGAACCGGCAGGGAACTGGAGCTGTAGAGCATTGCTGCCCTTTCCTCCATGAAATCTTTGAATTCCCCGTATCTGCTTCTGGAAACCGTGAGCCCGGCGGCCATGGAATGACCTCCGAACTTTTCCAGAAGCCCCTCTTCCATAGCGGATGAAAGAAGCGTGTGAACCTCCATTCCGGGCAGTCCCCTTGCGCTTCCCCTTCCGGTTTCACCGTCCCAGGATATGAGTATTGCAGGTTTGTTGAGCTTTCTGGATATTTTCGATGCTGAGATCCCTATCACACCCGGGTGCCAGTTATCAGATGCCGCCAGAGCAACGGCGCCGGTGGCTCCTTCCAACTGCTCCAGGGCTTCTCTGAAAACGATGCTGTCCAGCTCTTTCCGCCTGTTGTTGGATGACTCCAGATTCGCAGCAAGCTCCGCCGCCATTCTGGGATCTTCCTCGAGAAGCAGCTCAAGGGCCGTATCGGCGTGGGTTATTCTTCCTGCAGAGTTGATCCTGGGACCGATCCCAAAACCGATGTCAAAAGTGCTGAGACGTGTATCCGCTCCGCCTGATTCGCGAATCAGAGCGGCGATGCCGGGCACAGGAGATCCTGCCATTACAGAAAGTCCCTCCTTGACCAGTATCCTGTTGTCCCCTGAGAGTTCTACCATGTCGCATATGGTCCCGATGGCCACCAGATCAGGATTCATTACTGCCGGAAGGTCATCCGGGAAAAGACCCCGGAGAACGGTATGGATAACCCCCGCTCCTGATAGATGTCTCCATGGAGCTGACTCGTCCGAAGACAGTTCGGGGTTAACCACAGCATCTGCTGGGGGAAGAACGGCGCCTGGAACGTGATGATCCGTTACCACAACCCTGATTCCGCAGTCCCGCAGTTCTTTTACCTGTTCAACTGCACCTATTCCGCAGTCCACAGTGACAAGAAGGTCGATCTTCTCATCCACGCACCTCTTGATTCCCTCTTCACCAAGACCGTAGCCCTCTTCGAACCTGCAGGGCAGGTGGTGCAGCACATGGGCTCCCATGTGTCTCAGAACCCTTAGAGCAGTTGCGGTTGCGGTGATCCCGTCAGCGTCGAAGTCGCCGTGAACCATTATCCGTTCTCCATTTTCAATGGAATTCCGGATGATACCCGCCGCCTTTTCTGCGCCGGGAAGGTCTCTCCAGTTGGAGAGACTGGAATAGCGGGAGTCAAGGAACTCCTTTTGAAGCCCTCTTCTCTTTATGAGTTCCCTGACAGGCTGAGGTACCTGAGGGGAGATGTTCCTGATCTCGCCGGGGATCTCAGGTCTGGCCTGCCATTTGTATTTCAATTTACTCTCCTGCACAATGGAAGGATCCGGCGGGGCTGTAAGCCGGGTTCTGTATCGCTTTCACGACGGTGGCCATCCGTCTGAGCCGGCCGTTACCGGACGGCTTTAGCGGCCAACCCGGAGAACCGAGGGAACGGGCAGCTCCCCAGCCCGTGGGCTG
Organism: uncultured bacterium; assembly: GCA_964571965.1. Classification (GTDB taxonomy): domain Bacteria; phylum Fermentibacterota; class Fermentibacteria; order Fermentibacterales; family JCC-6; genus Sabulitectum. Next base: position 7,555 of record CAZNFQ010000057.1, on the reverse strand, counting down.
TTCTCTCTATTTGGCCTTGCACCGGACGGGGTTTGCCCCTTTTCACCCTTATACCGGAAAACCGGTACAGGAATCGTTTCTGTGGCACTTTCCCTGCATTGCTGCACCAGGGATTTCCCCTGCGTCCCGCCCTGCGGAGCCCGGACTTTCCTCCCGGTATTCAAACCAGGCGACCACCCGCCCCACCGGATCCGTTTGTTATTATAAGGAACTGTCGGAAGTCCACACAACGAAGCTTCCGCAAATAGGGCACGAAAATGTTTTCCCGCCTTTAATTTCCCCTGCGCTCTGTGCGGGAATCTTCGTAAGGCAGCTTCCGCAGGCTCCGCTTCTCAGTCCGGCAACCGCTTCCCTGTGACCGTTCTCTCTGGCTTTCTCATACATTCTGAGGTACCTGGACTCCACCTTTGAAGCGGCTTCCTCTCTTTCGGAAAGAATACTGTCCAGTTCATCCTTCAGCTCAGCATACTTGTCATTAAGCAGTTTTTCCCTGGCCTCGGAGCGTTTGAGTGCCCGGTCCCTCTCTTTTTCGGCTCTCCGGACAGACTGCTCAGTTTCGTCTTCTTCGTACATGGCTTCCAGGATCTTTTCATCTATCTCATCGATCCTTTTTTCCGCATGGGCGATCTGCTTAAGCATTGCGGAATACTCTTCGTTGGTCTTCAGGGTAAGAAGTCTGCTCTTGTAGTCTGCGATCCTTGCAATGGTATCAGCCTTTTCCCCTGTGAGTCTTTTCTGATCATCACGTATTTTTTTCAGGGAATCCTCGTACTCGGAAAACTTCGACCTGTGCCCTTCCATTTCCTTCTTGTGTATGGCTATTTCTGCCGGAATGGACTCGAGGTCCGCCTTCAGTCTGTCCAGCCTTCTGTCGAGGTCCTGGAGATCCAGTAATTTTGCAATGTAATCTTCCATCAGGAATCCGTCCGTTCCCTGTATAAAGAAAAAGCGGACACCCAACGGTGTCCGCATCTGGTGGGCGGGACAGGGCTTGAACCTGCGACCCCAAACGTGTGAAGCTTGTGCTCTTCCAACTGAGCTACCCGCCCTTCAGAACAATGTTTAAATGGTGGGCCCACCTGGACTCGAACCAGGGACCGACCGGTTATGAGCCGGTGGCTCTAGCCAACTGAGCTATGGGCCCTTTGAACGCCGAATTTACCCCGCTGCGATAAAATTGTCAAGGTTGCAGCATGTCTCTTCATTGGTTACATTCTGTCACCGTGCCGGAGTGGCGGAATGGCAGACGCGGCGGACTCAAAATCCGTTGTCCCTTGGGATATGAGGGTTCAAGTCCCTCCTCCGGTACCATTTACTTTTCAGTCGGTTACTTCTGAAACCGCTGAAGCAAGGAGATTAATGCTCAGGGGAGGCGGGACCTTCACAAGTTTCAGGTCCTCTCCGTGGGTGAAATCAGACTCTGAAACCAGAACCAGACCTATACCCGCCCTCTCCAGTTCCACACCCACGGTTATCAGGTCAGGGTCTTCCGTATAATCATCCGATACAACGAAATGAAACCTGCCGGGATTCTCTTCTATGAGTATGGCGGCGCTTGATGGAGATTCCACCTCGAGTACCTGAAAACCGATCATTCCCAGCATGTCTTTCCCGGAATACTCCACATTGCGCGAAGAGATGTAAAGAACCGTTCTTCTTATTCCGGAACTCAGCTGGCTCTTCTTGGTTCGAATGCTTTTCTTCTGCTCGTTCTCCGACGGGAAGGTAATGAGAACCTGACCTCCCGGATCTGTAAAGAGCTTCATTGGGAAGGTATCCTTCAGTTCCAGCAGCTTTTCTCCGCCGTTTTTTGCGAGGATAATTGCATTCTCCACTATTCTGGCCGCATTTACCGGAGAGAAGAGGTCTGAAACCGAAGTTCCGGGAGACACCTTCCCCTGGAGTTCTCCCGGAAGGTCGCCAACGGTTTCGGAAACCACCAGATCCCTCTCCAGGGTCTCTCCGAAAATCCTTGCCAGGATGAAGGGAGTGCCGGATTCTGCAAGGGCTCTTTTAAAGAGGTTGAAGCTCACTTCAGCAGTGCGTTTACCTCCAAGAAGGGTGGAATCCACCAGAATGAAAATATCCGCTTTTCTTCCGCTTATCCTGATTCTTCTCTTGAAGGTGAGCACCGGGATGGAAACCCCTCCCGAGTCTTTTATCTCACCGGTTGTAGGCTGACCGGGAGCTGACATGCTGTTGTCGTCGCCCGCTTCCAGGGACAGTCCGCAGCCCTTCAGTGTCTGACCGACCATGGTAAACCTCTGAATCCCGAAAAGGTCCAGTGCGTAGTCGTTTACCTCCAGAATGATTCCCTCTTCGGAATCCCTTACGATGAGTCCGCAGGGCATGTTTCTCAGAATGGTATTCTGTCCCTCTGCATCGGGTCTGAAGGCAGAAAGCTGCGGCTCGTCGGCTGCTCTCAGTTTGGCCAGTAGATCACGGACATTCTCACTCATGGGGAACCTTCCGGGTTTGGGCTGCGGCTTCTGCCAGCTTATTGTTCACCGGTTTTCTCCCTGCGTCAAGTCCCCTTGCCGCAAGTACGCCTGAGGCTGCGGCAGCTGAAGCCGCCACAGGTCTGCGATCGCTTCGGATGAATGACTTGAGCAGTGCTCCCGGGGCAACACCGCCATTGATGGAAACCCATTTTAGAAAAACACAGAGCCCCTCATCTCCAACGTTCTGGCCGATATCTACTCTGTTCGCCACCCGGGCAATGCAGGATCTGTCTGCGGGTATACCCCTGGAATCCAGTATGAGAACCACCCGCTTGAAAAACTCTCCGTATGAACCGCCAAGACTGTTCTTAAGTGCGGAAACACTCTCCGGATGCAATCCTCCGGGAAAACCCTCATAGAACCTCAGTGCGGAAGCTGCTTCCCTGGAGTCTCCGTTCAGAGCATTCACGGCAAGTTTTTCAAGCCTTTCCAGATTCCCGGCGCTCACGCCATAGAGGTTAACCACTCGGGGCAAACCGGCTTCTCTCTCCAGTATCAGTTCTGCCGCAGCATCGGTTCCAAGGGCACACAGGGCGGCATAGGCCGCATCCGAAGGATAATAGTCACGGTCAGCGCACAGGGTTTTAAGAAAGGCCGTCTGTTGTGTATCACCCAGCATCCCGATTCCCTCCAGGGCAGCCCTTCGTTCTTCCATGGTGTTGATTCTTCTGCCGGGTGCAGATGACATTGCGGCCCTCTCCAGGATTTTGGAACCATCAAGCCAGCCTGCCTGACCGATTCCCCTGAATACTGCCCGTCTTACCCAGGTGGAGCCGTCGTCTGAGAGCCTTTCCAGGAAAGGCCCGGAGCGGCTGCCCACAGCAAGGACCAGTCCCTCCACCGACCTTGTTCTCACATGGGGATTGGAGTCGGAAAGAGATCTTTGAAGAATCTCGCCGCACCTTTCGTTGCCGATATGCCCCAGGGCAAGAGCCGCGCTCTTCCTGAGATTCCAGCTGTAGTTCCCTGAAAGCACCGCTTCCAGAACGGGAACAGCCTTTTCCTCCCTGAGTACACCGCAGGCTTCGATGAGTGCCTTTTTATCCTGCATGGATGAATCCGCAGCCAGTACTTTTCCAAGCAGCGGATACACGGGCTCGAAGGTCTGCTCGCCCTTTGCGAGTTTCTTTCTTCTCCCGGCATTGGCGGCAAGTTCCTCCACTGTAATACCCGGGGAATCACCTCTAACGAACACCAGTGAAACATCGAGCATGGGGAAAAACCGATAGCTTCCTCTCCTGTCGAAGGTCTCTATTCCACCCTGCTCCCTGTCCCTTCTGGAGTAAAAACCGGGAACGATGCTCCTGAAACGCTGCCTTGCACCCTCTACGGCTTTTCTGAAACCATCTCCTTCTCCGGTACATATGAAGTCATCACCACCTATGTGTCCGGTGAAACCTTCACCAACCGATTCCTTCAGGATCTGTCCAAGCCTTCTTATCACCGCATCTCCCAGGGAGAACCCGTAGTGGTCGTTGAAGGGTTTGAAATCCACGATATCCACATAAACCGCATAATGGGAACCATCCAGAACATCCCTTTGAATAACTTCCCTTATTGTACGGTTACCGGGAAGCCCGGTAAGGGGATTGGTGTCATTCACCGGTTTCCTCCGGTATCAGGTGGGCAAGTATCACATCGGGGGTGATGAGGCTTGCCGGCTGTCCCCTTCTGTCCAGGATCACAGCAGCTGTTGCCCCTGAACGCCAGAGCTGGGGCAGGATCTTCAAAGCCGGGAATTCCGGATTGAAGTAAGGCAGACCACTGACTTTGCCGGTGATCATACCCTTTCCGTCCCACCTGACCAGTACTGAACCCCTCACGGAACCCAGAAGGGTGGTTCCAGGTTCTTCCCACACCAGAAGGAAGTCCTCTCCTGACTCGATCAGCTTTTGCACCGCCTCTTTTCTGGTACAGGAAGCGTCCACGGACGGGTAATCTGTCAGGGACCTGGCGTAGTCCGCCACACCGGTGTTTCCAAGGGATATCACCGCAGATGCAAGACGGCCCTGTCTTCCTCCGGAAGAGATCAGCAGACCCCTTACTTCTTCACGGCTTTCGAAGAAACGGTTTTGGCCGGAGGGACCGGAGATAAGCTTTGACATGAAGGATGCGGCGGCGATCAGCGGGAAAAGAAGTATCCTTACCAGCTGAAGAAGCGGTGCAGAATAAACCGATACCGAGTCACTTCTGAAGAGAGCCAGCTGCTTGGGCACTATCTCTGCGAAAACAAGAAGAAAAACCGCTGTCAAAAATGCGAAGACGTAATTCCATGCTCCGCCCAGTTCGGCTCCCCAGGAATGTCCCACATTCGATGCAAGCACAACTCCCACATTGGTTCCAACAAGGGTGGTCACAAGATATCTGGATGGATCGTCCAGGAACCAGAGAGCTCTGCGTCCTTTTCTTCCTGCTGCGGTGATCCGAACCTTCGAAACGGCGGAAAAAGCGGTTTCCAGACCACTGCAGAACGCTGAAAGAAAGCATGCGGCAACGTAGATCAGTATATCGCTCATTCTTCCTCCGCAGGGGGAATGACAAGTATTTTCTTCAGGGCATGACCGTTAACTTCAAGAACCCGGAACACGTATCCTGCGTATTCAATCTCCTCGTCTTTATCGGGAAGTCTTCCTGTAATCTCCTGAAGAAAACCGCCGCATGATTCGGCGAATTCCGACACTATTTCCTCTGATTTCAGGATCGAAGCAAGCATGTCCACAGAAATGTTCGCAGGTATGATGAAGTCCTTCCCTCTTCTTGTAACTCCTTCGGGGAGACATTGGGAAGGCGTTCCTGCGAATATTGCCCTTGCAAGTATGTCTGAAACTGAAACGATACCGGTCCAGTCACCGTATTCGTCCACAACTGCACCTATTCCGCCGCCTGCGGTTCTGATAATGTCGAGAACTGAACTCAGTCTTGCTGACTCGGGGAAGAATGGCACTTCACGGACAACCAGCCGGTCCATGCCCAGAAGATCCCGAACATCCACCACTCCGCTCATCCTGCCGGTTTCCGCTTCAACGTACGGATAGGCAGTATGATTTGTCTGAAGGGCTTTCTCATACATCTCGGACATACTCCAGTCCGACATGAAAAAAACCAGCTCCTTCCGTGGAACCATTGCAGAGACACATGTTCTTTCATCCAGTTCGAGGATCGCTGAAGCTATATCAACCTCTCCGCTTATGAAGCCCTCTTCTCTGGCCATTTCCATGAGAATGTTCAGTTCAGTCTCTCTGTAGATGCCGCTTCTGTCCCTTCCCGGCATTATTTTGTCAAGTATGTCTGCGGGGTATTTCAGCAGGGCGGATGCTCCGGCAAAGAACCTGAGAAGAAAAAACATCACAGGCGCAGAGATCTCGGCCCATTCCCTGTTTCTGGAACGGGCAATGGTCTTGGGGCTGATCTCACCAATGACCAGAAGAAGGAAGGTCATGAGTAGAACACCGGCTCCCATACCCAGAGCACCGGGAATAAGTCTTGTTGTTATTCCTGCGGCTATGGACGAAGCGGCAACATTAACGAAGGTATTGCAGAGGAGTATGGTGGTGAGAAGCTTTGCGGGATTCGTAAGCAGTTCAAGGACCCTTCTGCCACGGGCCGTTGACGCCATCCTGGTTTTCTGCAGACGGTCCAGGCTGAAACAGGCTGTCTCGGTTCCGCTGAAAAAAGCCGATGCCCCAAGAAGAATGACGAGTATGCCGTAACTCAGATTCTGCTCCTTTCAGGTTCTTCATCCTGAGTTTCGGTTCCCTCCATCTGGAAGGTTTGAGTCCAGTTTTTCTCGAAATAGGTCCTGCTGGAATAAACAGGCTCCAGATTTACTTCCAGAGTGTACTCCCCGGATGGCACCCCGTTGTTCTGAAGGGTCCTTCCGTTCCATTCCAGTGAGAAGTATCCGGGGGATCTTCGTCCTGCATAAAGATTTCTGACAATGGAGCCATCGGGGCCCTTAACATTGACGATCATGGTTGCAGTTTCAGTCAATATCCCTGTAAAAATGCATCCTTCTCCCCGGGCGGAGAGGCTGGGATTGCGGATATCCGTTCCCACCCAGAAGTACCTGGCACCGCTGCTTTCGGCAATGAATATCTGACCGAACCTGTCCCATATGGCTATTCCGGTGGGATTCTGGAACTGATCATCCGCTTCTCCATATCCCCTTCCCCAGCTGTCCAGATAGTTCAGATGAGGGTCGAACTTGTGAATGACGCAATTCACCGAATCCGTTACCCAGGCGTTGCCGTGGTAATCAAGTTCAACGTAGTTGAAGAAACCTCCACCGCAGTCCGAGAGTTCCGCGGTATCGGTGGGTTCACCGTCTGAAAACCGGATGAGTTGGGTACCGTCATTGGCAATCACGACCTGACAGGGTTCATGACCGTTGCTATATTCGCCGTATCCTGTTGCTGCAACACCCCTTGGCCTTTCTACCGGAATCTGCATGGGATCGGTATCTTCCGGTGAAAGGTATCTGGAAAGGGTACCGCCCTCTCTGTCGGTTATCCAGATGTATCTGCCGTCCAGCGCAACGTCCCAGGGTTCCCCGAATCCATCCATGAACATGTCCGGGGAGATCCTCTGGCCTCTGCGCTTGAGGACCACAACCCTTCCATTGCCTGTATCGGCCACGTAGACGGTGCCGTCAGTGGTGGCGGCAATACCGTGAGGAGAGGACAGCTGGTTATCTCCTGAACCATTGCCTCCGTAGTAGCCCAGGGTGTACATGGAGGCATTGTAGATGATATGCCCTGAACCGCTGTTAACTCCATAAACAGCCAGTTCGTCGTCATCGCCGGGATCAGAGGTGTCCCACTCGTCTGGAAGCACCGCGGCAAGTCCCTGGGGATCATCGAAGGTCAGCATTCCCCCGAGAAGCATGCTGAGCTGATCCTGACCTGCCCTGTAGATACCCATGCAATGACCGTAGGGGGGGTAAACCAGAGTGGTGTGCTGGTCGGGTACTGCCGTAAACCCGAAGACCGTAACGGCGGCGAACAGAAAGGTGTTCATTGTCTTATCCTTCCGTATATCCAGGCGGAGCGCTGAAC
>CAZNFQ010000056.1:0-14132 GCA_964571965.1 uncultured bacterium | reverse complement strand
TTCAACATACCCCTGAACGGAGAGTGCACTTTCTGGAGCTGGCTGGAAGCCCAGGTGATAAGCTCTTCCGTGGCTTATGACGGCGGGATCGTTCAGTACCGAAGACTTGATGAATGGATTGATCTCTTCCCGGTGCCCGGATACTCTCACCAGATCACTTCGGGTTCCACGGGTCCTTTCCCGGAGGATACGCCGGTTTACAGCGGCACGGTGGACTGGACCGAGTATTCCATGGTGTTCCCCGACTCCCTTGCAGGCCCGGGAGCTATCCGGTTCCTCTTCGGTTCTGATAATTCGGGAAATCGCGAGGGGTGGTACATCGATGACTTCGCTGTTTACGTACCGGGTTCATCGGCAGAAGGTACATCCGGGCCGGTTCAGCAGCCTTATCTTTCCGTATCGGAAAACCCTGTATCTGACGCAGTTACTTTTTCCTGTTCCTCCCCTGCCGGGGCAATAGAGATCAGGGACATATCCGGACGGATCATCGAAGAGTTATCCGTTCCAGGCGGTCAGAATGGGGATTCCATCGTTTGGGAAACGGGCAATGTCCCGTCGGGGATCTACTTTGCCGGAATCAGAGGCAGCGGGATAGAACCATTAAAGCTGGTGAAGTTCTAGTTGTCGAATTCTTCGTCTGAATCCATTTCGGGAAGAGGTTCCCTCGTTCCCTTGATCCTGCTCCAGAGGCGCAGCTTCGAGAACAGGTACAGCGCAGCTCCATAGAAACAGAGATAACGGCAGAAGAATCTTCTTACGAAAATGGCGAGGATCATGGTTATTCCTGCAATGACGAGGCTGCCGGAAAGGAACAGGGTGAACATGGTGTGAAAAGGATCGATTTGACAGAATGGAGCTCTCCAGCTGAGATCGATTACACCGTAACGATTCATAAGTATCAGTGCAATTATCCCGAAAAGCATCACGTGGCTCATGTAGCGGAGTTTTTTATGGATTCTGCCGGAGGGTGATATTCGCCCGGGCACGTGTATCCGGTAAAGAAACTCCTGAACAGCTCCCATGGGACATACCCAGCCGCAGAATATCCTGCCGAAGAAAATACTGAAAACAACGGGAAGAAGAAGGATAACAAGACCGCTTACTCCGAGGAATGCAAGACCCTCCGCGGTGAAAAGGTACTGGAATGTGCCAAGGGGACAGAAGCAGCCCTGAACACCGAATCCAAGTATCATCAGGGAAACACCCCTGACCACATGATGTGATGTGCTGCGCTTGAGCCTGTCCTTCAACCGTCTTCCATAGAACTTCCTCGAAAGGAAAGTTGACAGAGGAAGAAGAACTCCGAGGGTAATCAGAACTATGTTCACCCTTCGCTCTCCACCAGAGGGGTTTGCACATCTGATATTCGAAGTAACACCATACCAGTGGGGACAGAGGGCCAGGGAATCGGGACATGCCCCTTCCGGAGGAAGCCCCAGGGGGCAGCCGATTATGGATGGGGTATCAAGTCCGCAGGTTGTATCTTCCACCTGACATACCACCCCGGGATTATCGCATCTGCCATCCCGGTTCAGATCGGTGTACAGGGCACATGACGGACTTTCTTCGAAGCAGGCCTCCTCAGGGGTGAACTGAAGCGGACAGGTGTAGGCCCGGGGTTCATCCTCTACTGAATCTTCCTCTGTGACTTCCATGGCTTCTTCAGAGGGATCAGCTGAGAGGGTATCAACCGCCTGAGATCCTTCAATGACCGGGTTCTCTTCAGGAACTTCCTGTACTTCAGGTTCCGTTATTGCAGGAGGGGTTTCCTCTTCGGCTGTTTCCTCCAAAGGAGGAATTTCCTGTGCTTCTTCCTCCTCAACCACAGGCTGCGGCCCGGGATTGTCGCAGAGACCATCTCCATTGGAATCGGTAAAGAGAGCGCAGCCGGGAGAGGATTGGCTGCAGGCTTCCGCAGGGGAATAGCCAAGGGGACAGAACGGCTCCTGCCCTGTGGTTTCCTCAACTTCCGGTTCCGGTTCCGGTTCGGGCTCAGGCTCTTCCTGAACGGGCTGAGGCCCGGGGTTGTCACACAGGTCGTCACCATTCGCATCGGTGAAAAGAGCACAGGAGGGGTTATCGGCACTGCAGGCTTCATCCGGGGTAAATCCCAGAGGGCACTGGGTATAACCCGTTGCCACGAACAGAAGAATCGCAGCCAGATATTTCAATTTCCCCTCCTGTTACAGAACTCTTAGCGGAAAGTAGCTTTGATCCCGGCAAAGGTCATCTGATCGAAGGCCTCGCCGCTCACGTCGAAAAGGAGATGGGGCGCCTGCATGAACGGATCACCGCTACCGGATCCATATGCTCCTTTTACGATGGATACACCGGCTGTGGGATAATCGTAAGTGTAGAACTGAGCACTTCCTTTGGGCCATTGAATCTCATAGATCAGATTGCCTTCTGCGGGATCGTAGAAGAAGGGTGTGTCCAGCTGGATCGTGGTCCATGGGAAAACGGCATCGAAAGAAACTGAACTGGTTCTCTCGAATACTCTCATTTTCGATCCGCTTACGTAATTGGTCTCGAAAACAGGTCCCAGCTGATCTACCGATGCATACCCCATGTCTATTGCAAATGAATCGAAATTCACCTGCTCACCAAGCCCCTGTACAGGTGCGTAAGCAATGGAACTAATTGATACCGGTTCACCGAAGGCACTTGAAGGCACTATCACCTGATAGCGCATTGAAGCTGTTCAATCGGCGCAGAACGGCATATTGCTGGGAGAGTCTGAGGTGCCCACTTCAATTGTAGCGGCAAACCCGAGGCAGACCAGCCCAACGAGAAGAACGCCTGTGATTCTCATGTTCTACTCCTTTCCATATAAAGTAATCGTTAATTGTTTATGCGGGTTATCAGTTTTCATGAAACTATAGCATAATTTATTGAGAGGTGAAAGCCCCGGAGAATTTTTCTTCGGGCCTTGACAACTGAAATTATTTTGAAATATTTGCACTCCCTGTGTGACCCGGTAGTTCAATTGGTTAGAGCACCGGCCTGTCACGCCGGAAGTTGCGAGTTCGAGTCTCGTCCGGGTCGCCAGGGTAACAGTCAAGGGGGCAAAAGCCCCCTTTTTTTGCACTTGACATGAATTCTTTTTTCAGCAATGTTTCTTGAAACATTTATAAAACCGCCAGTTGCTCATCCCGGTATCCTCCCTCTTTACCGGTGAGTCTGGCTGCCCGCCTCTTTATGCAGAGGCGGGCTTTACTTATCTTCTTTTCCATGACCTTGAGACTATATTCCAGAAAACGAACGAAAGGTCTATGATGAACAAAACAATTGCCGCCTTACTGCCTTTTCTTCTTATCTCATGCGGCGGGAAAAATGAAGCCGCCACGGTATCCGAGTCCCCTCTGGAGCCCTCGGCCCCGGTACTGCAGACAGCAGGGGAAATAGGCATAGAACTGGGCGACTCCAACTATGTGTTCGGAATAATTCAGGATGTGGACATATCTTCCGATGGAACCATTGCAGTTCTTGATTCACAGCGGAAAAGAGTGATGGTATACAGCGCCGACGGAGAATTCCTGGGATCCTTCGGAGGAGAGGGCGAGGCACCGGGGGAGTTTCTCAACCCCAGGTCCGTTGCCTGCCTTTCAGATGGAAGAATTGCAGTTTCTGATCCCTTCAGCAGGGAGGTGGAGATATTCAACCATGACTTCTCCCATTCTGAAACGGTATCGGATTTCACCGAAAGGGCTCCCTTCGTGATAACCACCACAGACAGAGGGTTTGCCGGGGAACAGGGAGGATTCAACAGGGATGAGGGAACCGTTACCCAGAGGGTAATGTCCTGGGATCTCCAGAGGGATACCATATGCGTTCTCTTCGAGGAGGAAACCAATTTCTCCCAGGACAATATGGCCGCCAGGTTCATGGAACCCCAGGCCGGGATAGTTTCTTATAACGGTATTATCTACTTCTCCCCGCCTGTTACCGAAAAATACGAGGTACAGGTCTTCCCCATAGACGGCAGTTCCGCGGAACCTCTGACCATTCCTGAATACAATCCGGTGAGGAGATCCGACGAAGAGATAGAAGCTGAGCTCCAGCTGTTCGAGGACCGTATCCAGTCCATGGCTGCCTCTGGAAGAGGTTCCAGATTTGCCGACGTGGAATACAACCCCCCGGAGTATTACTACGCAACATCATCCATGGGAGTGGACGCACAGGGAAGGATCTGGATTCAGCGGGGCTGGGAATCCACTCCTGTTTTCGACCTGTTCATTCCGGGAGAAACGGCTCCTGTGGAGACCGCTCAGGTTCAATCCGAAGAGGATCTCTCCGGCTGTGATTTTGTGATAACACCTTATGGATGCGTCGCTTTCGAAAGAGACCCGGAGTATTATCCAAAGGTGATTCTTCTGGAACTTCACCGGTAATCCCGTAAGTTGACCCTGCGTAGGCTCTGGGCTAGATTGCCAGAGTGTTTTCAGCGGCACTTTTACAGAGGAGGAATTATGAGGGGTTCGGTTCTCGCAGCTGTGGTTCTGTTGTCTTTCGGTATCGTTTCAGCGGGAAACATCGATATTCTAGGCATCCGGAGTGCGGAGTACCTTATGGAACTGTCGCGGAACGCAGTCACGGACTGTGCCGACGGCGTTACCTACAACCCTGCCGGGCTTGTATTCCTGGAAGATGGATTCCATCTGAATTTCGGGGCTCAGTACATCGGCAAAGACTACACCATTACCGGTACTTTTCTGGGCACAACCGGAGAGACGGAAACAGGCACCACTGAACCCACTCCGTTCATCCCCAATTTCTACGCGGTTTACAAAACCGGAAATCTTGCCGCCTTCGGAGGATTCAACGTTCCTGCAGGCGGAGGAAGTCTCATATATGAAGACGGTCTGTTCTTCATGCCCAAACTGGAAACCCTTCTGGTTCAGGCACAGTACGGACCAACCTATTTTGCCATGCTCGATGAGGGCCGCATGGAGGGTTCTTCAGTGTACATGAGGGGTATTGCCGGAGTTTCATACGCCATCTCGGACAAATTCAGTGCAGGCATCGGAGGAAGGTACACTGTGGGTAACCGTGACTACAAGGGTTCCGGTACCTTCAACGTGATAGACACCGAAACAATGCAGCCGGTGGCAGTTGTAACCGAGGAGATCGACGTGGAGAGAACCGCATCCGGTTTCTCCGGCATATTCAGCGTGGACTACAGACCTTCAGACAGGGTTAACCTGTCGGTGCGGTATGAAACGGCCACGGCCCTGGATTTCGAGGCCACAGCCAATGTACAGTCAAACTGGGAATTACTTATGCCCTACATAGCTGACGGCGCAATGCAGAGGCGTGACCTTCCTGCGGTGGCGGCAATAGGTGTGGAAATGGCCGTTAACGACCGGCTGCGTCTTGGCGGTTCAGGGAATTATTACTTCACCGAAGCTGCGGACCAGGGCGAAGACGACGGAATAGCCGATGCTTACGATGACGGCTGGGAAGCCAATTTCAGCGGCAGATACCAGATTTCTCCGGCAGTGGCCGGAGCGATCGGTTACAGCTATTCCAACTACGGTGGCAACGATTCCACCTACACCGACCTTGAGTACAACCTGAATGCAGGTCTTCTTTCAGGAGGAATTAACTGGCAGGCTACCAATATAATGGACTTCACCTTCGCCGCCGGCACTACCTTCTTCAAAGAGGGAGAAGGAATTGGAACCTACCAGGGCGAAACCTATGACAAGAGCGTTCTTTTCCTGGCCATAGGGGCCAACGCTTCTTTTTAGGAACACCTTTGAAGGGGGGAGCTCCGGCTCCCCCCTTTTTGTTACAATCAGTTACACTCCATTCACTTTTCCGAATAGCTCGATGTTCATTATCTCTTCGTAACAACAGGGGAAACGAATGGAAAGGAGAGAAAGATGAAGAAGCGAATAACCATGATGGCGGCAATTGCAGCAGTTCTTCTTTTGGGAGGTACAGCTCTTGCCCAGCCGGGAATGATGTCCGGGGGAATGAATGGTCCCGGAGGAATGAATCAGCATGGAGATATGGAGCCGCAAGGCGGTGGAATGTTCCTTCAGAGAATGCTTCCAATGCTTCGGCAACTTGATCTCACCGATGATCAGATGGAACAGGTGCACGAGATAATGGATAATGCCAGAGAGCGCATGGAAACGATCCGGGAAAGCGATGACCATGAAAGCATGAGGGAACGGTTCAGAGACCTGTTCACATCTTCATCCATTTCCGTTGCCGAAGTGGAGAATCTGCTTGATCAGAGAATCGATTCCATGGAAGCCATGAATAGCATCATGGCTGAGACGATCGTGGAGATCCACGGGGTACTCACGGAGGAGCAGCTGCAGGCAATGGCCGACTTCGAACCGGGAGAGGGCGGCATGCACTCAGGAGGACAGGGAGAACACTCCCCTATGATGCACGGAGGATCCGGTCCGGGCACCCACCCCCATAGGTAAAGTTCTTCCAAAGGAGAAAGGGAAGGTTTCACATGCCTTCCCTTTTTTTTATGGTACCCTCAGGGGGTGACCATGTTCTTCGAAGAACTGCGCGTGATAAGGGAACTGGCCGTGAAAGCAGCGGAGAGGGAGGGAGTCCCCTTCTATATTCTCCATGATCCATCCCGTAAAGCGAAGGGTTACACAGCAGTAACTTCAGTTGGCTTTGGTCTGCCTTCCGGGTTTTTCATCGAGGACATAGTAAACCCGCGGAATGAACGGGAAGAAATTGAACCCCCGGAAAAAAACAGCACCAACGGTTTCTAGCGCAGTACCAGCAACGGTGCTGAATCAGCAGATCCGGAACTTGAAACAACAATTCTATAGCTGCCTGAAGGAAGAGTCGAAAGGTCTGCGGAAACAGTTCCGCTGCCTGCCGGCACAATTCCATTGAAAACCGATTTTGCCAATCTGCCCGACAGATCATAAATCGCAACACGAACTGCACCCGGTTCATGAATAGAATAGCTTATCGAACACTGGTGGGAGGCCGGGTTCGGTGACGGATCAAGCAGCCGGGGCCCGTTCAATACGCCTCCGCCTTCAATTCCCATCTGACCGGCAATGAACCTTACAGCGGGATCTCCCAGGAAATTATTCTCCTGAAGAACCCATTTCTGAAGGGTTATGGAAACCTCGGCCTTAAACTCATCCTTGGATACTGCGTGGGCAACTCCCAGTTCATACTGTTCCTGCTGAAAAAGAACCTGGGCGAAGTAAAGCTCAAGATACTCGCTGGGTCCGAAATTTGGCGGTGTCCCAAAACCGTAATGAGAGTTGAACATCACGGCGATTGCTCCTCCATCGGGCCAGAACATGAGCCTTTCTGCGATACACGCCAGATTCTGCAGGTGTCCGGGATGACAGGCCATTGAGTGGAAAACCACCGGCATTCCGTCGTTAGTCATTTCATAGTAGTTGGCATTGGCAACGATCTCCGTTGAAGGCCCGTAGAACCAGAAAACTCCCCCATCATTACCGTGGCCGTTCAAGCTGCTGTATGAAACTCCCTGATTGTAAAGCTCGATCTGGTTATCAGGGTGAGACGAATAGTCTTCGTACAGTTCGTGAACGGTCCAGGAATCAGGGATTCTTGTATCAATGGAATCGCATACGAATGATCCCCAGTACCCTGGCGGATCGTCAACCCAGAGGCCGGCTCCGGCAAGAAGTGCAGTTGTCTGCCAGTCTCCCTGCGGCGCAGAGGTTTCATATGCAATGGTCTTCTCCACCATTGTCGCAAGCCTTGAGGGAATATCGGTGGAAAACCTTCCAACATAGATATCACTGTAATAGTCCAGGCCGTCGTTCAGCTCTCCGAACTGGCTGTCGCCGTCCAGGTCCCATGAACCGTCTAGATCGCTGTAGTAAAGATCCGTTACCGCATCCAGAAGATTGCTGCCTATGACCAGACTGGAGAGGCGTGTGGTCTCCCCGAAATCCCCTACGATCAGAGCATAAACAAGACCGTTGTTCTCATAGGCATCCTTAAGGTAGTTCCTTATCTGCTCCTGGGTATCCCTCCCCTGACAGTTTGCATAGATCCATTGAGTGGAAACGAAGTCTGAACCATGGGTGGTGTTTCTGTGATCGATGAGCGGCTGAAGTGTTTCCTGAAGAGACTCATCGGCAATTGTGATCCATGGTGCCCCCCTGGTGCCCGCCGAGACAGGTGCGTAATCGGAAAGCATTTCCGGGTTTCCTACAACAGACTCCAGAGCTTGCGATGCCGTTGAGATCTGCCTGTCTGAAAGCTGAAGATCCACAGTGTGATCTTCGGCTAAAACAGGTGTCAGTACCGCTTCGGTGATGATCGTCAGCTTTCCCGTATTCGAATCCCACTGGAAGGGAACAAAGCAGAAAGACCCGATGCGAAAACCGGTTTTGCTTCCGGTCTGGGCATTCTGAATGAAAGAAGATGGAAAGATCCCACCCTGGTATGTCAGCGAATGATAAAGCACCGAGGGAACTGCCTCTCCCACCGGCACAGCAACAACGGGAGCTATCATTTTTATTCCAGGAATATCGTAGGAATTTACAACCTGAACATTTACCTCTGAAAGACTCGTTCCCTGGGGTAGCACAAAGGAATAATTTATACCCGGAAGAGAAGGATCCCCTGTGTGGAATGGAGAAGCTCCGCCCGGGATGAAAACTGACTCTTCCCCGGAAAATGTCATGATTTCCACCTCAGCAGGATCAAGAGAAAAGTTAATGGGAGAAATCTGGATAAATAGAGCTGCGGCGATTGCATAACACTGGAACATATGATACCTCACAGGGTTGAAACTGATGCTTTTCCTTACACTGATACTATTTCAATACCCATAATTTGAAAAGGCCGCCCGATGATCCGGACGGCCTTTTCTTACGTTATCGATAACCCTCTAATGGAGAACGAGCATGGGTACCGATGAAACTCCTGAAGAAGAGGATATCACAACACTGTAGCAGCCTGCGGGAAGTTCAGAGGCATCGAAGCCAATACTTCCCTGCCCTGCTCCCAGATAACCGCTGTGAACCCTTGCAGCAACTCTGCCGGTGATGTCGAAGACGGATATGTCCGCGGTGCCCGCCGTGGGCAGATCGTAGCCGATGGCGCACGTGCCTGCCACGGGGTTGGGGCTTGGGGCATAGATCATGGGAGCAATGGCAGTCGGGCCGCCCTGTTCTTCCTCTATTCCCATCTGACCTGCTATGAACCTCAGAGCAGGATCACCGAGGAGATTGTTCTCCTGGAGAACCCAGTTCTGCATGCTTATTGTTACGTTTGACTTGAACTGGTCCTTGGAAAGAGCATGTGCTACTCCTATTTCATACTCTTCCTGTTCGAAGAGCACAATAGCGAAGTAGAGTTCGAGCCATTCGCTGGCACCCATGTTCGGGGGAGCTCCCCAGCCGTTCTCTGAATTGAACATCACAGCAACCGCTCCACCCGAAGGAGCAAACATCAACCGTTCCGCGATGGAGGCAATGTTCTGGATGTTACCTGCAAGACAGGCTATGGAATGGAAGACTATGGGTGTATCGTCATTGGTTAGATCTGTGTAGTTCGCTCCGGAGATGATGTCGGTAGGGTTATGGTAGTACCAGTATATCCCGCTCTGGAAACCGTGTCCGGTAGGGCTTGAATACGATACACCGGCGTTGTAGAGCTCTATCTGGTTATTGGGGTGGGAAGCTGATGTCTCGTAGAGCTTGTGAACGGTCCATGAATCGGGAATTCTGAGATCAATCGAATCACAGATAAAAGAACCCCAGTAACCGGACTCAGGCCATAGACCCGCACCGGCTAGAAGGGCCGTGGTCTGCCAGGCTCCCGAGGGTGCGGTGGTTTCGTATGCAACTGTTCTGGAAACCATTTTTGCAAGCCTGGAGGGAACATCCGTGGAAAACCTGCCAACATATATGTCGCTGTAGTAATCGAGTCCATCGTTAAGTTCTCCGAATTTACTGTCGCCATCGGAATCCCAGGTTCCATCGAGGTCGGCAAAATAAAGATCAGCAACGGAATTCATTGTATTGCCGCCGATATTGAGCTGGGAAATCCTTGTGGTTTCACCGAAGTCTCCAACGATCAAGGCGTATATGAGTCCCTGATTCTGGTATGCGTCGATAAGGTAATTCCTTATCTGCTCCTGTGTGTCACGGCCTGTGTAGTTATCGTATATCCACTGTGTGGAGACGAACTGAGAGCCGTGGGTGGTTGCCCTGAGATCGATAAGGGGCTGAAGGGTCGTTTCAAGTTCCTCATCGGCGATCACCACCCATGGGGGGCCGTCGAAACCTCCCACGGATATGGGTGCGGAACTTTCGAGCATTTCAGGGTTCTGCACGGTCTCTTCAAGGGCATTCCTTGCAAATGAGATCTGCTGATCGGTAAGTGCAAGCCTGGGTGCATAAGGGTCCGCGGCGGTAACAGGGGTCAGGACAGCTTCGGTAACAACGCTGAGCTCACCTGTTGCGGGATTCCAAACGAAGGGAACAAAATTGAAGGATGCTATTCTGAATCCTGTCTTGTTTCCCGTGCTAATCCCCTGGATGCATGCAGAAGGAAATGATCCCCCTATATAGCTGTCGGAATGTGGAATAACCGCTGGAATCTGCTCATTCAAAGGAAGAGAAAAAGAGGGTGCAATTCTGTGAATTCCCGGGATCTCCACAGTTGACAGCACCTGAACCTGAACATCTTCGAGCCTGGTGCCCTGTGGAATGACCATGGAATAGTTTACTCCGGGAAGGCCCGGTTCACCGTTATCGAAAGGGCAGGCCGCTCCCGGGAGATAAAGGACCTCTTCGCCATGGAAATCTGTGAATTCCACATCGGCGGGGTCCAGGCTGAAAGAAATGTCCGCAGCCTGCACGGAAAGCAGCACCAGGGCCAGTTGAAGGAATAAAGTCATGCTTCACCTTTCGGTATTATTGGATGTGTACCTGAAACACGGGAGGGTAGTCCCGCATATGTTGGCACTTATTCTATTACAAGAGTGTAAACACGGAAAGGGGGAGCTGGTTCCATTTCCGCAGGCAACAGGAACTCAGTTTCAATAAACGGTCAGCAGTTGACGATTTCCTCTTCGGGATTATGTTTACTTACTCGTAAGTAAGCATTGGAGCGATTAGCGTGCCTAAAGTAAAGAACAATCAGCAGAAACTTCTCGAGGCGGGTCTCGCAATTCTCTGCGAGAAGCGTCCGGAAGAAGTATCAATGGATGAACTGGCTGCCAGGGCCGGGGTGACCAAGCCCATGGTTTACTATTATTTCGGCAGTAAGGTGGGATTCTACCAGAAACTGGTGAAACACATCGAAGAGTCCCTGAAAATCATGGTGGATAAATGCCTCTATCCCGGTATCTCCTTCAGGGAAGCCCTGAAAAACATGATCGCCCTGAGAGTGGAGCAGACAATAAATGAGCCGGAGATTTCCAACAGTGTCCGGATAATGGCCATGTCAAAGTCAATTTGCGGGGCCGAATCCCGATCGAAGATCGTAGAATTATTCGAAAGACTTGAACCGGTCTTCCAGGAATCATTAAAAAAGGGAGAGATTAGACCGGATGCTGATCTTCATCTCACAATGGGGATGCTGAATTCGCTCTTTGACGGAGCCCTTCGTATAAAAGGTATCGATTTTTTCAAACAGATCAATATTGATGATTTTGCCGAGATGATGGTTAGAATGATCTTCGACGGCATTGGTTATGGAGAAAGGGATCCACGATGAATAAAGCATATCTGATTCTTCCGGTGGTAGTCCTGTTCGGCGGAGCAAGGGCATTCACCCTTGAGGAGGCCGTTGAAACTGCCCTATCTCAAAGGGGTGACGTGATCTCTGCGGAAAGCGAACTGGAAAGCTCCAGATGGGGCAGAAATGCCGCCTCTACCTGGTATCTTCCCCAGGTGAACTTTTCCCTTGCGTACCAGAAAAGCCATGACATTCAGGAATTGAGCATCCCGGGAATGGGTTCCATACCGATGGGAAACCAGTGGGCTTCATCCTACGGGATATCGGCCACCCTTCCTCTGGTGCTCCAGGGACCGGCTGGCGCTTCCCTTTCTGAAAGCGCGCTGTCCCTTTCCGAACTTTCCCTCCATGGAACCGAACAGGATGCCGTTGCGGAAGTCATCGGATCCTTCTACGGCGTGCTCCTGGCCGAAATGATGAGGGACGTTACCACGGAGGCCATCAACATTTCAAGAGAAGGGTATGTCCTTGCCCGGCAGAGGTACGATGCAGGCACCATCAGCCGTTTCGAACTGCTCCAGGGCCAGGTTGCCTATGAGAACCGCAGGCCCGATTCCATAGCCGCCGAGGCAGGTCTTGAAAATGCCAGAGCCGCCTTTGCCGTGAGTCTGGGATACCCGGAGAACTATCCTGTAACCCTTGAGGGTGACCTGTGCGACCCATTCCCCATTCCCCTTCCGGAGACCCTCGAGGAAGCCAGGGAAATGATGGATTCCAACAGCACTGAACTGGCCACTGCAGAAGAGATCCGCAGGATGGGAGATGCGGGAGTCAACCTTGCCGCTGCAAGTTTCGCTCCCCAGCTTGTGTTTCAAACCAGTTACAGCTACCAGGCTTCCGTAGACGACATCATGAAAATCACCGCGGAAGACTACACAAGGAACTGGACTACTTCAGCATCCCTTCAGATTCCCATTTTCAACGGTCTGAATGACTACAGCGGTTATCGCTCTGCAAGGTATGACAGACTTGCCTCCTACGCACAGGCTGAAGACATCGAGAACTACGCGTCTCTCGGTCTGGTTGCCTCATGGAACGCTCTGAATCAGGCAAGGGAAACCGTTAGCAGTGCAGAATTAACAATGGGGCAGGCTGAAGAGGCGGCGGAAATAGCCAGGGTTTCCTACGAGGCCGGAGTTATAACCAGACTTGACATGGACGGTGCATTTCTGGCTCTTACCCAGGCAAGAACCAACTACGCGTCCGCCCTTTATTCCCAGAAAACAGCTGAGGCCGATCTTGCCAGGGCTCTGGGCATACTTGAGATTGAAACAGATTCCCAGGAGGATAAATAATGAAACTGAAAACAGGACTTTTCGGGTCACTTGCGCTGCTCATCCTTGCAGCGGCCGCATGCGGTCCCCCCTCCGGAGATGAGGAAGAACAGCGGGTCGTGAGGGTTCGCGTTCAGATCATGGAGCCTTCCACTATCTCGTCAGAGGTTTATGCGAACACCAGGCTTGAAGGTGCTCAGGAAGCTCTCATCTACGCATCCATGGGCGGAACCGTCGAAGAGGTTCTTGTCTCTGAGGGAGATGAGATAGAAGCAGGAGCCCGTCTGATAAAGATGGATACGGACCAGCAGGTAAGCGCGGGCACATCCAGCGCCCTTGCATCGGTGAGCGCAGCCAGGGCAAACGCCGAGAACGCCCGAGCCAATTACCAGAGAATGCAAACCCTTTTCGAAGCAGGCGCTCTCAGCGCACAGGAGCTGGATGGAGTTCGGGTAGGCCTTGAAGCCGCAGAGGCCCAGCTGCGGCAGGCCCAGGCCGGTTACACCCAGGCCAGAAGCACAAGGGACAACGCATGGATAAGCGCCCCCTTCTCAGGGCGAATCGGCCGTGTATGGGCCAGAGCCGGAAACATGAGCGGCCAGAATCCGCTGCTTTCAATTTCAGGCAATGGCGGAGTGGTTGCAAGGGTTCTGCTTCCGGAATCCGACATATTCAACCTGGCTGCCGGTCAGCCGGCCTACGTAACCGTTCCGGCAATAGACCACCAGTCCGTTCCCGGAGTTGTAACGGCTGTATCTCCTTCTGTTGATCCCGTAAGCGGTCAGGTTTCCGCCGAAGTTAGGTTCGATGATCCTGAGCATCTTCTTCGCCCGGGTTTCTCAGGCAGAGTATCCATAATCACAGACTCGAAAACCGATGCAATGGTTCTGCCCATAAGCGTACTGCGACGGGCAAGAACGGGATATCAGGTTGCCGTGGTCGAAAATGGCCGTGCAGTTCTCCGCGAGATCACTGTTGGAATGACGAGCAATGGTGATATTGAAATTCTTTCAGGAATCGAAGCGGGAGACAGCGTCATAGTTCTGGGGCAGAACAGCATCACCGACGGCGGACCAGTGGAAGTGGTGAACTGATGAGTCTCTCAAGCCTTTCGGTAAGACGAAGAATAAC
>CAZNFQ010000055.1:0-14380 GCA_964571965.1 uncultured bacterium | reverse complement strand
GTAGGCGAAATAGTACAAAACGTATCCTCCCTTTGAACCGGTGAATATATAAATTGAAAAGCGGGTGTGACACCGGTCCACTGATTGTTTAAATTGACGGCACAGGAGGTGGAGAATGATACAGCGTGGAATAGTACAGGAATTATCCGGTAGTAATGCTAAGATTGCCGTTGGGGGCGGTGAGGGGTGCAGCGCCTGCAACTCCAGAGAAAGCTGCATGTCCATCACCGGAAAGTCCCCCGAGGCGAAGATCATTTCAGTGGAGAACACCTTGAATGCATCGGTGGGTGATGCGGTGGAACTTGAGCTGCCGGTTTCATCCACCATGAAGGTTATAGCCCTTACCTTCCTTCTTCCGGTGGGTATGCTTGTGGCAGGTTACTGGATAATGATGCCCGCCGGGAGCACCCAGGGAGCCCTGGGCGCAGTGGGAGGGCTTGCAGTGGGAATGATCATTGCCCTTTTCGCCAACAGGACCCTTTCCGGGAAGAAAAAATATCAGATGAGAATGACAGCCATAACAGAGAAGAATTGCAATGAAACGGATGTGCCGAAGTGAAGGAAAAAGTGCTTGAATTACTTGAGACCCTTGGAACAATGGGTGTGGACTACGGTGATGTGAGGTGCGAATCGGTGAAAACCGAAACCACCATGATGAGGAATGCAAGGCTGGAACAATGCGATACCCAGGAGACCGAAGGCGTTGGGGTAAGGGTTCTTGTTGATGGCTGCTGGGGTTTTTCCGCCTGTACCGGTTACAAAAGGGAAGACATGGAAAAGGCCGCCTCGCGAGCGGTTGAAATAGCCCGGGCCGCCGGTGGCAGAAGCCGTGTGGAACTGGCTCCACTGGATCTGCAGCAGGGTGTTTACTCCGGACCGTGTGAAAAGGATCCCTTCGAGGTTTCCAGGGAGGAGAAGATCGATCTCCTTCAGAAAACCTCAGATGAAATGATGAAGGACAAAAGGATAAAGAGCAGCTATGCAAGGCTCTGGTTCGAGAAGAAGAACAGAATAATAGGTACAACCAGGGGAGACCTTGTGGAGACAAACCTTGTGTTCACAGAACCCTTCCTCATGGCAACAGCCGTTGATTCAGGCGATGCCCAGAGCCGATCACTTCAGGACGGCGGAAGGATAGCCGGCTGGGAATGGGTGGAAGAGTCGGGGATTTCCCGCTGGGGGGAGAAAGCCAGGGAAGAGGCTCTGATGAAGCTCATGGCCGATGAAAGCCCCTCGGGAGAGCTTGACCTGATACTTGACGGCCTGCACCTTTCCCTTACCATGCACGAGTCCGTGGGGCACCCCACGGAAAGCGACAGGGCCCTTGGCTGGGAGGCCAACATGGCTGGAAGGACCTTCCTGAACCTGGAAGATCAGGGGAGCCTCAGGTACGGTTCTGACCATGTGAATTTCCTTGCGGACAACACACTTCCCTACGGTATCGCAAGCTGGGGATGGGACGATGATCTGGTACCCGGGCAGAAGTGGTACACGGTTAAGAACGGTATCTTCCAGGAATTCGGCTCCGTGCGGGAAACAGCCCTTCTCATTGGGCAGAAGAAGAGCAGAGGCTGCTGCAGGGCCATGGATGCCCAGAGCTTTCCCATAAACAGGCAGCCGAATTTCTACCTGGAACCACCTTCAAACGGAGTGTCACCTGAAGACCTTGCCTCTGATGTGGCCCATGGTATCTGGATAGAGGGAAGGGGCTCTTTCTCCATAGATCAGAGGAGGGAGAATTTCCAGTTCGGCGGAGACATGTTCTGGGAGATAAAGAACGGCAGGAAGGTCCGTCCGCTGAAGAAAGTCATTTACAGAAGCGTTACACCGAAGTTCTGGGGAAGCCTCGACGGCATTGCCGATGAGAAATACTTCAGAACCATGGGCGTACTCAACTGCGGTAAGGGGGAGCCCGGGCAGAGGGCCAGAATGACCCATGGCGCAAGTTACTGCAGATTCAGGGACGTGGAAGTTGGAGGTGGCAGATAATGACCGGGAGAGAAATGCTTGATTTTGTGAAAGCCGCAGTTGTTGCTTCCGGCACAAAGGATTCAGTGGCTCTGCTAACGGAGACCAGGGAAGCCTCCGTTCGATTCGGCCAGAACCGTATCACACAGAACCTGGATGTTTTCCGCAGGGAGCTGAAGCTCACAGTCGGGGACGGAGAAAGACAGGCCAGTGTGAATTCCCAGAGAATCGACATCGATGCACTGCCGGTCATAGCCGGTGAAGCCAGGGCATTGCTTTCCACTTCCTCGCCTGATCCTGAGTACATGCCCCCGGTCCCGGGCGGTCAGGAGTATCCCGTGGTGGAGAACGCCTGGGACCCGGATACCGCTGATTGCCCCGCTTCTGCAAGGATGGAAGCGGTGGAAAAGGCCATATCAACCGCTGAGTCCAAAGGATACCAGACAGCGGGTATCTACAGGATGGTGTTTTCTCAGGTGGCTTTCTGCACCTCAACCGGGAACTCCGGTTTTCACAGGTCCACACAGGCTGGCTTTTCATTCACCATGGACAAGGGCAGGGCTTCCAGCTACAGGGATATCAGGGGAACCGGCTGGAAAGACCTGGAAGTGGACAGAGCGGTGGAAGAGGTTGCTTCAGAAGTTGCTCTGGACATGGATGCCACTGAACTGGAACCAGGCGAATACAAGCTTATACTTGAGCCTGAAGCCACCTGGAACCTCCTGATGTTCCTTCCATGGGTAATGGATGCCAGGTCAGCAGACGAAGGCACCAGCGTGTTCAGCGGCATGGAGGGGAAAAAGATAACCGGCACGGATTTTACCCTTTCATCCAGGGTAAACGGCATGACCCCCGGGGTGCCCTTCAATGATCAGGGACTTCCCGCGGCGGATTCCGTGTGGATAGAGCGGGGTGTGGTGAAGAACATGCCCTGCGACCGTTACACAGCCTCCCAGACAGGCCGCGACCCCCTGTTCATTCCTAATACACTGGATATGGAAGGGGGAGAGGGAACCGTAACTGACCTTGTCAGCACTGTGGAAAGGGGAATCCTGATCCGCCGTTTCTGGTACATAAGGTTCGTGGATCAGAAGACCCTGAAGCTTACCGGCATGACAAGGGATGGTGTATTCCTTGTGGAGAACGGTAAAATAGTAAGGGCCATAAAGGATTTCCGGTGGAACTGGAGACCCCTGGAGCTTTTCTCCAGGATAGAGAAAATGGGTAAGGCCGTGAGAAAGGCTTACGGTTCGGTTCCTCCAGTGGTGGTGAGCGGGGGAAAATACCCCTTCACCGACTAGGAGAACATCGTGGAATATGCAGCCCTGGGCCTCTTGGGGATGGCAGCCACCGCGATTCTAGTGGTGATCCTGGATTCTCTGTTCCTGCACATAGGAGCGAAAATGGCGGGAGTTCGCCGTGCAACCTTCGGTAAAGCTGTGAAGGCTTCCATTGCATGCGCGCTCTCCACACTGCTCCTTGCCCTGATATTCTCCGTGGTTCCAGTTGCAGGAACCGGGATCGGTTTTCTAATAGGACTGCTTCTAACTATACTGGTGCTGCAGGCTTCCTACAGCACCAGTTTCCCAAAAGCATTTCTTCTGTGGATTTTCAACGTGGCGGCTCAGATAGGGGCTGTGTTCGTTTCGGTTTTTCTGCTTGCAGGGGTGTTCAGCGTTACGTCCTGAATCACTCCCACTGGAACCTTATGCCGAAGCAGGTTTCGCCCTCCATGGGTCTTATGGGCTGGGTGTCGTGTATGTGATGCCTGAAAAAAGCGACCATGTCTCCATGCTCCGTATGGTGCAGGGCGTATATCTCGCCGTAGTGTCTGCTGCTTTCCCCGCCGTCAAGGTGGAAGTAGAAATCTGACTTGATGATTGCCCCATAGAGCATGCTGCCAGCTGAAAGAAGCGGGTAGTCTATGTTGGAATGCAGCGACCAGTCGAATATGTGACCCTTCTGGAAAGACGGGTTGCTGGGCCTGTAGACTCCGGCACTGAGTGCGTATTCAGGTATGTATCCCCCGGGAAGGAAAACCGGATGATCCTCCATTACGGGCTGCACATGGTTCTCTACTCCCAGTTTGATGTTGTTCATGTACTGACCGCAGGTGTCCGCCATGTCTATGTTGTGAAAACACTCGTGGTCTGTGAACAGGGTGAAGAGAAGATCTCTGTAGTTCACCCCCGCGGTGCCCCTTATGTTCCAGTGCCCTCCATAGACATTGAATGCCGTATCGCCGTGGCTGTCGCTTTTTCCCATGAAGGTTTCCACGCTGAGCCCTATTCCAAGTGTAACAGGGCCGTATCTGACCATGGTAACGTCGTCTTCTATGAGTGCCCACACCAGATGATCCTCGTCGGGGTTGAAGAAATACCTGGCGTCGAAAAAACCCTGGTTTGCGCCGGGGAATGAAATGTCCCAGGCTGCCGTAAGTCCCAGGATAAGCAGTATCATTCCTTCTCCATGTGTCTTTTCAAAGCCTCTATGAGGTAGGATTCAGGCTGGGAACCCTCGGCGGCGAAGGTATCGTTTATAACGGTTCTGGGAACACCCTGAACCTGGTATTTCTCAGAAAGTTCCTGGAACTCGTTGGCTTCGATTGCCTCGGCGGTGACCCTGGGGGAGTAGGCTGCCATTCTGTGTGCCAGCACCACGGAAGGCGGACAGTGGGGGCAGGTGGGGGTAACGAAAACCTTTATGTTCAGATCTTCCTCCAGTCCGTCCAGAAATTCCATTGTCTCCCGGGTAAGGGTCTCCTCATTCCTGCCGTTGTCTATGATCCCGGTGAGAAGACTGCTGAACTCGTATCCTGCAGGGGTTCCGTGAAAAAAGACCCTGCCGGAGGTGCCGATATTCAGCGAGGGAACCATTTCCCCGCCGGTTGATTCCTGTACCGTCAGCTTCAGCCTGGGAGTAAGCTCAGTGAGCTCCTTCAGTATCTCCTCGGTGTCGCTGTCTCCCGGAGCCCTGGTGAGGATTACCGGAACATCCATGGTTATTTTTTCGAAGTGTCCCTTTATTGCTTCCCTGTCGCTGTCGGAGAGGAGTGCCATTGTAAATCTCCTTTATTCGTAGTGCTGTATTAGATCGAAAATCGCAGCAGAAGCCCTTGCTCCCTCTGATACTGCGGTTACCACCTGTCTGAACCCGTTATCCGTTACGTCTCCCGCGGCGAAAACCCTGGGGTTCGAGGTGCCGACGATGTTCCTTGTAACAACCGCTCCCTTTTCATTGAGTTCCACGATATCACCGAAGGGCTCCGTTGCGGGTTTTGTGCCTACATAGAGGAAAACGCCATCGGTCTCTACGGTTGTTTTACCCCGGGGAGTTTCGATCACCACGGCTGTCACGCCCTGTTCATCTCCAAGTATCTCCCTGAGATGGGAGTTCCAGTAGGTTGTGACCTTTTCGTTGGATACCAGTTTTTCAGCCAGATAGGGTTCTGCCCTGAGCCTGTCCCTTCTATGGATAAGACCCAGCTCGGATACCACGTGGGTGAGGTGCAGGGCTTCCTTCACGGCGCTGTCGCCGCCGCCTACCACTATGGCTTTCCTGTTCCTGAAGAAGGGGGCGTCACAGGTTGCGCAGAAACTTACACCTCTGCCGTAGTATTTGTCTTCACCGGGTACTCCAAGAGTTGCAGGGGCGGCTCCGGTTGCGATTATAAGATATTCAGCCCGGTATTCAGCTGTGTCTGTTTTAACCCCGATTCCGTCTTCTGTAAGCCAGGTCTTCTCCACTGATTCCATGCGGAACACAGCTCCTGCTTTTTCTGCCTGCTCCTTCATGGCTGCGGTGAGATCGGCTCCCTTGATGGAGACAAAACCGGGATAGTTTTCTATTTCAGCGGTGAGGGCTGCCTGCCCGCCGGGTTTCCAGCTCTCGATGACCACATGGTCTATGCCGTATCTGGCAGCGTAAACAGCTGCGGAAAGGGCGGCGGGTCCGCCGCCTGCAATGAGAAGCGTATGTTTCTCCGTGCCTTCGCTGGACCCGCTATCTATAATTCCAACCCGGAAATCCATTTTTAACCCAGATGCCCTGTTGCCAGCGCTTCCAGATCTCTTTTCAGAGTGGCCTTGTCCCTGAAGCCTACCATTCTGTCCACTTCCTTGCCCCCATGGAATACGATCATGGTGGGAACGCCGCGGATACCGAACTGGTTAGCCTCTGAAGGACTCTGATCGATGTCCACCTTCACGAAGTCAACCTTGCCTTCAAGTTCTTTGGAAAGGCTTTCGAGTACCGGATGAAGCATCTTGCAGGGACCGCACCACTCGGCGCTGAAATCCACCACCGTTATCTTGTCGGTGCCGGATGTTTCTGACACAATGGTGCTTCCTGGAATCTCTTTTACTGACATTTTTCTGTCCTTTCTGGTTTTCTGACTACATTGTGAATTTATGAGCATATCGCTTGCCTATTGTAAGACATATTATGGCAATAACATAGCAGTATACAACTGGGGTTGTGTGCCAAAATCTGCAGTGAAACCGCCCCTTTTACATATATGCTGCAGTGTGTATTATGTGGTGTTACGCGGTGTAACGAAAGATAGAGAAAGGGAGGATGTATGAAAGCGATTTTTCTCATGGGCTTTTTAGCCTGTGCAGCACTTGCATTCGGAGTGCCGGGGGTTCCTGATGTTCCAGATGCGGAAATTCCCGATATAGAGATACCGGGAATGGACCTTCTCGATGATGTTCAGACCAAGCTGGACGGTCTTGTGGCCCAGACGGAAGAACTCAGGAACATCATTCCTGATCTTGCGGTCCTCGATGAACTGTCGGTTAAACTCGAGGAACTCAGGGATACCGATCCTGAAATCGCTTCTCTTCAGGCCGAGGTAGACGCTCTCAGAGAGGAGCTTGTTGCCGCAAGGGCAGAGATTACAGCCGTCACCGACGAGATTGACGCAGAAATCAGCACCATCACATCAACCGTTGACGAATTCACAGCTGGTCTGCCTGTTAACTAGGTTACTATTCCATGGATTGAGCCGGGCTGCTGCCCGGCTCTTTTCAGTATGCCCCGTCTCCGGAGAAAACAGCAGATGGGGTAAGCATGAGAATGGCCAGATCCATCCATATTGACCAGTTATCTACATAGTAAAGATCCAGCTTTACCATTTCATCGAAGCCAAGGTGACTTCTTCCTGAGATCTGCCACACCCCTGTTACTCCGGGAATTGTATGAAGGCGCTTGAAGTCCCGTCTGCTGTATTCCTCCACTTCTTCAGGCAGGGGAGGTCTTGGGCCCACCAGGCTCATTTTTCCTGATAGAACGTTGAAAAGCTGCGGGAGCTCGTCGATGGACCACCTTCTTATGAATCTCCCCACACGGGTTATTCTGGGATCCTTCTTTATCTTGAAGAGGGGGCCGGATGTTTCATTGATGTTCCTCAGCATTTCTTTTTCGCCATGCGCTCCCTTTCTCATGGATCTGAACTTGATCATTTCAAAGGGTCTGTTGCTCCGGCCCAGCCTTTCCTGTCTGTAAAAAACGGGAAATCCTGAATCAATCACAATTGCTATGGCCGTGAGGAGGAAAACAGGTGAAAGGCAAACAACGAGGAGTGCTGCGAATACCAGATCGGCGATCCTTTTAAGCAGATAGCCTCCTCCGGAAAGGGGGGCGGGAACAGATTCAATAAGTGTTGTTCCACCCATGTGGGCAACCCTTGCTGTAAGACTCACAAGAGAGAACACGTCGGCGGCGATCTTGTAGTTTATGCCGGTTTTCTCACAATGAAGTATTACTCCGGACAATGTGGTGTCCGATATGGATCTTTCCGCAACCACCAGTTCATTTATACGGAGTTCATCAATGATTCTGCATATCTCTTCAGCGCTGCTCAGGGGATCGGCATAGGCCCTGATCACATATGGAAGCTGAGCTCTTGTTTCCATGAAGGTCCCAAGCTGCTTTGCCCCTTCAGAATTACCCACTATCAGCACTGAAGAGGGGGTACCCGATCTGCTTGCAAGTTTTCTGAGGGTTCCATGCCAGAACCCCAGGAGGACAATTGAAGCGGGGCAGGTGAAAACCAGCACGAACCTTGAAAAGAAAAGCTGTCTGGTAACGAAAGTGGTGGCAAAGGTGAAGAGTACCGCCATTATGGCGGCCCTGATTATTCCGGCTATTTCTTCGATCATCCCCAGACCGAATTCCTTCCGGTAAACTCCGAACACTGCCATGAAAGCAACCTGGACGCTTCCAAGCACCAGACCGCTTAGCAGATAGTGATAAACAGAGAGCCTGAAGTCGGTGCCCATAAGGTCAGCCAGGAGCGAGTGACGGATCCAGAAGCCGCCCATGAATATTAAAATAATGAGCAGCAGGTCCGAGGGGGGCAGTACCCAGAGAATGCTTTTTCCCTTTTTCACTTTCCTCCTCCTCCGGGTCCCATACCCAGGGCAACTGCCGGGTGTGAAAGAAGGAAACGAAACATGCTTCTCAGGTGATGCTTCAAAGCATCGCCGCCTGAGCTGCTTTCCCTTTTGCACACATGCATGATCACCGCAGAGGGAACATACCATACTTCCATGTTTCTTTTCCAGGTTCTGAGGCTCCACTCCACATCTTCGAAATAGAGGAAATACTTCTCTGACATCAGCCCCACACGCCGCCTTCCTTCAGGCGTAAGCCACAGGGCGGCCCCCACCAGCCAGTGCGGTCTGACAGGATCGGTACCGCTGAAGCTGTGCAGATGCTTCCGGGAGATTCTTTTACCAAGGGCAGTGCGTCCGAACCCTGTTCGTCTGGCGGCGATAACCCCGGGCGTGGGCCATGTTCGTGCGGTGGATTGAGGTAACCTGTCAACGTCGATCATCATAGGGCCAAGAAGTCCTGCGCTGCCATGGGTCTTTTGAAATTCGTGAAGGGACGTGACAGCACCCGGAAGAAGTTTTACATCGGGATTCAGAAAAAAGAGTGATTCTCCCCCGGCGGCAGCGGCACCGAGGTTGTTTGCCCTTGAAAGGCCTAAATTCGTATTATTCGTAATCAGATTAATTCTGCTGCCGTATGTTTTCAATACATCCACAGTATTATCCGTTGAATTGTTGTCTACAACTACGATGTCCCACGGGGCTTCCCCGGAATCCAGGGAGAGGATAGAATCCAGAGCTTCTCCAATAACGGAGAAGCTGTTGTATGTTGTTATTATCGCTGACCATTTCATTTTTGTAATATACAAAGGGGGAAGGGCAGATGCCCTTCCCCCCTTGAACGGATGTATCCTAGAGAGCCTTGTCTTTCAGGGCTTTGCCGGCCTTGAAATAAGGAACTTTCTTTGCGGGATACTGCTTCTTGATATTCTTACCGGGAACCACGCCTACTCTGGCGGCTCTCTCTTTGATACCGAATGTGCCGAAACCGATCAGAGTGATCTTGTCTCCGGATTCGATAACATTGCTTATACCGTCGATGAAGGCATCGACAGCGGCAGCAGCATCTTTCTTCGAAAGATCGGCCTTTGCAGCCACGTGGTTAATGAGTTCTTTTTTGTTCAATTCCCTACCCCTTTCTAATTGTGTAACACTAAACCCTTATGACCCGTTTACACTAGAGCAGAGAAAGCCCTGTGTCAAGTGTTCCCCGAAGGTTAGAAACTGCTGGTATGCTGTTCTATCTTGATATCCGGGAATGCCTTTATGTTTATCCTGAAATAGAAGCCGGTATCAACATCAGAAACATGCCTTGTGAAAATAGCTTCCCAGCTGTCTAAGTCTCTCATTATTGAATAATCCTGGCTTATAAAGTCCGATTCAGTTATGTCATAATAAACACGGTAGTTCACCGACCATCTGGATGTAAGATCCACAGCCGCCGAAAGCCTTACCTTATTTATGCTTACTCCGGTTTCATCCAGGTCGGGTCTCCAGTTGTGAGAAACGCTCAGTCTCCACATGAGCGGGGAAATAACCACGCCTGAATCCGGTCTCAGTGTGGGATCGGTTCCCGAGAGCTGTATCCCTGTTGTAAGAGAGAGGTCGTGGATTTCTCTCCTGTAGGGATCCCACCCGGCATCAAGACGGGTGGAGAACCAGCCTGCAGGGGTAAGGTTAAGTGAACCTGCAATGTTCGAAAAACTCTCATCCTCCCTGTCCGGGCTCCAGCTGGTACTTAAAGACAGCTCTGCAAGAGCTTCCCTTGCTATGGTTCCGCGGTCTACCTTTTTACCTTCCAGAATATTGGTAAGCGCCAGGTTCACAGTTGTTCCGGATGAGGGAAGGGACAGGTCACTGAACCTGTAGAAAAGCGAGTCGGCGTCCTCGGTGTTCTGCATTCCGTCTTTCGTTGTGAAGAAACGATCTGGAGCCCAGTTTGCCGATACCGAAGGTGTTATGGTGTGGCGCAGGAGAGAGTATCCCAGGAAATTCGAAGCAAAAATGCCGTAGAGATCAGTGGACAGCGCCAGGCCGGCAGAGCCATGGAACCATGCGGGATAACTGTTTCCAGTGAGGTCTCTGTCGTAAACCGTTCCCGTGCCCCTGATGGATGGAGAAATGGCCAGTATGCCTCCCAGCCTTTCGGAAGCGGTCAACGCGGTGGACAGACGGGTACCTGCGTTATAGAGAGAGGAGTCTTCCCATTCAGTGTTTTCAGTTAGATAGTGACCGCTGAAGTTCCAGTAGAGACTGTGCCAGACCCTTCTTTCGTCTGGATCCGCCGGTGCGGAAAAAATCGGTGCAGAGGGGAGACTGTATCTGAAATCAGGAGCGGTGAGTTCCGAGAGAATTTCCCCCTCTATGGTGTCAGGAAGGGCATCAAGATACTCGGTGTATTCAAGGTTTATCTGAGCGCTTCCCCTGCCCAGGTTACGGGAGAACGATACCCAGGATCTGAGTTCGCTCTCCATTCTTTCCTGGGGATCCACCTGGGTTTCTTCGAGATATGAACGGTCACTGACGAAGTTTCCCGTCATTTTCATCACCGTGCCATCGGGGAGCTCGTGGTTATGAAGGGTTTCGATCAGCCAGCGGTCCCTCTGTGATTCGAACTGTCTGCGCCATTGCAGTCTCGTTCTGCCGCTCATCACGTACCGCAATGAGTGTCTTTCGGTGGCTGTTACCTGGAATCTTGTTTTCTCCATGAGGTCTGCTGAAAAAAGCAGGTCGGCGTAATCCGAGAAACCGAAGTAGTAACCCATCTTCCTTATGTATCTTCCATCCCTTGAAGAAGCGCCGATGGTGGGCAGGGTAAAGCCCGATGATCTTCCCCGTCTTATGGGGAAAACCGCGAAGGGTACCCAGAAGATCGGGGTTTCCTCCACATAAAGAGTTACCGGCCCTGCAACTGCCTTGTCGTCGGGGAAGACCTTCATTCTGCTTGACCAGAAATAGTAATCGAAGGTATCCTTTTCGCAGCTTGTGAACCTGACATTTGTAAGGTTGAACTCGTTACGGGAGAGCATTGTGACGGTTTCGCTGCTGTATACAGCCCGGTCATACAGTGAAGATGTGTCGTATGTTCTTGCTGTGGAAGTTGGTATGTGATAGATAAGCCCTGTTCCCGTTGCTGTTTCACCTGCGTTGGTAAGTTCCATGTTCCCTGCGGCGGTTACGGTTTCCCTCTCCGACTGATAGTGGATGGTATCGGCTCTGATACCCATTGCCGTGTATTCAAGGGATGCACTTCCAACCAGAAAGAGGTCTTCCTGATCTATCTGAAAAAACAGTGAATCGGCGGCATAACCCATGGTTTCCATGGGAACGGTTTCTGTGGTATCCGGCTGCAGAATGATACTCAGTATGAGAATCAGCATCTGCGGCTTGCCATGGATGCGGCACCGTATGCACCGGCTTCCGGTGAATTTTCCAGCATGGACAGGCTCCAGGGATGCCGGCAGCGGCGCATGTATTCCCTTCTTGCAGCCACATCGAAGTGTTTCAAAGCGGCGGACAGACCCCCTGCAACGAAGAATCCCTCGGGGGCGAAGCAGTTTGCCAGATTAGCCAGCCCGATGCCGAACCATGTTCCGTATTCCCGGAAGGCCTCTCTGGCTGCAGGATCTCCCTCTGAAGCAAGACGGGAGATCTCCCTCGGGGCCAGGCAGATTCCCGTTAATCTGCGGTGGTACCATTCTAGGGCTTTCCTTCCTGCATAGAGCTCCCAGCATCCCGAAGAACCGCAGGGACAGGGCAACCCGCCCTCTCTTACAGTGGCGTGACCGAACTCCCCCGAGCTTCCTGTGCCGTAGATTATTGCACCATCATTGATTATGGTGCCGCCTATGCCCGTTCCCAGTGTAATGAAAAGCCATAGTCCTCTGGCGGGGATCTCGCCGGAATTGAGAGCGCCTGCGGCAAAGACATTGCAGTCGTTATCCAGTATTACCGGGGCATTCAGATACCGATGCAATATTCCTTTGATTGTGGCTCCGGTCCAAAGGGGTAGATTTGGGCTGAACTGGATCATACCCTCATCGTGGTTTATCAGACCTGCGGCGCCCAGGCCCACAGCAGCAGGTGAAGGATCCCTGGCCAGTATGGTCTCTGCGGACTCTCTCAGCACATCCCCGGGGGAGGAAGCCGCACCTGTGGGAATCGATCTTTCCAGAACGAACTCACTTCCTAGCAGATAGCCGATCTTTGCGTATGATCCCCCGATATCTACTCCCCAGTGGAATCCGCTATTCGACGCCAATTATCTCGCCTTCCACCACGGTCATCATTGGCCATGAGACCCTGGTCTCCGTTTCCGTACCCAGTACGCACCGGCCTGATGCGCCATAATAGGGAGGCATCGTTGAAAGCTTACGGGCAATTCTGTTTCTGTTCGGGCTTGAAGTGCTTTCCCATGCTTCCAGAAGAATACTTGCCGCATCGTACCCCTGAGCCGCTATGGCAGTGGGCTCTTCACCGGTGGTACGGGTATAGGTGTAAACGAATCTGGCGGTTTCGGGGTACAGTGAAGAAAGGCCGAAAGCAGCTGTGAATACAGCTCCTTCAACGTATTCTCCTCCGTGCCTCAAAAGAAGATCATCATCCCAGCCCGAGGTTCCGAAAAGAGGCACTTCAAGTCTGTAGAAGCGGAGCTGAGGAGCTATCTGAACCGCATCCCAGGCGGAAACCGGAAGGAAGACCGCCTGAGGGGAGTGTGATTTTACAGCAATTATCTGGTCTTTGAAGTCGGTGCTCCCGGGCTGATACCCCTGGGATGACACAACGGAACCACCTAGACTTTCCACCACCGATCTGAACTGTTCCGCTTCACCCGTTGCCTGAGCGGTATAAGGATAAATTACTCCGAACCTGGTATATCCAGCCTCCCTTACTGCATACTCCGCAACTGCCGCCGCCTGGTTCCCCTGGCTTACCACCAGCCTGAAAACCGGTTCTCCCACCCTGTCCACATCTCCGGATGTTGCAGTAGGGGTCAGCAGAGGAAGACCCGCTTCCTTGACCGTTCCTGCGGCAATCAGCGTGGATGAGCTTGTGAGGGGGCCAAGAACGGCAACGCAGGATTCATTGTCTGCAAGGGACTGAACTAGAAGCTCCAGTCTTTCGCTGCTTCCCTGTGTATCGAAATCCACCAGTTCCGGGCATGCTTCGTGCATCTCCCCGTATCTTTGAAAGGCCAGTCTTGCACCGGAAGCCACCTGGCCTGCGAACTCGGAACCCTGGCCTGTAAGCGGCAGCAACAGGGCTATCCAGGTATCTGACTGCTCGGATCCACCGGATATTTCCGGTCTGCCGTACATGGAATGGGCGGAGGGGTAGAGTCTGTCTATCTCGGAGCCGTACAGAACCGCTCTTTCCGTGTCACCGGATCTGGCGTATCTGTCCTCCAGTTCCAGAAGAACGTATACCTCGAACCAGCTGCTGTCCCTGTAGCCCGGAAGGTTTTCCAGCCTTATGCGGTCAAGCTGTTCTCTGCAGAGGGTAACTGCTCTTTCGGCGTGAAAGCTGTCCAGCTGCTCCAGGTCTGTATTCGAAAGGGTGTTCAGGGCAGAGACAGGAGAGGACAGGCCGGCCTCGACGCCCGCCGTCTCCTCCCCGTCGAGACCCAGGGATCGGCTCTTCATCAGGCCGACGCCGAGAAAAACCGCCTCGTGGCGGCTCAAAAGCTCCTCCATCGAGAGACCGGCGCCGACGTCGATGCCCGTCTCGACGGTGATCGGTCCGGCGGAGACGATCCCGTCGACGACGCGGTCGAGCAGGTCGTTGGGAAGACGGTAGGAGGGGATACCCCACCGCAGCACGCCGCCGAGCGAGGCTTCGCGCTCGTAGATCGTCACCGGAACGCCGCGGCGCGCGAGGTAGAAGGCGCAGGAGAGTCCCGCGGGGCCGCCGCCGACCACCGCGACGGAGGTCTCGTGAGCGGCCGCTGCCGGCTCGAGCCATCCGGGATTGTCGAGGCCCATGTCGCCGAGGGCGCGCTCGATTCCCGGGATGTCGAT
>CAZNFQ010000054.1:0-14386 GCA_964571965.1 uncultured bacterium | reverse complement strand
GGGCAGCTGGACGATCTGGTACATTTACGGCGATCCCAGCGACTCACCCTGGGGCGACGACCGTCTCGGTTCAGAGCTTCTTCACCCCGGTGAAACCATGACCTTCTACGTTCCCGCCAACGACTACTACGATTTCAAGGTGGTTGACGAAGACGACGACGTATACACCCTCTGGGAAGTATGGGTTGACGAAGACGGATTCTACTGGAGCGTTGATCTCAGCGACATGGACTAGAAGTCTTGCCACTTGAAGAGGGGGCCCTATTCGGGCCCCTTCTTTTTATAAAAGGCACAGATTTCAGTGAGGGGGCAGA
The DNA here is from genome assembly GCA_964571965.1 of uncultured bacterium. Lineage (GTDB taxonomy): Bacteria > Fermentibacterota > Fermentibacteria > Fermentibacterales > JCC-6 > Sabulitectum. The sequence goes on along the minus strand of CAZNFQ010000054.1, from coordinate 14,072 downwards.
TACCGCATCTGGGAGCTCTTGCTCTGCAGATCTGTCTCCCATGGGTTATAAGACGGTGGCTGAACATGGTCTGTTCGTCCCGTGGAATGATCTTCTTGAGATCGGCTTCGATCTTGTCCGGGTTCGCATTCCTCGACAGGTCAAGCCTGGACGCAAGTCTTCTCACATGAGTGTCAACGGTGACGGATGGTTTACCGAAGACTTCTCCCACGATAACGTTTGCTGTTTTCCTGCCCACACCGGGTATCTGAATCAGCTCTTCTATGGTTTCCGGAAGTCCGTTGTCTCTGATCCATGCCGCGGCACCGATTATGGATTTCGTCTTGTTCCTGAAAAGCCCTATTGTTTTCAGAAGCTCCTCAACCTTTCCCCGGTCTGCTGATGCAAGGCTCTCCATGTCCGGGTAGTTGTTCCAGAGCCCCGGAGTTGCCTTGTTCACAGCATCGTCGGTGGTCTGTGCAGACAGAATAGTGGCGATCACGAGTCTCTCGGGAATTCCCCCGTATTCAAGTTTGCAAAAAGCTTCCGGGTAGAGTTTTTCAAGCTCTTTTCTTACAAGGTCAGCTCTTTCTTTTCTTCTCATTCTTTCACCTTAACACTGTTACTTTCTTTGTTAAAACTTCATCATCGGTGCATGCGGTTATAAGATATGTCCCCGGTACCACGTGAGAGAAGGAAACGGTTCCCGGTTCTTCCCCCGGGGGAAATGTTCTGATGTCCAGGAGTCTTCCTGCCATGTCACGCATGCAAAGGGTAACCGTTTCATCACAGGGATATACACATGTTTCTATTGAAGAACCGGCCTGAGGATTTCTCATGAAGAAGAGGCGGCCTGCAGGTGCAGGGTCTGCTTCACCTGAAACCCCCTGGGATTCGATCATTCCCAGAGAATCCGTTCTTATCAAAAAGGAGTTATAGGTACCATTCTCGACGTATGCGCCGGCGGAGAGGAAACCGCCATCGGCGCAGGTTGCGGCGAATATTGATCTGAAAGATTCTCCGTAACCGAATGATCTCTCCCATAGAATATCGCCGCTGGAATCGGTTTCTGCCAGATAGCTTCGGCGCTCACCGTCCACGATCACAGAACCTGCGGCAGCAAGCCTTCCGCCGGATACTGAAGTTACAGCGTAGATTTCCCGTGTGTCCCCGCCAAGGGAACTCCAGACAATGTCACCTTCGCTGTCCAGCAGCATTACACCGTATTCAACTGCAGCCGCGGCGGTAAATTCATTCATGGCTGCAAGGTCCCTTATTAAAACATCGTTGAAAATGAAATCATCGAGGATCTGTCCGCTGGAGGAGACAGTATAGAGAACAGAACCGGAATCAGTAAGGCATGATAAAGCGTAGCCGCCTGAAGCCATGCAGCACAGTGCCGTAGCACTGGAGTTCTCAACAGGCAGTTCCCACACAGGGATGCCGTTCTGATCAAAAAAGATCACCATGGTATCTTTCCTGTCACTTTCATCGATGAAACCCGTGAGGAGATATCCTGAAGATGGAACGCTGATCATCTCTCTCAACTGCAAAGAAGAATGTTCGGGATATTCGTTCCGCCAGAGAAGTTCTCCCTGAATGGAGTAAGCCTGAAGGATCAGGCAGGCTGGTGTTGTCATTGCCGAAACCAGAGAACTGTCCGTTCCGCGGCACAGCAGGAAACAGTTTCCCGGCGGCAGAGAGTCATTTACGCAGTTACCGGCTGTATCAACGGCAAGGTATCTTGAGTTGAACCCTGCGGGTTGAATCATGGAACCGGAACAGATATATCCGGTTTCCGTTTCAATTGCGGAGAGTATGAAATCGTCAGATGCTGTTCCGTAGGTTCCAAGAAAGCCGGTTATGAGAAGAACACCAGTCAGAATGACGGCTGAACCCATGACATTACTCCAGATCTAGTCCCTTTTCAACGTTGACTCTAAATACGATAATCAGTCTTACCGCGAAAGGAGCTCCAGTGGATGCAGATTCTATTATTGTGACAGAAAAGGTGAACATCAATGGAGTGAAAATCCATAGACTTTCGAAGTTCACTGACAACAGGGGCAGTTTCAGTGAACTGTTTCGCAGTCAGTGGGCCCCACACTGCAATTACACGGAGCAGATCCAGCTGAACCTTTCCAGATCGGTCATGGGTGCCCTTCGCGGTCTTCATTACCATCACAGGCAGTACGACTGGTGGGTGCCTGTAAATGGATCACTGCAGACCGCTCTTATCGATCTTCGCAGCAGTTCGGACACCTTCATGAAAACCTCCGTTTTCAGAGTATCAGCCGAGGATTCGCTGTGTCTGCTGATTCCTCCCGGTGTAGCCCACGGTTTCCTTGCCCTGTCGGAAGTAACCCTCCTGTATGCAGTGGACCGTTACTACGACGGAACCGATGAACAGGGAGTTGCCTGGAACGACAATACCCTTGAGATTCCGTGGACCGCGGAGAATCCCATTGTTTCGGCAAGGGACATGAACAACCCCACAATAGAAGAACTTAAAAGAGGTAAGCTTCTTCCCTCTTAGAGTTCCCAGTCAAAAGAGGGCTCAGGCATTGGAACTGCCTTTTCAACAGATACAAGCAGCTCCAGCGGAGCACTTATGCTGTCGGTAAATGGAATAAGGGTGGGCCTGACAGATCCATTCCAGAGTTTGGTAAAGGTGTTCACCGAACATTCCATCATCGGAAGCCCTGAAGCAATTCCGGGAACCGCCCTGGAATCGCCGGAAAGGGAAACGGTGTAATCTCCCGAGCATCCGCTCCACCCTCCGGAACTCTCCAGATATTCTGAAATGGGATCGTGAAGTCTCAGGTTGAAGGAACATGACCCTCCCGGACAGTTCATTCCGTTGATGCATCCTTCAAGTGAGAGTATCCTGCACTGCGTCCAGGAGAGGGCACGGGTTTCAACTCTGTCTTGAAGGGTTTTAAGGGTTCTCCTTCTGTTGGAAAGGGGTTTTTTCAGCAGTGCCTGAAGCTGTACTCCGGGAGGTTCGGATATCCTGACGGTATCTATCTGATCACCCAGGGATTTCACCACAAGCATCAGGTCTCTGAACTGTGATGGATCGCCGTACACCAGCCAGCCTGTATACGCCGGACCGTTTTCACCGGAAATCTTCTCAAAGAATATGTGATGAGTCAGCCTACCGGTTTCGTTCCTGAAGCCCAGGGCGAAGCAGTTTCCAGAGAATGCCATGGCGGCTCTCGTTGATGCAGGGGAGAGGTTCACAGAACCGTGATGCCTGTACCTTTCAGTTCTGTTCCGGTGAATTTCCATCCAGTTCTCAGCCGAGAGTCTCACAGGTCTGGAAGTGAATTCGCCCTTCAGATCAATGTCTGACGGTACAAGGGATACTGATTTCCAGTAAGGCATATTGGAGAAGCCAAGACGGTCATAGAAACCCTGTTCGAACATCCCGAGACCGGCACATGCATCTCCACGCTCCGCGGCCTCTGCAAGAAGAGCTGAAGTGAGTGCTGCCGCGTAACCCAGTTTCCTTCCATGGAAGGAAACATTTACTGAATTGATGGAGCAGAAGGGCAGTTCGGAGGAGTGAAGGCAATGGTACAGGGATCCTTTGCCTGAAGTTGCCAGAGCTACGGCCCTTCCGTTTTCAAGGCCAACCAGGGCGCTTCCCGAGCCTATGAACTCTTCTGCGGCTTTCTCGTTTCCCTTTTCGAGCCATCCTGCGTCACGCCAGGTGACAAGGCAGTCGTTAAGGTGCAAAGATGCATCATAACATGCTTTTTCCATTGTCCGTCCTTTCCGGGAGGCTCAGGGTGCAGTAAGAATATAAAAAAAGGGCCGCAGCTTTCACTGCGGCCCCTGGTACCGTGGGGGGGACTTGAACCCCCACAAGGTTGCCCTCACTAGGTCCTGAACCTAGCGCGTCTGCCAATTCCGCCACCACGGCTCCGTTGTTCGCAGGCGCAATTATGCTAAAACCCGTGCAGAAGTCAATCCCCCCTGATATATTTCCCCGTTGATGAAAGGAAATTTATGACAGGTGAAACCACGGTTGTTGCAAGGAACAGGAAAGCCAGGCACGACTACCACATTATAGAATCCATCGAGATGGGCCTGGTTCTTGCGGGAAGCGAAATCAAATCCATACGAGGGGGCAAGGTGAGTCTCGTCGGGGCCTATGCTCAATTCGATGACAATTTCGAACTCTGGGTTTACGGCATGCACATTGCGGAGTATCCCGAGGCCCGTGATAACCATGATCCAGACAGGCCGCGGAAGCTTCTTGCACACGCAAGGGAACTGAGAAAAATCCGAAGAAAAACCGAGGAAAAGGGAATAACTCTGGTACCCCTCGACGTTCATATCAGCAGCAGGGGCAGGGCAAAAATACAGATCGGTCTCTGCAGGGGTAAAACGAAGTACGACAAACGGTCGGACATTGCAGACAGGGACAGCAAACGGAGGATCGAAGCGGCAATGAAACACTCGCTGAGGGAGCAATGAGGGAGCTTTTCGCAATTCTCGCCGTTACATCTGCAACCCTTACGGTTTTTCCCAGATACGACGGAGTGGTGCTTGAACTGGCGGGTGAGGGCAGGCTGAATCCTTCTGTGCAGGCCCGGGGCCATACAATTCAGGTTGAAACCTCAGAGGCGGTAACCCTGCATCGGTTTAACGGGCTGCCCGTCTGGCTGGATGAAATCACCGCGGACAGCACGGGATTCACCGCTGTGTTCGATACACTGATTGCAGGTGCTGACTGGGCTTTGAGCGGGGATTCAATGGTAATGATCGTTTTCGGCCGTTCAGAAAACCCTGTGGAACTCCCCGAGATTTCATGGCAGGGACCTCCACCGCCACCGGACACCTCTCTGCTATCGGATTCACTGATTTTCCAGGCCTTTGAAAGCGGTTACGGCTCACCCTGGCTGACAGACTTCGACTGCATAGTTATCGACCCGGGTCACGGTGGAAGAGATCCGGGAGCTGTTGGACCATCAGGAAGTTATGAGAAGGACAGGACCCTGGAGATATCCCTTATGGTCCGTGACCTCCTCAGCATTCGAATGCCTGAGCTCAGGGTGGTGTTAACGAGAACCACCGATGATTACGTATCACTTGGAGCAAGGACCAGAATTGCCAACAGAAACAGGGCCGACCTTTTCGTCAGTATTCACTGCAACGCCGCAGAGAACAGAGAAGCTCACGGATTTGAAACATTCTTCCTCTCCAGGGCACGCACCGATGACGCCAGGGCTGTGGAGATGCTGGAGAACGATGTACTCCAGATGGATGATCTTCCATCTGTTTCAAACGATCCCCTTTCTTTCCTTCTCGCGGACATGGCCCAGTCCATATTCCAGAATCAGTCCAGTCTGTTCGCAGGTACAGTTCAGAGCGGTTTCAGAACCAGCTTTCCCCTGAGAAGGGACCGCGGCGTGAAAAGAGCAGGGTTCTATGTTCTCAGAGGTGCCTATATGCCGGCGGTTCTCATTGAAGTCGGTTTCATCTCGAATCCCGACGAGGAGAGGGAACTTCTTTCCCTGGACTTCCGTTTCAGAGCCGCACAGGCTATTGTAGAAGCCATAATGAACTATGCAGAAAGGGAGAGCTGATTGGCTGAGAAGAAAAATGCCCCATCGTCTTCCAGAATGATCAGATCACTGGTGATCATCGTTGTTATCGCACTGCTTTTCGGTTTTATTGCTAAAATCGGTATGGAGATCCTGAACAGGAAGATGGGACTGGATGACTCCGGCACCGTTCAGGCTGCGGAAACCATGGAAGAGACAGTGGAGTACAATGCCCCGGCGATTCCCGAATATGAACCCGTGGAAATGACCGAATCCGGCTCCGCGGTCTGGAATCCCGACTGGAAGGCTACCCCATGTTCCCTGTTCGTTGCAGGACAGAGTGAGGTTCTTGTAGACTCACTTCCCCAGGCCCCGGGACCAGCTGACAGACCTACCGAGCTGCAGCTGCTCATGGAGCTCTGGGCAGACCGTTCAGGTTATTCGCAGTCCGAACTGGATCAGGTCTGGGCCTTTGCCAGCGGAGATACATGTTTCATCGACCTTCCGGTCAGTCCCGACTGGATGTCAGTTCAGAGAACCATCGAGGCAAGGTTTATTTCCTATACCATTTTGTTCCCCTTCGTTTCCGGTGAGGCTGTTAATGAATACAGCGGCGGGATAGTGCTAAGGGGAATCCCATCAAGCAGATAGATAAAGGACAGGCCCGTAATGACGGATAAATTCGTAAGATCGGACGGCAGATCGGCCGGACACCTGAGGGATATCGTTTTCGAAACCGGATTTCAGTCCGGTCCCCACGGAAGCGTTCTCGTTTCATGGGGAGAGAACAGGGTTCTCTGTTCGGCCACGGTGGAGTACAAGGTTCCCTTTTTCCTGCGGGGAAAGGGAAGCGGCTGGATTACCGCCGAGTACGATATGCTTCCCGGAAGCGGAGACAAAAGGATACGCCGTGACCGTACGGGTAACGGAATAAAGGGCCGCAGTCAGGAGATACAAAGACTGATCGGGCGTTCCCTCAGGCAGTGCATTAAACTGTCGGATATTCCCGAGAAAACAATAACCATAGACTGTGATGTTCTGGTTGCCGACGGCGGCACCAGGGTTGCAAGCATTACCGGCAGCGTTGTGGCGCTAAGGCTTGCGGTGCTGAGACTTCTTTCTTCGGGACAGCTGGATAAGGACCCATGGAAACAGTACATAGGAGCACTCAGTCTTGGAGTGGTCAGGGGAGAAACCCTGCTTGATCTCTGCTATGAGGAAGACAGCAGGGCAGACATGGACATGAACATCGTTGCCGGCGAAGATGGAAGGCTCATTGAGATTCAGGCTTCAGCCGAAGACGAACCAGTTGAGCATTCAACAGTTTTCTCCATGGCCGGTGATGCCATTGAAGCTATCAGGGAAATAGTTATTCCTGCCCAGAAGGATGCCACAGGAGAGTAATGATGGATTTCGTTCTTGCCTCTGCAAACCGTCACAAGCTGGAAGAGCTCAGGCAAATGCTCCATACCGAAATTACTTCGGTGGGAGATATCATTCCGGGCTGGGACGTGGAGGAAACAGGAGCAACACTCGAGGAAAACGCCCTTCTTAAAGCCAGGGAAGCAGCCAGAGCCACTGGAAAGGCCGCAATAGCCGACGATACCGGGCTTTTCGTATGGGCACTGGGGAATGCCCCCGGTGTCTACACCGCCAGGTATGCCGGTGAGAACTGTACCTACCGTGACAACACGGAAAAACTTCTCAATTCCCTGAGAGGGGAGTGCGGAGCAAAGCGCAGAGCCGTTTTCAGAACGGTGATTGCCATGGTTACCCCGGAGGGGGATGAACGTACATTCACCGGAGAGGTGGAGGGCTGCATAACCCACGAGCATCTTGGCGAAGGCGGTTTCGGCTACGATCCGGTGTTCTACTCCACTGAACTTGAAAAAACCTTTGCGCAGGCGGTACCTGAAGAGAAGCACGTTGTTTCTCACAGAGGCCGCGCCATGGCGAAACTGGTAAAATTCCTTGCGGGAATGGAATAATGCTGGCGCTTTTTCTCATGCTTGCCCCGGACCCGCAGCCGGACGCGGGCACCATGGTGGATTACCTTAGAAATGCCCTGACCGCAGCTGCCGTATACGCAGAGCCCTTCCCTGAAAACGTCATGTTCATGGTCGAGGATGAAGACAGCAGCACATGCAGCGGTAGCTTCGACCACTTTTTCGACATAGCCATAAGGGAGAAACACACCGCGGAAACCGGGGGAGACCCGAACACAGCACCTGTGCTGGACCGCTTCAGGGTTTACATTGACGGAACCATTCTCTGGTGGAGCCCCCTCCCCGGCATGTACATATCCTGGGAAGACTTCCTCAGCGGCGTCACCGGACTCTGAATGGAGTTATCCCTTTGAGTTCCCGCATAGACCTTCACGGGTATACAGTGGCTGAAGCCGTGGATCTCTTCGTCAGTTCATACAATGAAAGGGTGAAAAGGGGAGACCTCTCCAGGTTTCATGTTATTCACGGATACGGTTCCGGGGGAAAAGGCGGCAGGATACGAACGGCACTGAGGAAGTTTCTCCAGGCTTTCGACGACTCTCTTGCCATTCAGACCAATCCGGTGAACCCCGGTGTAACAGTTGTTATTCCTATGAAAAGGCTTCCCGACGGAGCCGGGATCCTTACCGCTGAAATACTCGACTACTGCTGTTCTGGAAAAACAGAGTCGAAGGTCCTGGGCAGATTCAGACGATTTGGTGATCTCAGTGTGAAGAGAACTCTCCAGAAACTTGTTGCCAGGGGGAAGCTGAAAACCGTTCGGAAGGGAAGTCACACGGTTTATACCGCTATCTGACCCCTTATGTAGAGTCCTATCACGAAGGCAGCCAGTCCTGCAAAAACATTAGTGAGTACGAACAGGGCAGCGGTAATGGTATCTCCCGAGGTCCAGAGCCTGACTGCATGTCCGCTGAGGGCGCTGAAAGTGGTAAGAGCCCCAAGGAAACCCGTTGCGGCGAACAGGGCAAATTTCGATTCCTGGGAGAGCAGTCCCAGAACCAGACAGCCTGCAACGTTAACCGCTATGATTCCAGCTGTGGAGCCTGTTATTCCAACCACCAGATGCCGGACAACGGCGCCGGCGAATCCCCCGGCGCCTACTGCTGCAGCTTCTGTGAGAAGCTTCACCTGTTCTTGTGTTCCTTTATTACGTCTTCGGCTATGGAATCCGGGACCGCCTCGTAGTGCTCGAACTGCATGGAAAAGCCGGCTCTGCCCTGGGTGGAATTCCTTAGGTCGGTGGCATAGCCGAACATTCTCGACAGGGGCACCCTTGCCTTGAATTCCTTGGCTCCCGACCTGTCGTTCATGGCAATGATGTTTCCCCGCCGTTCGTAAATGCTTCCGGAAACCCCTCCGGAGTATTCTTCGGGGCTTACCACCGTAACGGACATGACAGGTTCGAGAAGGGATGGACCGCATTTCATGAAGGCTTTTCTGAAGGCTGCCTTTGCGCATGCCCTGAAGGCCATTTCAGAGGAGTCCACGGCGTGACTGGAGCCGTCTTTCAGGGTCACCTTCACGTCCACAACGGGGAAACCGCAGTACACTCCCTGTTTCATGGCGTCTATAATGCCCTTTTCCACGGCGGGTATGTACTCCCTGGGAATGTTTCCTCCCTTTACCTCGTTCATGAACTCGAAACCGCTTCCGGCAGGCAGAGGTTCAAGGGTGAAAACAACATGGGCGTACTGACCCTTTCCGCCTGTCTGTTTCTTGTATTTTTCGTTCCAGTCTATGGAGCCGTTGATGGTCTCACGGTATGCCACCTGAGGTTCGTTCTCTTCCACCTCTACGCTGAACTCGCGTTTGATGCGGTCAACTATTATCTCAAGGTGGAGTTCGCCCATGCCGGATATAATGGTGTCGCCTGTTTCATCGTTGGTCTCCACTGTGAAGGTGGGGTCTTCCTCTGCAAGTTTGGCCAGGGCTTCCGTCAGTCTGTCTCTGTCCTGTCTCTTTATGGGTTTCACCGCAATGCTCAGCACCGGTGCCGGAAACTCGATGGCCTCAAGGATGATAGGCTCGTCTATGGAACAGAGAGTGTCTCCGGTGATGGTGTCCGAAAGGCCTATAAGGGCTCCGATCTCGCCGGTGTTCAACCGCTCCACCGCTTCACGGCGGTTTGCATGCATTCTGAGTATTCGTCCCACACGCTGTTTCTTACCTGTAACCGAGTTCAGAACATGACTTCCGGCTTCGAGCACGCCGGAGTAAACCCTTGTGTAGATAAGTTTTCCAGTGTGTCTGTCGGTTACCACCTTGAAGGCAAGGGCCGCCAGGGGTCCGTCGTTTCCTGCTTCCCGCTCCTCCAGTTTTCCGGTTTTACTTTTTCCGCTGATAGGGGGCAGATCCACAGGCGAGGGAAGATAGGCCACCACTGCATCCAGAAGCCTCTGAACACCTTTGTTCTTGTAGGCGCTGCCGCATAGAACCGGGCACACGAGGCCATCGTGGGTTGCCTTCCTGATGGCAAGTGATAGCTCTTCCTTCTCTATAGGTTCGTCGGCGCAGAATTTATCCAGAAGTGTTTCGTTAACCTCGCTGACCTTTTCGATAAGTATCAGACGCTGTTTCCTTGCTATAGACTTCATGTCTTCGGGAATGGGTTTCTCTTCGAATTTCATTCCGCCCGAAGACTCATCGTAGTAAATTGCGCAGTTATCCACAAGATCGATTATTCCCAGGAATGCCCGATCCTCGCCGAGAATGGGAATGGTTATGGGAATGGCATTGGCGTTGAGCCTCACGTGGAGTTCCTTGAGCACTCCGTAGAAATCTGCCCCTGAGCGGTCCATTTTGTTTATGAAGGCAATTCTGGGAACATTATACTTATCCGCCTGCCGCCAGACAGTTTCACTCTGGGGTTCCACTCCTCCAACGGCACAGAACAGGGCTATGGTACCGTCGAGAACCCTGAGGCTTCTTTCAACCTCCACGGTGAAATCCACGTGCCCGGGAGTATCGATAAGGTTGATCTGGTGGCCTTTCCACTCGGTGGTGGTTGCGGCGCTGGTGATGGTGATGCCCCGTTCCTGTTCCTGTTCCATCCAGTCCATTGTGGCTTCACCGTCGTGGACCTCTCCGATTCGATGCGACTTTCCGGTGTAGAAGAGGATCCTCTCGGAAACCGTCGTTTTACCCGCATCGATATGGGCCATTATTCCAATGTTCCTGATCTTCGCGAGATTGTAATCCCGTGGCATTTATTCTTCTCCGTTCGAAATTGAGACATTTTTGAGAGCCCGAATATACACCATGCTCCGTAAGTTGCGCAAAAATCGTATATTCGGCGTTCCCGAAGGAAGGAGAATACCCTTGGAATACCGCAATGCCATAGCAGGTGAACTCTCGCTGAACAGAAGCAGCGTCGAATCGGTGCTCAAGCTTATGGATGATGGCGCAACCATTCCATTCATAGCCAGGTACAGGAAGGAAGCCTCCGGGGGAATGGACGAGGTGGTACTTGCTTCCGTTCGGGACCTCAGGGAGAAACTTGCGGCCATGGATCAGAGAAGAAGGGCCATAACTGCCTCCCTTACAGAGAGAAACCTTCTTACCCATGAGCTTCGAAAAAAGATCGAAGAGGCAGAAACCCTTACCCGGCTCGAGGACATATACCTTCCCTTCAGACCGAAAAGAAGGACCAGGGCTTCCAGGGCTCATGAAATGGGGCTGGAGCCTCTGGCCGATCAGCTGCTTGAACAGGGAAACGGAAACCCTGAAGAAATGGCAGGGAAATACATAGACATTACCAAGGGCGTTGAGAATGCTGAATCGGCCCTTTCCGGTGCCAGGGACATCATTGCTGAAAGGATCACCCTGGATTCCGATGTGAGGTCCATTGTTCGCGACCACTACATGAAGCATGGCGTTTATGTAAGTAAAGTGATCAAGGGTAAGGAGAAAGAAGGAAGCAGATACCGGGACTGGTTCGACTGGTCCGAGAAGGTATCTGGTGCACCCTCCCACAGGGTACTTGCCATGCGCAGAGGAGAGAAGGAGCTTTTTCTTAACCTTTCGGTGCAGGTTGACCATGAAAAAGTTCTGTCCCTGGTGCAGAGGTTTTTCCCGGTTACGGATAATCCATGCGGCAGTCAGGTGCTTACGGCAATGGAAGACGGGTTGAAGAGACTTCTGGGACCCCAGATGGAGACAGAAGTAAGGCTTGTTTCAAGGGAAAGGGCAGACAGGGAGGCGGTGAGGGTATTCGCCATGAACCTTAGAGATCTGCTCATGGCCCCTCCATTGGGTCAGAAGGCGGTACTGGCGGTGGATCCCGGGTTCAGAACAGGCTGCAAGACCGTTTGCCTGGACCCCATGGGCAGACTTCTGGAGCACACCACCATTTATCCCCATACGGGGAAGACTGAATCAGCTGCAGCAACTGTAAGAAGCCTTCTGGAAACCCACGGTATCCAATGTATTGCTGTGGGTAACGGTACAGCAGGAAGAGAGACGGAATCCTTCCTGAGGAACCTGGAAACCGGTCTGCCTCTGGTAATGGTAAACGAGAGCGGTGCATCGATCTATTCAGCATCTGAACTGGCCAGGGAGGAATTCCCCGAGCTTGACCTTACCGTCAGGGGAGCCATTTCCATAGGAAGAAGGCTTCAGGACCCGCTGGCTGAACTGGTGAAGATAGATCCGGGAAGTGTGGGAGTGGGCCAGTACCAGCACGACGTGGATCAGAAGCTCCTCAGGGAATCTCTCGATGATACGGTGGTTTCCTGCGTGAACCGTGTGGGAGTCAATCTTAACAGTGCAAGCGCAAAACTCCTTTCCTATGTATCCGGTCTCAGCGGTTCCAGAGCCGCATCCATTGTGGAGTTCCGTAACTCTTCAGGCGGCTTCAAGTCAAGGTCCCAGCTTCTGAAAGTCCCGGGTATAGGTCCTGTGGCCTTTCAGCAGTGCGCAGGTTTCCTGCGTATTCCGGGAGCTGTCAACCCACTGGACGGCAGCGCAGTTCATCCTGAGAGCTACGCCATCGTGGAAGAGATGGCCCGGGATGCCGGAACTACAGTGAACGGGTTGATAAGCGATTCCGGCAGAGCCCGTTCCCTTGATCTGGGGAAATACGTTACGGAAGAGAGGGGAATACCTACCCTGAAGGATATACTGGCGGAACTGGAAAAACCCGGCAGGGATCCCAGAAGCGGTTTCGAGGCATTCTCCTTTGCGGATGTGCACAGTCTGGAAGATCTGAAGGAGGGCATGAGCCTTCCCGGAATAGTAACCAACGTAACGGATTTCGGTGCATTCGTTGATGTGGGCGTTCACACCGACGGGCTGGTTCACATAAGCTGTCTCAGCAAAGATTGGATACGTCACCCCTCGGAGGTTGTCCGGGTGGGTATGAAGGTAAATGTTACCGTTACCGGACTGGATGAAAAGAGAAGGCGAATCAGTCTTTCCATGGTCTGATACCCTGGAACTCCTCCCTCCGGCGAGGGTAGAGAGTTCTAAAGGAGGATACCGAATGAAAACAGCATGGGCAGTTCTTATGATCATCACTGCATTTGCATCAGCTGCAGGCTCCAGTGCTTCAGTTGAGATAAAGAACTGCACATCCACTGACTTCTATTTCGTATGGGTTACTGAATCAGGCAGGGAAAAGTGGATAGACATGCTGGGTCTTTCCATTCTGCCCCCGGACAGCTCTGCTGTATTTCAGGTTACAGAGGGTTTCTACGACTTTCGCATAGAGGACTGCCAGTGGAGAACCTATTCCTTCTCGAACATTCCCATAGAGGGCGGTTCCTGTTTCGTATGGGAGGTTCTTCCGGTGCACGAGGATACCGACTAGGTACCCTCCAGCTCCATTCTCACGGCTTCGTGCATATTGGCTATCGCCTGTTTCAGATTGGAGTCGTTAGCGGCGTCCAGCCCCTGGTCTCCGTATGCAACCTGAAGAAGGGCATCGTTTGCCAGACGAAGTCTTCTGCAGACGATGGCGGAGAGAAATCGCATGAAGTCCACAGCGGTCTGTGGTTCTTTCCTTAGCATGGTTTCATACTCAACGGTTCCCATGCGGAGAAGACTGCTTGTGCACACTGCTGAAACTGAAGCAGACCTTTCAGTGCGGTCGATGAAGGCCATTTCCCCGAAAATATCTCCCCGGTTGAGCATTGCGAGAACGAAGTCCTCACCGGCGGAGTCGTCGTGCACGCGGAACTGGCCTCTGGTGATTATGAAGAGTTCATTCCCGGGGGTGCCTTTTTCTATTACAGTTTCGCCTGCCTGCACGTTCATCCTTGTGCAGAACCATACAACCTTTGCTGCAAGGGGTGCTGGAATCGTAATGCTCACTGGTGCTCCATCAAGGCAGCCGGTGTAATCCAGGGTGGAGGATCTTCAAGGTAACCCGTATAGTAAATACCCTGTCTCATTGCTGTTCTGGTAAGAAAAGCTCTCTGTCTGTAGAACTGGCTGTAGGGGTTCGTGGAATCTGAAGCCGCCTCCAGTGCCTCTGCCATAAGAGTGGCGGTGGCGGGTTCGCAATAGGGCTGTTTCAGGTCTCCCAGGTTTCTCC
>CAZNFQ010000053.1:0-14502 GCA_964571965.1 uncultured bacterium | reverse complement strand
CTGACCGTTCTGAACCCAGAGCTCTCCCCGGTAGACACCCATGCTGCGGATAACATCCCTGTATGCCTGTGCCGTCCATTCAGTGAAGCCCTCAGCACCCATGGTGTTCATTTGAGCAGTCATGAATTCTTCTTCTCTGCGTATCTCTGAATCAGTTTTCCGAACCGGTTGAACCTCCAGGTCTATAAACTCCTCCATGGACACGCCGTTCCACACGTGAATTCTATAGCTGTCAACTGTGGTGAGTGCGGTAAAACACCTTCCGCATGTATCCGAGGCAACCAGAAGCCCCTCCTTGGCCCGAGCCAGCGATGCTATTTCCGATGGGTCCAGGGGAACGGTGTCAGCCTGCAGCACCGCCTCCGGTTCCTCTTCACCTGTTTTGTAGATCAGTGCCTCTCTGAAAAGCCCCGGTCCGTTCTCAGCTGGAACTATCCCGCAGCGAACGGCAATGAATCTGCCGCCCCCTGCGTTTCTGAAATCCTGCGGAGCAGACCTTGACCAGTATGCCGCCTCACCTTCAAAGACATGGTCTCCATTGAAGATCAGATAGCCGTTCCTCACCTGATCTCTGATCAGTATGCGATTACCCACGGTCTCTATGGACATAGGGTTACCCATTTCACCGGGTCCGTCTCCGCAGGATCCGAAGGTTTCCATGTAGGAACCTTCAGGGGTGAATACATGAACGGCAGCTGCTGCCTGATCGAGAACGAGAATTTCTCCCGAGGGGCCGAAGCAGGCATCTGCAGGATATCCAATGAACATGTTTTCCGGAAGTACCGTTGTTGCAACTACACTGAGGTTAAGAACCGACTCAGTTTCAAGAACCCCGGGGGGGTTAGCGCACCCGAGAATAGCCAGTGCTAAACAAACTGCACCGTTTCTAGTCACGATGCAATGTTAACCTGACCATTGCTCTCCGGAGAAACGCTCCTGAAAAGTCCTTTTCTCGAGAAATTTCTCAGGGAATCTATATTCCTTATCTGGGTTGCGCCCCAGGCCAGGTAAAGAATAGCAGCAGGAAGAGGAGGAAGTTTCCTGAGGTTTTTCTCAAGAAGGTTCATATCCACTGAAAGGTAAACCGACATTATTACCCCTTCCAAAAGAATTGAATAATGTGCAGGCGGAGACTGATTCTAACTGCGATGAAGGTATTTCAGGCCTTCTGAAATACCACGCACCAACAACACCCTGATATTTCGGCCATCGCACTGAAAAACGGTCTCCGCCTGATGTGGAAACACGAGAAGGGAAGTTCGTACCGTTCAAACCCTCAAACATTTCGAATGGATTTTTCATTGTTTCCCTTCTCTGTTTTTCCAACACGGGAATGATTATAGTACTATTAGATACATTGTCAAGATACTATTCTTTACCCATTGCACTGTATTAGGTTACGCGTTCATCGGAAGTAAGGAAGTTGATGTTTGATGAGTGTTAATGAATACCCCCAGTCCTACTACGGGCTGCTTTCGATTCTCAGCCTTGGACCCCAGACGGGTTATGATATCCGCAAAGAGCTTGAGCACCCTGAGGTTTTCTACTGGAAAGAGTCCTACGGAAACATCTACCCTATGCTGAGAAATCTCGAGAAAGACGGCCTCATCGACCGCCATGATGTTCCGTTCAAAAAAAAGAAAAAAATACTGTATGAACTTAATCAGGCTGGTCTGGATGAACTTAACCGCTGGCTTCTTAAACCTGCCAACCTCAACCGTTTCAGAGTTGAAATACTCATGAAGCTTCGGTTCGGTGAGAGCGCAGGTGTGGCCAGTATGCTGGATCAGGTGCGTATGTATCGTGAAAAAGCCATTGAAGAACTGCGATACGCAAGGGAGAACTCCAAAATGCTTGGCGAGCAGGCAGAATCCCTTTCAACGGACCTCAGGCTCATTACATCCATTTACTTCGAAGAGCTGAAAGAGTCTAACATCAGGTGGTGCGACCAGGCACTTCAAATTCTTGCCAAATGGGATGAACCGGTGGTGAAACCGGTTGAAGGGCTGGATGACTCAGCAGCAGAAAACTCGGTGTTCCAGATGCCCAGAAAAGAACCGCGACTTATGGAGTAGGCATTCTTTCAGTTTCGATCATTCCCCTACCATTGGAACGAATCTCACAGGAAGATCTTTCTGAATATTCATTTGCTCTCCGTTTTTTCTCACGAGAATCAACCTCTGGAACAAGTTTCCCAGGGGAAGTATCATCCGGCCTCCCTGATCAAGTTGTTGAAAGAGCTTCCCGGGTATCACTTCCGGTGCGCAGCTTAGAATTATCCCTCTGAAAGGCGCTACTTCAGGCCAGCCATCCCAGCCATCACCTGATCTGACACTGATGGAAGCGTTCAGAACGCCCCTTGAGTGTTCGTAGAGCTCAGGCACTTTTTCCATGGTGAATACTTCCATTCCCATTTCCCCCAGTACTGCTGCCTGGTAACCTGAACCCGTACCTATTTCAAGTACCCTGTCTCCTGCCTCAAGGGCCAGTCTCTCAAGCATGTATGCGACTATATATGGCTGACTCATGGTCTGTCCGTAACCTATCTGCCACGGAAAATCACCATAGGGATCTGCGGGATGAGGTGCGGCTCCCGGAAAGTAAAGATGCCTTTTTACTGTTCCCATGGCATTAAGAACCCGGGTGTCCCTGATACCTCTGCTTACGAGGAGTTCCACCATGGCCTGTCGCTCAAGGGTGTAGTTCTCTCCCTTCAAAATAGCCTCCTTTCCGTTGTAGTATATAAAAAGGCGAATTAGCCAGCAGCTCATTTTTCACAAATTTTCGATATATTCTTTACCGGAGGAAGAAACATTGTGAGCGAGTTCGAGAAGAAATCTTTGGAAGTCCTTGGAAAACTGCAGAAGAATCTCAGCAGGATCATCTCCTGCTTCGGTGATCCTTCAGTTGTCAGGCCTGTGGATCTCCGCGATCTGCTCGGTGCGGACATGAACCTGGCCTGGAAAGTAAACAGACTGGTGAATACCGCCGACCTGTTCAGTCTCGGGAAATACCTTCCGGGAGTGAAGGCCCTTAAATCCTTCGGAGTGCTGGCAGAGAAAGCTGGAGTTCCGGAGGGGGATACAAGCGCTTTGCGGGAGTCCTGCAGCGAGCTTGAATGGCTTGTGAGATCATACGCTGGCAGCAGGAAAGAGCTGGAAATAATGCTGGCGGGCCTTTCCACCGAAGAAAGATCCGGCAACGACTCTCTTCACAGAAGACGATCGTTTCAAGGTAACAGCTACACCTTCGGCGTTCAAAGCGAAATTCAGCTTGCCACAAACATTATCATGATCTCCGACAAAATACCGGGAACTGTGGACATATGCAGAATAAGGGGCAGCATAGGTCTTTCCAGAACAAGGCCGGAAGTTCCATGGAGGGTTTCCGGCACATCCATACTGGATGCAGGGGGAAGAATCAAGAATACCACCGAAAGGGAATATCTCTCTTCTCCTTCCATTGGAGAACCGCCCATTCTCCGTGAATTCTCATCTCCCGATCTTCCTGAATTGTGTTCCGTAACAGACAGTTATGGTAGAACCAGCTATTTTCTCAAGGGAACCGAAATAGGTCTGAAGAGCGCAATAAATCTGTTCACCGGAGAGATAATACGGAACAGCGGGCCTCTTTACGGCAGCAAAAAGGGTGATGGGGTTGCCATCAACAACTCTTCCAGAACGCCGTCGAAAAGATTCAACATCGAGGTATTCCTTCCTGTGGAATTCCAGGGTTCCTCCATGGAGACGGAGATGTGGAGCCTTCTGTTCCCAGTGGCAAACCATACAGGCATGACCCCGGGAGACAGGCTTCCCCTCACCGAACATCCAATGATATACGATACCGGAAGGTCACCTGTTCCCCTGGCAGGGGTTCCCGGTTACTCGAAGATGATTTCGTGGTGTTTCCAGAGAATAGGCAGAGACATAAACAAGCATCGACTTGTGAGGCTTTCCGTGGAGTATCCGCCGATACCCGCAAGTATAGACGTACTGCTGGAACTTCCCGTCAAAGGAAAATAGTTTTATTCGTCTTTCTGAATGCAATGGCAGATGAAACCATCTTCTTCGGTCCATCTTCTTCCTGAATCATCGCACTTTCTAACGAACTCGAGATATGCGGTAAGTCTTTCCAGAACATGCTGGGGAATCACATGCTCTATTCCGCAGGCACACTTTTCGGCAGTTTCACCGTCGATCTCCAGCACACCTGTAAAAAAGCTGCGAAGAACATCGTGCTTTTCAGTGACCTTCCGGGCTATTCTGCTGCCCTCTTCCGTGAGCGTTACCAGATCGTACGGTTCGTGGTTGACAAGGCCCAGCTTTCCAAGGGTTTTAAGGGCAGTGGTAACGGACGATGCGGCAACCTGACGGGCCCGGGCAATATCGGTGGGTCTGGCTGCCCCTTTTTTCTTCACGATGGCATGAATTGTCTCAAGGTAATCTTCAAGACTTGAACTGAGATTGACATCCCTGTTCATTTAGGCTCCCCTTAGTTATTTAGTTAGCACTAAATATAAAACACCCTGTCAGTTCGTCAACCTTTCCGTTTAAGGATCATAGACTGTGATCCGGATCTTCCATGAAAGCTCTGTACCTCTCGGCAATCTCCCCAATTTCAGCGGAATCGAACATTCTGCTCTCACTGAACCCCCGCAGTTCCAACTCCTGCCGGGAAGTTTCATACACCCATGCAGTGAAGATCCTGTCAGGCTTTTCCTGGGATATCAGAAGAACTTCGTACCCCCCCATTGGAGAAGGATCCAGAGAAAGAACCACGAAACCGTGGGAAAGATACTCACGGTACTTCTCCAGCTCCGCAATCAGATCAGATCCGGGAATGAAGCCCTGGTCAGATCCATTGAGATAGCTGTTCAGAGCACTCCTCACATGCATGACGTAGGGGTCCTGATAAACCCTGTAGTAGGAATCCAGTTCATCACCTGTAACCAGGGCTTCTCCACCGAGGAATGACATGGTCTCCCTTGCAACGGACAGGTAGTAACCCTGAAAGTCTATACTCAAGCCTTCCCAGATACCGGCGTAAACCTCTGCCATGTCCGGTATGACAGAGGCCTGGGCACTTGATCCTGCTCTTTCCATCCAGGCTGGAAGTTCTGCTGTTCCAATCCTTCCGTTAACGTAGAAACCGTCCAGGGCAAGGTCGAAGAAAGAGCGCGCCGGGGTTCCGGGGTCAGCAAGGGCCAGGAATTTCCCGACATTCACCCCTATGTTGTTGGATTCACCAAGGATCAGGACCGTAATGGCAGGGGCGGCCCTTTCCACATATTCATCGATGTCTGTGAAGTCATCGGAGGTGTAAGCCTCATCCCTGAGTACATCGAACTGGGCAGCTAACTCATTTGACTGAGCCAGATCAACTGCGTTCCTGAAAAGCAGCTCAAGTTCAGAATTCTCAGGATCGGCATCAAGAGCCTGATTCAACAGATCTATCTCATTCCAGACAGATTCGTTCTCCTGAAAAGAACCCTGGGCGGTAAGCAGTGCAACTGCCGCTGTCAGAACGAAGAATCTCATTATCAATACCTCTATTCTTCAGATGACATTAACTCAACGGGTTTGGTTGAAGGACCGGTCTGATTACCTGCTGCCGCGGCTGCTATGCTCTGCCCCATCATGCTGTCCATGGGGTACACTATTACCATGGCGCTTTCTTCCTTGGATATCTCCAGAAGAGCCTGTATCTGCCTCAATTTCATGGAATCAGGCTGAGTTGCCAGGCGTTCAGCGGCTTTGGTGAGTGCTTCAGCTACATGCATCTCTGCAGTTGCCTGTATTTTCTTGGCTTTCGCAGACCTCTCAGCCCTTGCGATCACCGCCAGTTCTTCCACCAGGTTAGAGGGCGTTCCCACATCGGTAATTCTAACGGCGCGGACGTTTACTCCGTAATCCTTTGCCGCTCCATCAATTATTTTTTTAAGATCAGCCGCGACCCTGTCGGTTTCACTGAGCAGAAGCCTGAGATCATTCCCCCCGATTGTACTCTTAAGGGCTTCCATGCTTGCCCACTCGGTGGTTTTCCAGTAGTTCTGAACTGAGATGGCAGCTTTCACCGGGTCTTCTATCTCCATTTCAACGGCAGCTGTAACATCAATGGGAATATTGTCCTTGGTGAGTGTTTTAGTTGCCTTCACCTCATATGTGGTGATACGGATATCCAGGATCCTTGCTACTGAATAAATGAACGGGGGGATAATGAATACTCCGGGTCCTTTGGCCCCCACGCACTTTCCGAGGCGCAGCAGAACGATGCGCTGCCATTCGGGAAGAATGTGGAAGATCTTCGCTATGGTGTTGCCGAACCACATTATCAGGAAGAATTTCATTCCCATCCACAGAAGTTCCCCGATTCCTGTGATTCCCCTGCCCACGGTGAAATGGGGAATGACGAAAATCATCAGAAGAGGTATCCAGATGATAAACCTGACCAGGTTTCTTATAAAGGTCTGTACCGGATTCTTGAGCATTTCTTCCCCCCTGTTTGGTGTTCCTGTGTAACTATATCTCTTCTTTCAAAGGCAGTCTGTATACTCGGATCATATTTACTGCACCACCCGCCGCAAGTGCTGCTCCCGGGATCATTGCCAAAAAAATGAGAGTGCGGGTCATGGCTTCATACCCCTGTAAAGATGGCTGAGCAGAATCACCAAAATCGGCGGTGGAACCTGCCAGAATGAACAGAACGATCAGAGTGCCTGCTGTAACCGATAGCCATAACAGCCATGTGTTTCCAGCATGATCTCTGTTGGATAGCTTTCTGAAACTGAAAATTGTAATGGTAAGACCAATAGAAAAGGTAACGGCAAAACACACGAATATCGTGAGGAAAATAAAAGCACCGATCATTCTTCATTTACCTTTGCATGACAGTTGTGAGTAGCCATCTCCCTGTTGAGGAACAAACTGAGAACGGTTCTTATGGCAACGATTGCTCCAAGACCTGCCAGCTCATTAAGGTCAGGCTGCATAAGGGTATGCACGATATCTGCCGCGATCAGGAATTCAAGTCCCAGAAGAATGTAGGATCCGAAGTGGTTCCTCATCAGTTCACGGCTGTGGCATATGTTTCCGCCTTTGAGCCTCATAGTTTCCAGTCGGATGAATTCAGCTATTGCGATCAGGGTTCCCCAGACAATCACGACAACACCCATGAAGCCAATGCCAAAACTGATATGGTTCAGCAGATCTATCAAAGCCCCCTCCGGAGATATTTGCTTAATTGAGAATAAAGCCGGCTTTCATTCAAGTCAACGAACTGCTTCTCATTTTCGGCTCGTTGTCCAGAGTGTGTTCTTTGGAGATATTAGAAACAACACAAGGAGGAATTGTTATGACAGTGTTTTTGCTGCTTTCGCTTTTAACAGCTGAACCCGATGTTTACCTTGACTTCACCGCTCTGGCAAGACCGCTTTCTTCAGCTGCCTTCATTCAGGAGTTCGACCATCCGGAAAACTCAGTGGATATACTGCATTACGATATTGAGCTTGAGGTTTTCGAGGACACCCAGGAAATCCAGGGAATCACCACGGTGCAGATGACTTCTGCTTCATCCACGGTTACTGACATAAGGCTTGACCTGAGGCAGCTGCTTGCAGACTCAGTGTGGGACTCCACGGGTCCTCTTTCCTTCTATCATGACCAGGACTCAATCTTTATAACCCTGGGTGAACCTCTTAACCCCGGTGACACAACTGAAGTAAGCATCTCCTACGGCGGAAACCCCTACCATGAGAGCTGGGGCGGTTTCTGGTTCGGTAATGTGCTTACATATCACATAGGAGTTGGTATTTACACAGAGGGTCAGTGCATGGGCAAGTGCATGTTTCCCTGCTGGGACTATCAGAACGACAAGGCTTCATTCGACTTTCACATAACCTGCGACGAAGAGGATTACGCCGTTGCAAACGGCGACTCCGCAGGGGTGGAATTCTCTGGAGGAAAGGCAACCTACCACTGGGGGATCGATCAGGAGATGCCAACCTACCTCGTGGCGATGAATGTTGGAGATTATGTGGTTCTCCACGATTCCACCGATGCAAGGATCTACTATTACGTTTATTCCTGGGATGTGGAAGATGCCCTGGGCAGCTTCGTGAACGTGGACCTTATGATGAATAACCTGGAAGGTCTTTTCGGTGCCTATCCCTGGGACTGCAGATTCAGCCTTGTTGAAACTCCCAAGGGAGATATGGAGCATGTATCACACGTTACCCATGTGGCACAGGCTGTGAACGGAACCACGAACTGGGACTGGATAATAGCCCATGAGATGACCCACCAGTGGTGGGGCTGCTGTGTAACACACGCTGACTGGCAGCACATCTGGCTTAAGGAGGGTTTCGCCACTTTGGGAGAAGCCCTCTGGATGGAAACCTACGGCCAGGAAGAATACGACGACTACATGATTAATGACATCATGAAACCATACCTTCAGAGCGGCGAGCTGTTCCCCATATCCCAGCCGTCAACGCCTGCGGAAATTTTCAGTTCCACCACCTATGACAAAGCCGGGTCGGTGCTTCACATGCTGCGTTACGTTCTGGGTGATGAGGTTTTCTTCGAAACCCTGAATTACTATTTCCAGAACCATATGTACGGTCTGGTGTGGACAGATGACTTCAGGGACGATATCGAAACTTACACAGGAAACGACATCGACTGGTTTTTCGACACTTGGATACATGGATGGGGTTACCCCATATACGATATAGAGCACAGCGCACAGCAGTCCGGAGACGGCTGGAACCTGACACTTAACGTGATACAGACCCAGACAACTCCCACGATCTTCGAAATGCCCCTTGAGTTCCTGGTTCAGGGTTCCTCCAAGGACACCCTGGTAGTGATCTGGAATGACCAGCAGACTCAAAGTGAAAGTTTCCAGATCTCCTTTGAACCCCTGGATGTGACCTTCGATCCCTATCACCACATCCTCTGCGGAAACATTCTTACGGGAATCGATGACTTCGAGCTTCCCCCACAGGGTGTGAGTACCGCATGGGTTTCACCTAATCCGGTGCAAAACAGCGGAGTTCTCAACTGGCCCGGAACTGAGAACGCTGGTATTGAAGCAGTTATCTATGACCTTAGCGGAAGGGCCGTAAGATCCGCTTTACTCTCACCGGAAAATAGAAACTTCTCGGTAGCGGGTCTTCCATCGGCCACATACCTTATTCAACTGACAACGGAAACAGGAGTAAGGCAAACAACAAGGCTTGTGGTTATCGACTAGCAGCTCACCGCAGTGAATTCAGCCACCTCACCCAGCAGTTCCCCGGGTTCTGCCATTGTGGAGAGGAAAACCCGGTATCCTGCATAGATTGCGTAATGAGGGCAGTCGTTAAGTATCAGGTCATTCATGCCGTCGCCATCCAGGTCGCCGACCCATACAACAGAGACTCCTTCGCCGTAAAGGTTCTCATAGACCTCGGACAGCTTCTGGGAACGATCACCTCTGGTGTAGTAAACTCCGCTGGTTTCCGCAGAGACAGACTCCCCTTCTCCCGGGGAAAACACCCATCCGGGAGAAAGCAGTTCAGTCTCCAGAAGAACGGGAAAGACCGGACCCCGGATGAAAACATCAGACCTGAGATAAAGAAGTGGTTTTTCCCGGTGGGTGAATACCCTCCATCCCGTTGCTTCCCCGTCTTCGTCCAGCATTGGATCATGCCTTCTCTCCAACGTAACATCCACAGGTTTCAGTTCCCATCCTGATCCATTGCGGCACAAACCCAGCCATTCTGTTCCGATTTCCTCGCTGAGTTCGCTGCCATGAAATGATCCGGGAGCAAGAACTGAAACACCTGTATTCTGAGAGGAGAGAATCATCGCAATAAACAACCACATTGTCAGCCTCCGAATTTCTCCTGAATGAGTTTCACTGCCGTTCCTGCTCCGTTCTCATGGTTCATTTCCCCGGCTATGGCAACAGCCTTTTCCTTGAATGCAGGTTCCCCCAGTACCCTCTTCAGAACTTCTGCAAGTTTACTGGAGGTCAGCGATCTTCTATGGAGGACTTCAGGAGCCACACCGGCCTTTTTCAGTATCATGCCCCACATGGGCTGATCTGACGTGTATTCCACAACAACTGAAGGAACCCCAGCTCTGCAGGCAGTATGTGAGGTTCCGCAACCCCCATGGTGCACAACCATGGAACAGCGCGGAAAGACAAGCCAGTGGGGTATCCTCTCGGAAAAGAACACTTTTTCCAGTCCCCCGGGCCCTTTGCTCTGAATTATCGCCCTGCAGCCTGTATCCTTAACAGCCTGCAATACAATTCCCATCACATCAGAAACTTTCTTCTCACCGTGAAGCATGCTTCCGAAAGTAACGAAGACAGGAGGGTCTCCCCTTTCAAGAAAATATTCCAGTTCTTCAGGCAGGTTTCCTGCCCCGACCCCGGGAGTATTCATTGCTCCGCAGAATTTGTATCCGTGTATTTCTCCACCCGGGTAAAGGCTGGGACTAACAGCCACAAGATTGAGATATTCAGATTTAAATACTCCCTGAAACACGCTGCCAGGAACAGGCAATCCCTTCTTATTGAAAAATTTATCGATATCCGGTTTCCACAGCAGATCAAGGGCTCTGCTGAAAACGCTCCACCCCAGCCTGTGAAGAAAATCAGGAAAACCGGGAGCGGCAACACTGTCCGATGAAATTATCGGAGTAGTGTAAAGGGCAATCCACGGGGTTTTTGTTATCATTGCTGCAGCCCTGAGTGAATACGCAAAAATATGTCCGATCACAAAGTCGCTTTTCCTGCAAATATCCATGGCGGTCTCAAACATGGCATCAAGAGATGGATTAAGAAAATTCTCAACGAGAAGCCTGCTCTTCAAGGCGGGATTCCTTGAAGAGACGAACTGCTTTCCCAGTGATGTAAACTCATCCCGGGATACATTGATTTTCCCGGGATGAATCACATTGAAACCGAAGTCATTTCCATAGCTGGAATAGTCGCCGTTCATTATCTCAGTAACGGAAACTGATGCTGAATGTCCATGTTTTACAAGTTCGGCAGCGAGTGCCAGAAAGGGTCTCACATCCCCTTCCGTTCCCCAGGTCTGCAATCCTGCTATCATGATTTCACCGGTGGAGCGATTCTATGAACTCCTTAGCATCTTTAAGGCTGGCTCCTGTTTCCCGGCGATAGACCTTTATGGCTTCTATCTTCCTGCCTGTTAGAAGCAGCTCCATAACCTCTTCTGAAGCATCGGATGATGGCTTCACAATATCGTAACCGGCATTTCTCATCAGATTGTCCACCCTTGTTTCAAGGATCTCAACCCTCTTTCTCAGCCGCTCGATTTCAGCTTTCGACCCTGACACCTCTTACCTCCGTTGAATGGTTCATCTGCAGGTTCCACTGAAAATACACAATGCCGCAGCTCGGGTCACCGGTTCTGCCATTGACCGAAAGATTGGTATTGCTTAATATCATGTCAGAGTTCTTTCTTACAGGAGGCGTCACATGGATAAAATTGTGGTGCACGGAGATGAAGGCAGAATTCTCAAGGGCCACTCATCGGACTTCTCCCCTCACGCGGATTACTTTCATCTTGCAACGCTGCAGCGCCCCTTCGACTCGGAAAAGATATGGCTTGGAAATCAGAAGGCGATCTTTTTTGTAAAAGACTTCGAAGGAGACGCAACGCATCAGGATCTTCACTACTGGCACACGGCACCTGAATCAGGCAGGCATGTAATGGTCACCTTCAGAGACAGGGAAAAAATCTTCGGAACCGCTGAAAGCATAAACAGGGACCATACCGGTTTCTTTCTGTACCCTGCGGATCCCTACTCTAACAACATCAAGGCCTATGTTATCAACAGCTTCATCTCCAGTGTGGAAATAGTGGATAACTGACAGTCCTGATCCTTCTGCCGGCACCATGAACTTGCAGTCCGAAATTTCTTTATTCAAGGGTGCAGGCACTTTTCCCGTGGATACATTCGAGTGTACGGTATCGATCAAGAGTGATCCCGGGTTTCTCCTGTCTATCAATAACCATGAACCAAATAAAATGCTATATTCACTAAAATATTTTTTTGAAATACTATCTGATGTGCAGGAGACGAAACTTTGTGAAGAAACTGCTAAACTGCTACTCAGAAATCAAACACATAATGATACCCGAGTGTTACAGCTTCCTGAAAAGGTTTGCGCTGTTTCGTTTTCTATGTGACATCATCCGCTACAAAATCATCAAGTGTTTGTACTCTTTGTTTTGCTCTTCGGGGATGAAAAAGAAAAGATATATCTGTTCCCTCCCCTGGGAAAAAGCAGCCGTCAAATCGGATGGAAGAGTTACCTGCTCAACTTTTCACAGGGGCAGAGATGAGCTCTTCTTCGGCAATATCAATGAACAGTCTTTCGCAGAAATCTGGTATGGAGACAAATTCCGGAAGTTAAGAAACTCAATCCGCAAACATGATGCTCCTTTGCCGTTCCTGTGTTATACCTGCCCATACAAAACTGAATACAATGGAATCTCTGAACTGATACCTGAACCTGATTTCCCGAAAGTGCTCTGGGTCGAATCCACGGATGCATGCAATTTGAACTGCCCTGTCTGCCTTCAACGTAAAGACAGAAAAGGTGTAATGCTTTCTCTCATGAGTTTCGAAAAGATGATGGACGAAATTGGACAATATCTGTCAACAATGATGTTTTACATCGATGGAGAAAACTACTTGCATCCTGATGCAACAAAAATGACCAGATATGCCAAACAGGTAAATCCGGGACTCCAGATTCTCACTTCCACCAACGGACTTCTTTTCAGCGGTACCGAAAAGCAGATTGAATTCGTTCGTTCTGGAGTAGATACTGTGATTTTCTCAATAGACGGAGCAAATCAGGAGTCCTATTCCCGTTATCGCAGGGGAGGAAATTTCACTACTGCCATTAACAACATGCGAGGAGTAATTAAGCAAAAACACCAATTAGGGATTGATCTGCATGTTGTATGGCGTTACATCCTGTTCAAATGGAATGACTCTGATGAGGAAATGGATCTTGCCAGGTCCCTTGCGGCCGAGATGGGTGTGGACTCGCTTGTCTGGTTGGTAACAACAACCGTGAATCACTCGGAACGTTTCCTTCCAGACAGAATCAGCAGTTACAAAACAAAACTCCCCTACGAACACTTCGAAGCAACTGAAACAGCTTCAAAGGAACTTGCTCACAATTTTGTATACGCATGATTATCAGTGTATGCTCAGTGTCTGCGGAAGAATCTCACCAAGCTACTTTTTGCATTTCCAATGACTATCATTACTGTATATAATAGCATAAATAATTCTTTTATTTTGTTTTTAGAAGTTATATCACGATTTCCGTCCGCATACACTTCACAAGAATAATGTTACAACAATGCCTTTATCTCAGCCCAAGTACAACGTTCCATGGCCATACCGTTGTAGATCAGATAACCTTGTTGAAGCTACTTCGGTACGATACAAGCAATCTATACCTATTCTGTCAGAACGAACCTTAAACTCTCGTGGAAGTCCTCACCATTCAGCAGGCAAATGTAGATACCAGGAGGAATATCCTGAATACCAACGGTACTGACACCGGCTTCGTACTGTTGTGCCGGGAAGCTCAGAACCCTTCTTCCCGAAAGATCGTATACTGAAAACTCCAAGGTCATCGGGGTTTCACAGGTTATTGCAATCGAGGCCAGGCCTGACAGGGGGTTGGATGAAACCGAGAGAATTCTAATGTCCTCCAGGTCACCCTCACTGATTCCCAGCTGACCCCAGGTCAACTCTAACACGGCAAGCCAAGGAGTTGCAAGGGGATCTGTAGTTCCCATGTTGACTCTGTACTGGAAGTATTTCTCTCCGTCTCCCACCACATCACCCACTTCTACAGGGGATGTATAGAGGGGTTCAGACCAATCACCCATATCGTTGTAATCGTCTGAAGCTCTTATCTGCAGGTAGAGTTCTGTTCCTGCAGGTACCTCGGAAAGCCATGTGAGGATCTGATAGTCTGGAGAGATCACATCAGTATCAAGAATACTGGATTCAAGATAGCCTTCAGGTGAATAGCCATTCTCATTAAGATCCCACCAGACGATATCGCTCCCACAGCCGCCCGACATGCCAGCCTGGCATGTAATCAGGTCGTTCTTCCCGTCTCCATTGATATCGGATGGATGAACTGACCATGCTGAATTGGCAGCGTGTGCGAATGTGTGGACCTGCCAACTCTCTCCAATCCCATCCAGGTTTTCGCACCAGAAAATAAATCCCCCAGTACAGTGAACAAGGGAACAGATGTCCATATCCCCATCTGCGTCGAGATCAGAGGTATGAACATCATGGAGATTCCGACCCTCTGGCAGTTCAAACTGAGCAACGGCTATTTCGGTCCATGTACATCCAAGTCCGTCGTCGTTCGTGAACCAGACGACCTCGTCATCCTCATATGATACAACAGCGACATCGAGATCTCCGTCACCATCAATAT
>CAZNFQ010000052.1:0-14885 GCA_964571965.1 uncultured bacterium | reverse complement strand
GCCGCTGGTTGGAGACCATGGAATGGTTTCCACGAAGTTGCCGTTGTAGTAGAGGTTCGGGGTGTTGGCGCCAAGCATTATCTCAACCTTAACCTCGACCCACTGGTCATCGATGATGTCAACCAGACCTGAGCCTTCTTCCACGGACATCTGGCCGATGTCATTGTCGAACTTGAGCTGAAGTGCCCAGTCGCTGCTTGCACCTTCGTAATAGGTGAGCAGAATGAAGAACTGTTCGCCTGTGGCGGTTGATGGAATGTAGTGCCAGGCAGTAATTACCCAGTCGCCGCTGGTAATATTGAGTTCCTGTACAGCGTCTGAGGTTTCGATGATCTGAAGCGAGTTCGGTGTACTCTGGAACTGATCTGCACTTACGTAGGCATCGAATGCGGGATCGTCTCCCCAGCAAGTCCATCCGCCCTGTCCATAAATTCCTGAACCTGCAGCATAGGAATCGAAGTTCTCTGACCATTGTGCCGAGGCGGCGGTCGCCATTATCAGCACAAGACCCATAAGAAGTGTTTTACTCATAAAAGTCCCCTTCCTCTATCAGACACACTGTGTGTCATGCTTGTAGTTAATACGCTAAAGATGTCATCAGGTCAAGGGGAGATGAAGTGCTTCGGCGGGTGTTCATAAGGTATACGGATATTTACCATTGCACAGGGCTCAACCTTTGTTATACTCGAAATCCACAGGGATGTGCGGAGGGTTTTTTTGTGGAAAAATTCAGTGTTTCAGTAGACCCGGAAAGCAGACTTCTGCACATACGCGTTTGGGGATTCTGGTGTCTGGACGAAGCCATTGAATACAGAAAAAGACTTTCCCGGGCCATGGATATCCTTGGAATCGGTGATTCCTGGAATATCATCGCCGATGTAAGACTGTTCCCGGTTCAGCCTGCCCCCGTTCAGCGTATACACTCTGAATTAATGCAGAGGGCCGTTCAGAAGGGTATGGCAAAAGCAGCCAACATCGTCGGCGGAAAACTCACCCGAATACAGATAGAGAAACTGGCTGAATCAGCATGGCCGGAAAAGGGGCACTTCGAGTACTTCGATAGTGAAGAGGAAGCTGAAATCTGGCTCAAGGGAGGAGACGATGAACGTTCTGGCAGAAAAGATAAAGAGCTTCTTCAAGCTTTCTGATCTGCCCCCGAAGGCAAAGAAACTCATGGAGGACGAAGGACTTCTGTTCCTGGCCGAAGGGGTTCGTATTACCGTTCATTACAAGTTATTCAAGGCTCCCGGAAAGTATTTCCGGAACAAAAGAGAGACTTCCTGGGGTTCACTGGCGGTTTCCCGGAAGAGAATCGTCGGCTATGTGGGGAAAAGAAGAGCTGTACATCTTCCGCTGGACCGGGAAGAGGTTAAATCGGCAAAATTCTCTCTTGTTGACGGCAGGGTTTTCGTCATAGAGATGGACCCTTCCATTTCAGATCCCCGAAGGTCCGGAAGCATCCAGATCCGGTATCATATGCAGAGGGCTCCCGAGGCGTACCGGCTGATAATGGACCTTACCTGCAGGTAACAGGTTCCGGACAGAGGTCTTTCCTGCCGCACCTTTCGCAGCGGTCCCCGATCCAGATACCGTCGAAGTAGTTTTCCATGGACTTTATCAGTTCCGGATCCTCAGTGTATATGCCGGTTTCGAAGTTCCGCCTTCTTTCAGACCTGGCACCCATTCCCGCTCCTGTGAGGTTTGCGCTGCCAGTGTAACCCATTTTGCCGTCCACCAGTATCAGCTTGCTGTGGTTCCTTGGACACAGAAGCATCTCGAATCCGTCGCCTTTTCTGAGCTCCGAAAGACCCTGCAGTGTTTTCATGAACGGTGCGGAGGGTTTACCGCCGTGAAGCAGCCTGATGCTTACTCCTCCACGCTGAAGCTTTTCCAGATGATGAAGCAGCGGCAGGCTGTGCCTGCCCGTTCCGGGAACATGCAGGTCCTTCACCGTTGCTGTTGCTATCCAGACCCTTTCCCTTGCCTTCAGAATGCCGTTTTCTATGAGAAGCGTATAGTGTTCCCAGTCTTTGATGAATCTCATTTCGGTGCTTTTCTGGCCTCTTTGTAAAGGGACTTTCTCTGTGCGGCAACTGTTGAGGAAACCACGTTCCTGGAGAGGCCGGCGCTTTCAGCGTACTTCTCCAGAACATCCTTTTCAGACTGATCCAGTTTTCCGTCTGCGAGGGCCATTCTTACCATGGCTTTAAGTATTTCCAGGGCCTCGGCTTTTGTGGCAGGTACGGGAATGGGAACTTCCTTTGATTCCACGGAAGCCATCAGAGCATCGAAGCGATCTTTTGAGATCCCACGGTGGGCAGCGAATGAGGAGAGCATGTCTTTTTCTTCGGTGTCAAGACTGCCGTCGGCATGCATGACTCCAGCCATTGCCATTAGAATGATATCAGGGGTGACCTGAACGGAACCGGAGACGGGAGAAATTCTTGCGGAGTTTATTCTGGATCCGGAGAATGGTTTTATTTCCTGAAGGATCCAGGAGCCGCTTCCGTCGTTGAGGGGTCTGCCGCAGTACTGGCATGATCCTCCCTCTTCCCCTGTGTATGGAGCGCCGCATCCGGGACAGTGGGCACTGTGAAGCCCCTGGCTGACCAGTGTTTTTACTCCATGTTTCCTGATCAGAGTAAAGATCTGAGGTCTTATGGATTTCGGTCCGCTGCCCTTTGTCTTCCAGTTCTTATCCAGCCAGCTGTTCTCGGCGGACCACTTCACTAGAACGTTCACCTTATCGAACTCGGTTCCCGGTTCAATGTCCTGCACCTCTACAGTGCCAACCGCCGCATCTTTGAAATAGAGATGGGAATCTCCGTCCCTGGTCTGGGCTATGCTCTGTTCCAGCCTGTTCGAGAAGTCTTCCGAAGCAACTTTCCTCATGGGATTTGCCCTGTTGTCGAAGTAGCTCTTTATGTACCTCCAGAATACCACCGAAGCCGTATCCTCTATTGACTGCACGTTGAATCCCGGATCGGCTGCAATCATGGCGGAGTAACCGGGTATCTGCTCCGGGCCTGAGGATGTACTCCACTCCACCGACTGAGTTATCTCGGAAAGAACCCAGTCGTATTCACCGCTTGTTACCACGGCATCACAGTAGCTGCATCTGCCGGACTCGGAGAGTTCCAGAGATGCTCCGCAGTTGGGGCAGACACCCTCTACGAGTCCCCTGCCCTGAAGGGTCTGGGCACCGGGTTTCCTTAGGAAGCTCCAGTATTCCACGAAGGTTCCGTCATAGTTGTTTCTGATCTTCCTTCCTGTCTGGAGATCCACGTCGGAATCCTTTGCCTTTGCAGTGAATTTCACATGTATGGTGTCGAAATGTCTTTGGCTCTCCACGGATGTGATCTCCGCCGAAAGAACCTGAACGTCTTCCATGAGATTTCTTATTCCCCGGGTTTTCTGCATGTGAATCTGCAGGGAAAACCTCTCATTGACGCCATCGCTGATGAATCGACTGATTCCGGTAAGATCCTGATCCGACCAGGCTTTCTGTACCTCCAGGAAAGCGTTTTTCACCTTTTCCAGGAAGGCGGTTTCCGAGAAACCCGGATCCCGGGCGAGAAGATCCGTCAGGGCATTCTGTCTGGCCTGAACATCCTGTCTCTGATTGAGATTCCTGTTACCAGCCTGCTGAATGGTGCTGTACTGCTTCTTAAGCCTTTTCTTCTTTGCTATTATGGAGACAACGATAATGATTATTACAAGGGGGATGCCTATGCATGGCTGTTCAATGCAGAGCCTTATAAGAAGGTAGATAATGATCCCGAGACCATCTCCGCCACCGCCGGAGGAGCTTCCGCCGCCGCCTCCGTAACTCTGCCCTCCTCCTGCCCTGGCCAGGGCGGATGCTGCAAAAGCAAGAAGAATAACAAGAACAACTGCAGGTACGATCGAAGGCTTCCTGGACGGGGTCATGTTACACCTCCGGAGAGTGGCGTATATTATTTCATTGTTACTTGAAGTCTATCCAGATGGGAGAGGGATGTCCATATTGAAACTGCCTGAGGGTTTCACTGCTGCCGTTTCAGCTCTGAAGGAGCCGGTCACGCTGGTTTTGAACGATGCCACAAGGCCTTCGCCGGCATCTTATGTGTCTGTGCTCCAGCAGTTTCTCCCGGGCTATTTCAGGATACTGTTTGCAACGGGGACCCACAGGGAAGTTTCAGAAGCGGAAAGTCACAGGATCCTTGGAACCATGAAACATGAACCGGCTGACATACGGAGCAATGATTGTGATGACGGATCTCACGTGTTTCTCGGGAAGACCTCATCAGGAACACCCGTGGAAGTCCATCCATGGCTTCTCCAGGGTTCGGTACTGGCGGTTAATACAGTGGAGCCTCATTATTTCGCCGGTTTTACCGGAGGCAGGAAGTCGTTCCTTCCGGGTTGCTCGTCCAGAAGCACTGTGGTGGCAAATCACTTTCTTGCATGCCTGCCTGGTGCAATACCGGGAAGGCTTAAGGACAACCCGGTCAATTCTGATATGATGGAAGGTGTCCGGATGCTTCTATCTGAGACGGTTTGCCTTATGATCAACGGTGTTGCCGGGGGCAGCGAATTGTTCTGCGGTTCACCGGAAGGATCATTTCTGTCGGCTGCGGCAGTTTCCGCCGAGAGATATGCTGTAAGGGTCCGCAAGGAATACCAGTCCCTCGAACTCGTGCCCGGAGGAGGTCTTCATGTGAGCCTTTACCAGGCTATGAAAGCTGTTTTCATGTGGGCGGATACCGTGAGTGAAGGAGGAGATCTGGTTTTGAACGCAGAATGTCCCGAGGGCCTTGGAGCTCCCCAGATGGACAGACTCCTTGAAGCTTCAAAGAGCACTTTCAAAGCCCCTTCACGCCGTGAAGACTATCTGCTGGGAGATCACGCGGCTCTTCGGCTGTCAAGAATAAGGAAGAGGATCAGGTTGTCCTTCAGAACCGGTTTACCCATGGAAAGATACGGTTTTGCGGAACCTCCGGCGTCCTGTTCCGATACTGTAACGGAGGCGGGTTTCTTTTATCCTCTAATGGATGGGGAGTATGCATAACACTTTCAGAAGAAGACTTGCTTTCATTCTGCTGGCCTCTGTTTCCATCTGGATCTTCCTCTGGTACACCCATTCCCTGGTGGACAGACTTAACGATTCAGACAGAAGGAACTGCGAAACCATTGCCAGGCTGTGGGCCGGTGTTCAGTATCCCTTGAGCATGATTGGCGACAGCACGGGCATCATGTCCTGTACGGTCTGCGGAACACCCACCGAGTCACCCTTCGCAACGGATGACAGAGACTCGCTATTCTGTCCTGTCTGCGAAGAAAAAACCCTTTTCATAAGAACTCTGAGGCTTCTGCCTGCTGAGAGGGAAGACATTATCATCACCACGAGAAGGCTCTTCGCCGATGTGGTGAATCGTCTTGATTTCCCCACGGTTTTTTCCGACGGCAGCGGCCATCCTCAAATAGTGGACGGTACCAGTACCGACAGTTTCGATGAGGGCCGGATCGACATAGTGAAAAGAAGGATGGAAATGCTGAGAAGGGAGAACGAACCGGTTCCCCTCATTGTAAGAAGCGACACCATAGGCTTTCTCTATTACGGATCTTCCAGCCTTAATTCTGAAATGGCCCTTATTCCCTTTCTGGAGCTGGGACTTCTTCTTGCCGCCGCCGCTGTGATATACCTTCTTCTCCGTTCAGAGATTTCAAGCGAGAAGAACATGTCATGGGTGGGCTTTGCCAGAGAAACCGCCCATCAGCTTAGTACTCCCCTTTCTTCTCTGATGGGCTGGCTCGAGCTTTTGGAAGATGACGAATCGGTGATGAGCAATACTGATATGGCCGAGGCTGTATCCCACATGAATTCAGACGTAAAAAGGCTTAGAAGCATTGCCGACAGATACGGGCAAATGGGAAGAAAACCCAGGCTTGTGCCTGTTTCCATGGAGGATATCATCTCTGATACTGCGGAATATTTCAACTCCCGCCCCGGGCTTTTGGGAACCGGGGTAATCCTCGAAACTCGGACCGATTGCTCAAGGGCTGTGATAATGGGCAATTCGGTTCTCCTGGGATGGGTATTCGAGAACATCATAAAGAATGCCGTTGCAGCATGTGCATCCATTCCCGGCGGCGGCAGGATAATCATTGAATGCATACAGAGCATTGAGAACGCAAGCAATATAGAAATAAGGATCTCCGATAACGGCAACGGTATACCATACCCTGACCAGGGGAAGATCTTCAAAGCGGGATTTACAACCAGAACCGGGGGATGGGGTCTGGGGCTATCACTTGCCAGAAGAATAGTAGAGGAATATCACAGTGGTTCTATCAGGCTGGTTTCAAGTGCTCCGGGCAGCGGTACGGTTTTCCTTATTACCCTTCCGCTGATGAAGGGCGGTGAATTTGATAACTATTCTCTGGGTGGATGATGAAATAGATCACCTTCAGGCCCACGTGAAATTTCTTGAAAAACGCTCATACAGTGTTATTCAGGCAAGAAGCGGGAGAGAGGCCCTGGAAATTCTGAAGAACACCAGGGTGGACCTTGTTCTCATGGATCAGATGATGGTGGGGATGGACGGGCTGGAAACCGTTCACAGAATAAGGAAGAACTACAGAGATCTTCCTGTGGTAATGGTTACCCAGAGTGAGGAGGAAGAGCTTATGGATCGGGCTCTTTCCGGGACCATAGCCGACTTTCTCACAAAACCAGTGAATCCCAGCCAGATACTTCTGGTGGTGAAAAGACTTCTGGACTCAGGCAGGCTCAGGGTAGACAAGGCAGCAATGGAAGTCATCTTCGAGACCGAAAAGCTGAGAAAGAGCAGGGAGAACTCCCTTGAGGACTGGATTCACCTCTACAATTCCAGAATGGAGAAGGATATATCTCTGGGTGGAGAGTTGGACCAGAAGCTCAGGGGTATTCAGGGCGGAGCCCTGGATCAGGTTGAACTGGGTTTTTCCCGGTTCATAGAAGACAACTACAGAGATTGGATCGCATCGCCGGAAAAGGCTCCCCTCATGGCGCATAATGTTTTCCGGAGAAAGGTACTGCCTGAGATCCTGAAGGGTTCCGGTGAAGTGGTCTTCCTGGTGGTTGACTGCATGAGATACGATCAGTGGCTTCTTATGCTGAAATCCCTGGAGCATTTGTACCACAGGGAGTCCGGTTTCATGATCAGCGGCCTCCCGTCGGCAACTCCCTACAGCAGGAATTCCATTTTCAGCGGCCTTGTTCCAAGGGACATCTGGCGATTCTACAGGACTCGGTGGCTGGAGAAATACGGATGCCCCGGCCTCAACAGCTATGAACAGCTGCTCATGAGGGATTGCCTGGTTAGGTACGGTTACAATCGGGGGCAGAATGCTGTTTATGCCAAGGTTTCCAACAGCACTGAAGGCGAAAATGTAAAAAGGGGTCTTTCTCACTTTCTGGAAAACGGCTACATGGCTTTGGTGGTGAACTTTATAGATCACTTGACCCATGGCAGATCAGAGCTGGATCTGATACGCGACATTGCCCCGGACGTCCCCTCCTTCAGAAGACTTGCCAGAGAGTGGTTCGAGCACTCCTTTCTTCTTGAAATGCTGAAAACCCTCAGTGTGAGGGGTGCCACGGTGATCGTTACAAGCGATCACGGATCCGTTCTTGCAAAGAGAATAGCATACATAAAAGGAGCAAGGGGGATGTCTCACAGTGTAAGGTACAGATTCGGCCACTCACTGTTTGCAGAACAGAAAAACGCAATCGTGGTACATCGCCCCGGCGAGTGGGGGCTGCCCGATGACCATCCCCGGAAATCCTACCTTTTTGCCAGGGATGATTTCCTTCTTATGCAGGCGGGGATGAACAGAGAGGATAAGCATAAATTCCGCGGTTCCTTCCAGCACGGGGGTGTTTCCCTTGAGGAAATGCTGGTCCCCTGTGATGTGCTTAGACCCAAGAAATACAGATAGAATGCTTTACATCGATCTTCAGCAGCAGGAACTCGAACGAATAGCAGGTGAGATGGCCCTTAAAGCAGAACCGGGAGACCGTTTCTTTCTGAAGGGCCCCCTGGGTTCGGGCAAGTCCACCTTTGCCAGGGCTTTCCTTCGCGCCATGGGGGTTTCCGGAGCTATTCCCAGCCCTACGTTCATCATGGATTCCGTTTATAGTATTGAAGCTTCGGGGCTGGAGGTGCATCACATGGACCTTTACAGACTGCAGGGGTCCCACGGTGAATTCCTCATGCTGGGGTTCGAGGAAATTCTGGATTCCCGGGCAATAGTACTTGTGGAATGGCCTGAAAGAATGAATGATCTGCACAGAAGGCGAGGCTGCACAGTGCGCCTTTCTTCAGGGAGCAGACCTGACACCAGGAGGGTGGAGATTGACTGGAACCTGGCTGGGTATTGATACCACTTGCATACT
Organism: uncultured bacterium; assembly: GCA_964571965.1. Lineage (GTDB taxonomy): Bacteria > Fermentibacterota > Fermentibacteria > Fermentibacterales > JCC-6 > Sabulitectum. Next base: position 6,466 of record CAZNFQ010000052.1, on the reverse strand, counting down.
CGGGGGAGTTGCCCTGGTGAAAGATGGAGAACTGCTCATGGAATCCATTCTTCCCGTGAAAGCGTTTCATTCGGAGAAGCTCCTTCCAGCAGTATCGGAACTGATGGAATCCTCTGGGATTAGAGGAGAAAACCTCACAGGCATCGGCGTTTCCCGTGGGCCGGGTTCATACACAGGGCTCAGGATCGGGACCGCAACAGCTCTGGGGCTTTCTGCCGGCTGGGGTGTTCCCGTGAAGGGTGTGTCCACCCTCAGGGTCATCTCGAGTCTTCTGCCCCGGGGGGCTGTACTCTGCTGCATAAGAGCCAGGGCAAATGAGCTGTTCGCCGGCGCTTTCAGCTCTCCGGACCCGCTATCTCCCGAGATCGTACCCCAGGGGCTGTATTCTTCAGAAGACCTGACAGAACTGCTTGCCGGAAGAGAGTACACAGCAGCCGGTTCAGGAAGGACCGAGCTGCCTTCCGCAGCAAATGTAAGATGGGCATCACCTCTGCTGGACAATCCCAGACCTTCTTCAGCTGCTTTTTGCGCCGCCGCCCTGGCAGAGGAAGAGGGTTTCGACCACAACCTGGAACCCCTTTACCTGCGCGGATTCAACCAGAAGATATGAGTATTCGAAGTATTGAATACCGCCGTCCGGAGCCCAGGCACGCCGAGGGTCTTTTCCAGCTGGAACAGAAGTGTTTCCCAAGTCCATGGGATATGGAAGAAATTCAGGGGCTGATAGGCAGGAACCTTCCTCTGTACACTCTGGCAGCCCTGCTGGAAGATGAACCAATAGGTTATGTGTCTGCCACTTTTTCCGAACCGGGGGTACTGCACATCATAAGCATCTGTGTATCACCGGAGCTCAGAAGAAGGGGAATAGCAGGGGACCTTCTTTCCTGTGCTCTGCAGTGGGGCAGGCATCTGGAGGCAAGACGGGTGGTACTGGAGGTCAGAGAAGGCAACCTTCCTGCCATAAGTTTCTATTCGAACCTTGGATTTGCCAATTCGGGAACCATACAGAACTTCTATGGCAGAGGCATCAACGGAATTCTCATGGAGAAGTTTCTGGAACCCATTCCCGGTACCCTGGATACCATTCTCTTTCTTAACAGCAGGTTTGCCCGGAAACCCAAAGTCGGTGTTGTTCTTGGATCAGGTCTCGGATGGGTCACTGAACCATTCGGTTCCGGTGTAGCCATTCCCTTCGGAGACATTCCGGGGATGGCCGGAAGGGCTGTTAAGGGTCATGCTCAGACCCTGAGGACCAGCGAAGACGGAAATGTGGTTTTCATAATGGGGAGAAGGCATCACTATCAGGGTTTTTCAGGCAGAGAGATAACCCTGCTGCCTGTTTCCCTGGCGGCACTGGGAGTGGACAGATGGCTCTTAACCAGTTCTGCCGGCGCCGTGGATAAGTCATACAGGGTGGGAGATGCCATGATCTTCACCGATCACTTCAACTTCTCCGGATGCATCCCCGACCCTCCACCAGCTGGTATAGGTGACAATGTGTATTCCCCTGCTCTTCAGACAGTTGCGGCTGAGGTGATGGATGATGCTCATACGGGGGTTTTCGCCTGCGTCTCAGGCCCTGCCTATGAAACAGCCGCAGAGGTGGATTTCATAAGGGAAGCCGGCTGCAGTGCTGTTTCCATGTCCACTGCCCAGGAAGCACTTGCACTGAGGTCCATGGGATGCGGTGTTCTTGCCCTTGCCCTTGTTACCAATGCTGTGGACAGCGGTGAGTCGGTTTGTCACGAAGAGGTACTTTCAGCCCAGGAGACACTGCGGAAAAGGCAGGAAAGTTCCCTGGTGAGAATTGTCGAGAGGCTTAAAAGTTGAATTATCGGGAAGCTGAACGCTGGCTCTTCGGAAGAAGACGCATGGGGATGAAATACGGTCTTTCCAGAATGCTTTCCATTATGGAAGAACTGGATCATCCTGAAGATTCATTCAAAACCGTGCATATCGTGGGCACCAACGGCAAGGGAAGCACCGCTGCGGTGCTCTCTGAACTTGCCGGTGAGATGGGATTCCGCTGGGGAAGAGGAACATCTCCGCACCTCCTCGCCTACAGGGAGAGAATAGCAACGGGAAACGGCTGGATCCCGGAGGAATCGGTTGCTGAATTCATCACAGACAACATTCATGTTCTAAGGAAACATTCTGCAACCTTTTTCGAGATAACCACCGCCATGGCCGCCTGGCACTTTGCCGGGGAAGGGGTGGACTGGGTGGCAGCCGAAGCGGGTCTCGGCGGCAGACTTGATGCCACGAAGACCTACCGGGGTAAAGGGACCATATTCACAGGGGTCCGGGTGGAGCACAGCAGAATACTGGGTGATTCCAGGGAGAAGATTGCAGCGGAAAAGGTGGCAATTGCCGAACCGGAAACCATTCTTGTGGCATCCGGGCAGTCAGAAGGGGTCGAATCGGTCATATGCGAGGCGGCGGAGAGGAATCGTCTAAGGCGGGTTTTCCCCCGAAAAGTCGCAAGGAGTCCTTTACCCGGCGCACATCAGCTTAAAAACAGCTCTCTTGCATTCACCGCCGCGCTGGAGCTTTTCGGAAAACCCGAAAGCGAGGTGGAGGCCGCATACGAAAGGCTTCTGGCTGAACTCAGGTGGCCGGGAAGGCTTGACCACAGGTCGGGTAAACCTTCGATACTCTTCGACGTTGCCCATAATCCCCAGTCCATGGAAGCTCTGGTGGCCTATATCGCGAATTGGCGGAAACCTGTTCCGGCTGTGGTCGGATTTCTGGCTGACAAGCCCTGGAAAACAATGGTTTCACTGCTCAAGGGTGTTGTAAACCCTGTTATTACCACCACTCCGGACAGTGAAAGGAAGCTTCCGGCGGAGGAACTTGCCTCTTACATGAACTCCCAGGGATTTCAGGCCAGGGCCGTGGACCCCATTGGTAAAGCTGTTTCCAGGTGCAGAACCATTGCCGCAGATGGAAAGATGATAGTAACAGGTTCCTTTTTTGTCGTGGGAGAGGCTATTAACCGGTCCGTGGAATCCAAATGGGTTACCGGGGTTCCCGCTTCAGAGCATGATTTCGTAGATTAGCTAACGCATACAACTGAAAGGATTCAAATGGCAAAGAACAAGAAACCTGATCCGCAGGCGGAAAAGAAAGAAACGGTGCCCTTCGGTAAATTGAACTACATTCTCTTCGCAGCTGGTCTTCTTATTATCACCGCCGGCTGGTTCCTTCTCAGGGCCGGTCATATCTCCCTTTCCCCGGTGATGCTGATACTCGGCTACTGTGTTATCATCCCCGTGGCAATAGTTTTCGTTCCAGGGAAGAAGAAGGATTCTTCCAGATGAGGATCCTCCGGTTCCTCTGGGTTTTCCCGGTTCTTTTCCTCGCCTGCGACGAGGAAACGGTTTCAATTCCGGAAGCCGCCCGGCTGGAACCTTCTGATACTTTTTTCGTGGACGTACCCGGTGGGACCTTCACCAACTCTTTTGGAGAAACAGTTGAAATAGAACCTTTCCAGATGCTTGTAAGCGAAGTCAACAACAGACTCTACCGTTACCTCGCCGATGCGTCGGGGATCTCCCACCCCCCTGACCCGGGCTTCCCCGGGGAAGCGGGCTGGTTCTACGATTCACTCACCCATCCTGTGGTTAACGTGAGTCCTGCCAGGGCCAGGAAGGCCGCATCCGCTATAGGCTGCCGACTTCCCACCAGAAACCAATGGGAGTATGCCGCTTCAATAGGCCTTGCAGGGGACATAGCCGGGCAGTTCCCCTGGGGAGAGCTCTCTCCTCCGGAGGTGCCCGGAATTCCGGCGAACTACATGGCACTGGATCTCTGGGAAGAGAAAGCTCAGGACGGTTTTGCATACACCGCGCCCTGTGGTTCATATCCCCTCTCCTCAGGCGGATTCCAGGACCTTGCAGGGAATGCGGCAGAGATGACCGTTTGTGAATCAGATTCAACCATCCATCTCATGGGAGGAAGCTGGGCGCAGGTTGAAGAGGCCATGAAGCTGGGATTCGTGCGGGAACTTCAGGACGGCGATATCTGCTGGTATGCCGGATTCAGACTGGTACGATAAAAAAACCGGGAGATCTCTCTCCCGGTCTCTGGTGGGCGAAGAGGGACTTGAACCCCCGACGTCCTGCTTGTAAGGCAGGCACTCTAGCCAACTGAGTTATTCGCCCTCGGTGCCGCTGATAAATACTATGTCATCTGCGATTATGTCAATACTGGTCATTTCTTCAGCCAGAGTTCATAATTGACCAATGGACGTCAGCAAAGGTGAAATGAAGGAACAACTGCATTGCATTGGTGATACCTGCCCGGTTGTGGTAATCCCGGGCGAGCGCAGACAGAAGATATACTCTACACTGCTGGACTCCGATCAGGACGTTTCCATAGCCGTGGACGTAAATGATGGTCTGGCCCTTCTTGGGGTAAGTGCCATCGACTGGGCCGGTCTTGCTTCGGTGGTTCTCGGCGAACTTCATCATGAAGGCTGGAACCTGGATCTCCTGGAGGGGTTCACCGTGGAGCACAAGGGTGCCAGACGGGGCATAATAATCACCGGAATCATAATCGGGAACCACAGGGCCAGGGGCAGAAAGTTCAGAGAAGACTCAGAAAAGCTCAGCAGGCTCCTTCAGCGGCTTGCAGTGGGCAGGGCAGGCATTATTTCCCTTCTTAACCGGTCATCCGACAGGGTTGAGACCTACGAGGGAATCCTCGAAGAGCTGGACCGCATCTACTACGGAGACATTCCCGAGGGTATAACCGGTGAGAACGGTCAGCTGGTGCTCTTCATCAGTTCAAGATCCGACCAGTATCTCCTTGCAAGAAAAACATCGGACCTTGCCTGGATTGTCAAGACGAACTACGATCTTCTGGAAAAAGTCAGGAAGAAGGGTGGGATACCCTTCTACAGGATTCGCAACATTCGTGCAACCGGAGAACATCTCACTGGAATAAACATTGTGGGTTACGAGAGGGACATCTCCTTCCAGAAGCTCATATCCACTTTGTCCGTTGCCTGGCCCGGTGCCACGGTAAGGCATCAGCGAAGATACACCACCAGCGACGGCATCGTTTCAATTCGTGTGGAAATGACCGGCCCCAACGGCATGAGTGCCAACAGGGAAGAGCTTAAGGTCATACGTGATTATCTCAGGAAACTTCTGGTATCCAGAGGGCTGGACAGGCTGGATGCAATTCACCATTACGGGGGAACCGAACACATAGGCAGAGCCCTGCTGCCTCTTCTTATCAAAGAGTGCCGCAGCACCGGTATGAACCAGGCATACATTGCCATGGAAAGTACCACCACTTTCAGTGCGGAGCTGAAGATGCTTCTTGTGACCCTTGCGGAAAACCAGAGTGACGTGAAGGACCACGACAGCAGAATACTCACCCTGGTGAGGAATCTCAGCAGTCAGAAGGGCATAGGGGTGAAATCCTTCAAATCACCCAGCCGCAGGGATGAGATATGGGTGGACGTGTTCGACTTCGTGGTTGAGCGGGAACAGTTCGACCAGATGGAGGACGCATATTCAATAGTTAAACAGGTGATCCGGAACAGTTTCGGTGAGTTCAGGGACTTCGACCAGGGCATGCGCCTCAACGATGTCCACCGTCTGGAAACCATAAGAGAGATTTTATCGGACCTTCCTGAAACCGTTGTAACGGATTTCTACTACAGTCTCGAGGATTTCATGAGGGCGTCGGTACCTGAAGATGAGATCGCTTCTCACATCAGGCTTGCATTCGATACCATTTCAGAGCTTATTCCCGTCTCCGACAGCGGAATAAGGCTGAATAGCCTGGAAGTAGCAGGCAGAAAGGGTTCCGTTGCAAGCCTGATCTGCTGTGCCCGGCGGGGGGAATGCAGGAACATGGAAGCCATTCTGGAAACGGTAAGGGACTATACGGTTACAGCCAGCATCATCAGATGGTCAGGTATAGTTTCCGTGGTCCTTCGGGTACAGGACTCGGGAAGGGGGCTTCCTCCCGGGAAGAAGGAGGAGATCCTGAGCACCATCTCCGAAAGGTTGAAAGAAAATGACTGATACGGAACAGACTCCATATGACAATGCGGAAAGGGAAAGAATGGCCTCCATGCTCGAAAACTGGTTCCAGCAGCGTATGGAACTCTCCAATCGGGCCTTCAAACTGATGTTCATTCCCCTTGCGGCAGTTGTACTCGCTTCACTTTTGTTCTGGTTCAATTACTATCTTCCTGTTCCCTCAATGGTTCTGCTGGGGATCCTTCTGGTTTCCCTTCTGGTGTGGATAGTATGCCTTCTCATGGGAGCAAAACTGGTAAAAAGGGTACGCACCGGAGACTCGCTTATGCTGCGGAAGATACGATCCTCCAGCTCCCCGGAATAAGGTTGACAAAATACACCTCTGTTTTTATGCTTGCGTTCTTACAGCAGGGGCGGTGTAGCTCAGTTGGTAGAGCAGCGGAATCATAATCCGCGGGTCAGGGGTT
>CAZNFQ010000051.1:0-14903 GCA_964571965.1 uncultured bacterium | reverse complement strand
TCGCCGCCCTCAGGGTTGAGAGGGGCATCTCGAGGAAAGAGCTTGCTGAAGCCATAGGGGTCAACTTCCAGACGGTCGGCTATCTTGAAAGACAGGACTACAACCCCAGTCTGGACCTTGCGTTCAGGATCAGCGAGTTCTTCGGCTTCCCTGTTGAATTCATCTTCTCAACCAGAAAAATGGAACCCATGAGCACAGAGCTTTTCAAACAGAAGTAATTGTTTTATTCTCCTTTCGTTGCATAAATGAGGAGGGGAACAAAATGCTTATCGCACCAAAAACGGTAGAGAATCTCACAGACATCAGGGAACGGCTGGGAACGGACGTACTCAAACTTACAGGCTCCGGGGACAGCCCATCCCAGATACTTATGATGGAGTTTTCCAAGGGGCTGTTCGGAGCAAAGGGAGAGTTCATAACTCCCGGGAGCTTCACCAAATTCAAATCCAACGGCAAGCTTTCCAAGCTGAAAAAAGCCGAAACGATTCCCTGTGCTGAAATAAACGATATCAGCAGCACCTCGGCATCGGCCTATTCCATGTGGAAAATGAAAACGAAAACAGACGATTTCATGATAAGATTCGTCCACCACCAGGGCAGCGGTTTCAAAATAGAGAAAGATTACATCAGAAAAGGTTCCGCCGTTCTCTGGGAAGTTCTCGGCAGAACCCTTCAGAACTCCCTTCTGAGCTCTGAGGGTCTGGGTGAACCTGAATACCATAGAGATATGATCGCTGAGAGCCTCAATGATTTCCTCGAAGCCGACGTACTGGTGTACGACACAATCAAAGACGTGAAGAGGGCTCATCCCTATATTCTGTGGAGCGGTGTTCAAAGGGCCTTCGCATTCCTTGTGGCAGGCACTGCGGTTTCCAGGGATACGAAAACCGCTGAGTTCCTCGAGCTGTTCGATTCTCTGAACTCGGTATGGGCGGACATTCTGGAAAGATTCATCGGGGAACTGGAAAGACAGGGCAAGGGCCTGAAGACCAGCGAAAGATCCATTAACAGCACCTCGGACATGTTTAACAGGCTCTCAGCCATCTGGTACATGAGAACGATAATAATGCTGAATTTCACCCAGAAGAAAGATCCGGACCACAAACCTGTCAGCTGGAAAGCGTCTATCCTTACACCCAGGGCAATGGAAAGGGCAAACAGAAGGATCCCCGAACTTCACCCTATGCCGGATCTGGATAAAATGCAGGAAGAGGTGGAGAAGCACAGAAGCTGAGATTACCGCTTCCGTTAGAATCCGTATATTGGTAAACTTTCCAGCCCGATGAAACTGGTGCAGCTTGGCGTACTATTATGTAACGGCATTACTGGTAATAATTTCCTTCCTGATTAACAGGAAGAGAACCGTCAGAGCTCTGCTAATAGCCTGGAAAAGGTTCTGGAAGCTGATGCCTCTTTTTCTTGTAATGCTCGTTGCGGTATCAATTGCACTGACGCTTCTTCCCGGTGATACCATCTCCACAATTCTCGGTGTGGACAATCCCGGGTGGGGGCTGCTTCTTGCCATTGCCGCAGGTTCCATCTCCATCATGCCGGGGTTCATTGCTTTCCCTCTTTGCAGCATCCTCCATGATCAGGGAGTTCCCTTCATGGTAATTTCGGCATTCACCACTACTCTGATGATGGTGGGTATTGTGACACTGCCCATCGAGAAGGCTTATTTCGGCCTGAAAACAGCCCTTGTAAGAAACGCCATCAGCCTTCTTACAGCACTGATCGTTGCCCTTGCAACAGGTCTGATCTTCGGGGAACTGGTGCTCCTGTGAAAAAAATTCTTACACCGCTGCTTCTCGTTCTGTACGCGGCCTTTTTAGTATGGTCATTTGCATCAGGCTATATCCCGGGCATGAATCTGGGAAGAAATTTCGGCAGCTTCGCCATTCAGATGCTCAAACTCCTTCCCTGCGCCTTTATCCTCATAGGTCTCTTCGAGGTCTGGGTAAGCAGGGAATCGGTGGTCAAACATCTTGGAAAGGGCTCATCGAAGCCCAGGGCGTATTTCTGGGTGATCGTTTTAGCCGGAACAACCGTGGGAGGGCTCATCGTGGCATTCCCCATAGCCCGTGTGCTATACAACAAGGGCGCCAGAATACAGATCATCATGGGATATACTGCCGCCGCTGCAATCTGCAGGATTCCAATGACCATCTATGAGGCTTCATTCCTGGGTATAAAATTCAGCCTGGTCCGCCTTCTGGTTTCCATTCCTCTTGTGATTATCTCTTCAGAACTCATGGGAAACTGGCTTGAAAAACGAGGGTGGGTGATGACAGGCCCCGAAGGGACTCCTGCTAAACGGTAAATCAGAAAATCGGTTCCGGAGTGTGAAAAGCGCGTTTCTGTGAATTGAATGTTTGCTGATCACCTTTTAGCCGCCCCTCTCCCACATGCGGAGGCAGCCTCTCACAGGAAGTTGCGGCACCGGATCTTCGTACCTTCAATACTCAAGAAAGGGGCCACGGTTCATACGTGGCCCTTCTTTTTATGGATTAAACTGAGAATGCTCCAAGATTTGAACGATCAGTTCTAAAATCCAATTCAGGTACCCCGTAGTGGATACGTTTCGAACCGAAGGAACAGATCAGGTATCAGCCAAGCCTGCTCTTAGACTTAGAGTAGACCTTGCCCTTTTCACGCTTTCCCACAGCAATGACTAACACTGTTACTTCGGAATCATTCACTTCATAGACCAGCCTGTATCCTGATGATCTGAGTTTGATCTTGTATACATCGGAGAAACCGTACAACTTATTCGCAGGAGTCCTGGGATTCTCCAGTCTTTCTTTGAGTTTCCTGCGGAGCTGTTCCTTTATCGGTATGGGTAACTTCTTCCATTCCCTGAGGGCACTGGGAAGGAATTTTAACCTATACACAGTCTATATCAACTTCAACAGCATCGCTTCTCTCACTCTGCCTGTCAAGAACAACTCTAGCCAGTTCTGCGTCCTCAAGCATGTTAAGAAGCAATTCGTACGTTTCTGCCGGGACAAGATATGCAGTGGGGACATTGTGGTTGAGAATGGTTATTGCCTCACCTTCGGCCTCTCTAAGAAGAGCTGTTGGGTTCTTCTTCAACTCCGAAATGCTGGCTGAGTAGCTTGAAAGCACTTTCTCCATATCATCCTCCATAATGTGTCCTATATTACGATCTATATATGGCTCTCTTATAAGGTCTTGTCAAGCCATATCAACTCATCGTTCCAAGCTTTTTTCAACCGGCCATTACTAAGGCATTCCTTGAAAGTCCTTCTCCCGGGGATATAGATGCCACTAAACACCAGAACTTATGTGAGGAGAGAATAGCTCCATTGTATGATTTCAGGCGAGACATGTTGGACGATCTCACTATCGATTCCGGTGAATCAGCCAAGCTGTTATTCTGGCCCTTCTAGTAACCTGAACTACTCAACTGGCTGGCACCCCGAAGCGAATTTGAACAGTAGGCATGCCCATGCTTTATGCGCTGGAGCACAATCAAATACGAACGTTATTTGACAAACTTACGGAGGGCCTCGTGTTGACAGCATGCTGGGGGGGGTTAATGGTAACCGATAGACCTGAAACTGAGGGGAGAATGGCGAAATGTGGTACATACCTGTTCTGATAGCTGTGCTTGCTGCGGGGGCACTGGTGGGTGTTTCCAGGATAAACCACGGGAAACAGCCGGCTGGTGCCGGCACAGGAACGGCATCCATAAACTCCCTTTCCGTGGATGAGATCAACTTTCTTCTTGCCAGGCTGGAGAAGGAAGAGGCACCTGAATCCGTTTTCGGAGCAATGTGTTATGCTCCCATGGCAATTCCTGACTCTGCAGAGTACATCTGCCCTGTCTGCGGTGAGAAAACCATTTACAGCGGAGGCATGTCTGCCTACCTTCAGCATGAACTCGGTGCAGCCAGAAGGCTTGCAGAATCGATAGATGCTTCCACTGACTTTACCGTGGTGCTGGATGAAAGTGCATTCTGTGATTTCTGCTCCGAGCATGGTGTCGGCAGCGCTGTTCTGGTGCTCCGAGTTACAGGTGAAAACGGTGAAGAAACGGCAAACAGCGTTTCTGTTGACGATTTGAGAATGCTGGACTCATTCCTGCGCGGGAGTCTTTTCTGGGTAACTTCCAACGACGGGCATGAACCCCTTCGGGATCATGCAGCGAGAATGGCAGAACTGCTGGGAATATAGACAGCACCAGTGGCGTATCATCATAGTAGGTGTAAACAGGAGGGAAGTATAAAATGTGGTACGTTGCAGCTGTAGCGGGTATCGTTATTGCCGGAACCCTTGCAGGGGTGGTAAAATCCAGAGGAGCCGGATTCATAAAGGAAGACAGCCCATTTAACAGTATTATTAACTCTGCTGCGATAAAGCCCCTGTCAATGCAGCAGATAAACTTCCTTCTGGCGCGCCTGGAGAGGGAAGAACCCCCGGAGCCTGTTTTTGGTGCAATGTGCTACGAGATGATGGCGGCACCTTCCGTAGCCGAGTACATCTGTCCTGTTTGCGGAGAGAAAACCCTCTACCAGGATAACCTTACGCCATTCATCGAATGGGAGCTGGAGGGGGCCAGAAGACTTGCAGAATCCATTGATGCTGCTACAGAATTCGATGTTACACTGGATGAAACACTGTTCTGCAGTTACTGCTCCGAAGACACCGTGGATCAGCCTTATCTTATGCTCCGGGTAACGCCTGAAGAAGGTGAACAGGTGGTGAACAGGGTTTCCCTTACTGATCTGCGCAAACTGAGCTCCTTCCTGCACGGACGTCTGTACTGGCTGACGGACAACGACAGTCAGGAACCTCTGCAGGATGACGGAGACAGAATTAGAGAGCTTCTTGGCCTTTAATGTGGTACATAGTTGCTGCAGTTGCGGGAATTGCCCTGACAGGGGCTGTAGCTGGAACCATTCGAACCAGATCTTCCGGTGGGAGCTCCATGCCTCTGAATGCTGACTCCATTAGAAAACTATCGCTGGACGAGATAAATTTGCTCCTTGCACGTCTTGAGAACGAGGAAGCTCCTGAAGTAGTTCAGGGTGCCATGTGCTACAGGGTTGCAGGACCGCCATCGGTGGCGGAATACATCTGCCCGGTATGCGGGGAAAAAACCATTTATGACGATGATCAGACCGGATTCATCGAATTCAGGCTGGAAACCGCAAGAAGGCTTGCTGAATCCATAAATACATCAACTGAGTTCGATGTGATCCTGGATGAGGCGCTGTACTGCTCCCACTGCTCTGAGGCATCCACTGAGAACGCCTGCCTGATCCTCAGGGTTAGAACCGCAGAAGGCGAAGATATCTCCAACACGGTGAGCGTCACAGACCTGAGGATGCTGGATTCCTTCCTTAAGGGAGAGCTGTCCTGGGTTACTGAAACCGATTCCAGGATTCCTCTCAGGGAAAATGCAGACAGAATGCGCAGGCTTCTGGGGCTTTCTGAACAATGAGGCTGCGTTCACCATCGTTCCTCCCCCCCACGGCGGTAATAGAACTTACATATCGGTGCAACCACCTGTGCCTCTTCTGCTCATGCCCCTGGGAAGCGGGAAGGTCCTTTGAAAAACTGCAGGAACTATCCACTATGGAGTGGAAGAACGTTCTTCAGGATCTCTGTGAGCTTGGTGTATCCAGCTTCGCCTTCACCGGTGGTGAAGCCCTTCTCCGTGAAGACTGCCTGGAACTGATAGATTTCGCGTCGGGGCTGTCGGCCATCAAAACGGAAACCATTGAAGGAAAGCTGGTACAGCACAGGAAGACCCCGGAGCTGTATCTGCTTACCAACGGTTCCACCCTTACTGATGAGATCCTTGACTTCCTGTCCGAGAAGGATGTAAAACTGAGCATAAGTCTTCCGGGCCTTTCAACATTCGAACGACATACCGGTTTCGATCATGCGGACACCGTTCTTAACTGGTTCCGAAGGGCTAAGGACCGGGGAATATCCACAACGGTGAATTCCACCGTAACTGCTCTGAACATTCATGAACTTCCCAGAACCCTCAGCGCGGCATTCCTGGCAGGGGCGGGTCAGCTTCTAATGAACAGGTTTCTTCCCGGAGGCAGGGGTCTATTGCACGAAGATGAGCTGCTTCTGAATCTGAGGCAGGTGAGGGAAATGCTGGTTGCCGCCGATGACATTCTGGTACGAGCGAACAGGACCGGCCACCTGGGAACGGAAATTCCACTGTGCGCTCTGGACGGTCTTGAGCTGAAAAAACTGCAGGTGGGCACCAGGTGCTCCGCTGCAAGGGGTTTCTTCGTTATCGGACCTTCGGGATACGTCCGCGTCTGCAACCACTCCGAGCACAGGCTGAACCATATCACCGACTGGAAGAACCTCAAGGAACATCCCTACTGGAAAACCTTCACAATGAAAAAATACCTCCCCGCTTCCTGCCGCAGCTGTACTAGAATGACAGACTGTGACGGTGGATGCAGGGAGGCAGCAAACGTCAGACTGGGCTCGGTTGATGCACCGGACCCGCTTCTGAATTAGCGTCTTCTTCTGTAACGGTTCCTTCCAGAGGAAGCATCCGGAACCATCATGGCCGTCTGTGCCGCTTCCGAATGGAAGGGGTGATCAACGTACACGGGCACCGATTTCCCGAGAAGCTTCTCGATGTCTCTGAGATTACCTCTGTCGCCTCGGGTGCAAAGGGATATGGCATCTCCCCCGGCCCCTGCCCTGGCTGTACGGCCTATTCTGTGTATGTAGGTTTCCGCCTCTGCAGGCAGGTCATAGTTGATAACATGTGTTACTGAATCCACATCCAGTCCTCTGGCTGCCACGTCTGTCGCAACGAGAACGTCGTATCTGTTGGACTTGAAGCCCTCCAGCGAGTGGGTTCTGGCGTTCTGACTTTTATTGCCGTGTATGGCAGTGCCCCTGATTCCACCCTTGGCAAGCCTCTTGGCCACCTTGTTGGCGGTGTGCTTCATCTGGGTGAATACAATTGCCTTGCTCACAGAGGGATCTTCCAGTATGGAAACCAGGAGATCGTCCTTGTCGTACTTGCTCACATAGAAAACCCTCTGCTCGATGGAATCCACAGCAGGTTTCTCAGGTTCGATTCTCACCTCAACAGGATTTCTCAGCATACTGTCTGCAAGGGGTTTCATGTTCCCCGACATTGTGGCGGAAAAGAACATGGTCTGCCTGTCCCTGGGGATCTTTGCAATTATTCTTCTGATGTCAGGGATGAACCCCATGTCCAGCATCCTGTCAACCTCATCGAGGATGAATGTTTCAACGCTGCCGAGGTTTATGTAACCCTGACCCATGAGATCCAGAAGTCTGCCCGGTGTTGCCACCAGAACGTCCACGCCCCTTTTGAGGTTGGTGACCTGGGAGCCCTGCTTCACACCGCCGAAAACGATGACGGTTTTCACCGCGAGAAACTGACCGTAAACCTTGAAGCTTTCCGCTATCTGAGCTGCCAGTTCTCTGGTGGGTGCAAGGATAAGTACCCTTGGTGTACCGGGTTTTCTTGCAGCAGAATTCTGCGAGAGAAACTGAAGTGTAGGAAGTGCAAAAGCCGCTGTTTTGCCGGTGCCGGTCTGGGCGGTGCCCAAAACGTCTCTGCCCTGCAAAAGGGGAGGAATGCACTGGGTCTGCACAGGAGTGGGGGTTACGTAACCCTCTGCCTCCAAAGCTTTTCTGATTCCTGGTATGAGTGATTTGAATACACCGCGGGGTGACTTCGCCGCGGAGGCGCTTTTCGTTTCATTATTCATTTTTTATTCCTGGTCCGGGGCTAATACAGATCTCTACCCGCCGGACACGTGGAAAAGAAAGGGCCGCAGTACCCGCGGCTGGGAGTTGTTATTTCGTGATAAAGCATCACGGAGGCTATAATAACACATTCTTCCGGAAACGGCAACTTTTTCTCTCTACCTCAAGGAGAAAACGCTTCATTTCAGGTCCTCCCTGATATCCTCCGGGTCCTGAAACGGATACCACCCGGTGACAGGGAAAGACAAGGGGGAAAGGATTTTGCGACAGAACCCGTCCAACGGCCCGGGCAGCTCCGGGAAACCCCGCTTTCAAAGCAATACCCTTATAGGTTTCCGTTTCACCCGGAGGGATTTTCCGTACCTCTTCGAGGACGGCAATGGTAAAATCGCTGAGATTATCCAGTTTGAAAAGCTTTCCGGATATCACCGGTTCTTTACCCTGAAACACTGCCGAGAGTTTTTCAGCGAGAACCTTTCCTGTGATGTCCGTATTACCTGAAGACTTCCAGGGAAAGGCTGCTCCCGGCAGATAAATCCTCAGTACGAGATTACCCCTCATGACCAGGCAGCCGTGGCCGAAAGGGGTTCCGTATGGTACTACAGATTCATTGTGAATATCAGTGCCTGTCCCGTCCAGTCTTCAGATTCTGCTTCCAGTTTCCTGTACTGACCCCTTGTGAGGTCGTAAATAACGCTCTCCCAGAAATCCAGAGAAGCGGTGTTCCCGCTTTGCGGCACAACCTCCCACTTCCCCGGGAACCTCCTGAACACCTTAACTGCAGCCTCTCTGCCTATTCCTTTCCTTCGATAGTTACCAAGCACGAAAAACTCGGCAATGGAATTGGCCTCTCCCGGTTCACACAGTCGACAGAAGTCGTTGACCAGAACAAAACCGGCCACATTGCCATCGGCAATTATGAAGAAGGGATGTCTTTCCCTGTCGGTCCAGTAGCTGTCCAGCCAGCGGTAACCGAAGAGTCCGTGCCGGTTGGGTTTAGACCCGTCATAAAGGCTGAGATCGTACCTGTAAAGTTCCATGAGATTCGCAAGGACGGACTTGTCTTCCTCGGATACCCTTTTCAGAGTTACTTCCATAGGAACTCACCCCCCTGTAATACTGAGGCTTTTCAGTTTCAGCGGCGGATCTCTCCGCTCTCCAAGTAAAGATAAGGGATAGAAATAGTCCTGCCAGTGGTAATCGGTATCGTTGCCTGTGAGAGAGATGGACAGGAGGTAGTTACCCGGTTCATCTATTTCGGGAGTGATGGAAATGACAGCTTCGGTTGCTCCCTCGGCGGTAATAAGAGGCTGGCTGTTTTCCAGGTTGTTCGAGGCTATTACGGTTTCACCATCAAGCCTGTGAAGGGAGAAGCCCAGTATGATGTTCTCTATTTTTTTCCCTTCCCTTGTGTCGATCTCGATCCCAACTCTTATGGTATCCCCTGCTCTGAAGCTCCTGGAAGGGGTTCCAGAACCGTCGGCAATGGTGACGGAGCTGAAAAACACCTCCCTGGTACCCCATTCCCTGGGGGCGGCTGCGGCGGCCACATGCTTCACCCGGCCTGCGTTCTCTTCCAGGTAGGAACCAAGAACGTCGTCCACCGCACCGTCCATTCTCACTCTGCCGCAGTCCAGCCATACAGCGCGGGTACAGAGCCTTCTCACTGCCTCCTGGTCGTGGCTGACGAAAACAATGGTTTTACCCGACTCACGGAAACCGAATATCCTGTCGTAGCATTTGCTCTGGAATGCGGAGTCGCCAACTGCCAGCACCTCGTCTATGAGAAGCAGATCCGGATTTACACTTGTGGCAAGTGCGAACCCCAGACGCATGAACATCCCCGAAGAGAAATACTTCACCGGAGTGTCCATGAATCTTTCAAGCATTGAGAACCCGGCAATTTCAGGAAGCAGCTTCTCCATCTCTCTGCGGGAAAGACCCAGCAGGGCCCCGTTAAGGTAAACGTTCTCCGCCCCGGTGAGTTCAGGATGGAACCCTACTCCCAGATCAAGAAGAGAAGCTATTCTGCCTGAGGTAAAAACCCTGCCTGAAGTTGGGCTGTAAATGCCTGCCAGCAACTTCAGTGTTGTGGATTTCCCAGCTCCGTTCGCACCGATAAGTGCAACCGACTCGCCGGGCGATATCTGAAACGACGCATGGTCCAGAGCACGGAATGTGTCTTTGGTGGTGCTTCTGCCGAATACGTTGAGAATGGTCTCCATTATGCTTACGGAGCGGTCCCTGTAGAGCCTGTAATCAAGGCAGACGTCGCTGAAGCGGACAAGTCCTGTGTCCATCACAACTCCTTGACCACTGAGGCTTCGGCTTTCCTGAACACGATCAATCCGAGACCCAGGATCACAACGGTCCAGAAAACCAGGGAAAGCCATGCCCAGCCCTCAGGCCATATTCCGTAGTACATCATGGAATGAAAGGCTTCGAGGGCTCCTGAAACCGGGTTGAACCTTATAACTGCTTCCATTCTTTCAGGAATGAGACCTTTGCCCAGAGGATAGATAATGGGGCTTGCATAGAACCATGCAAGCAGAATCACCTCCAGAAACTGGGAAACATCACGGTAATAGACGTTTCCAACGGAAATCATCATTGCAAAACCGGAAGTCATTGCCGCCAGAAGCAGTACCACCACGGGAAGAAGGAGCAGAGAAAGCCCCGGAGTGTGCCCCGTGAACACAAGCACCACCTCCAGAACCGCCATTGCCATGAGCATGTGCACCGAGTTGGCCAAAACCGCTGAAACAGGAAGGGCAGCCCTGGGGAAGTAAATGGATCTGATGAGCTTCTGGTTGTCCAGAAGGGTTCTGGAGGATGCGGAAAGTGATGCGGAGAAGAAATTCCAGGGAAGAAGACCCGTCAAGAGAAACAGCGAAAAATGCTCTATGGAACCTCCGAAGCGGATAATTCTTGTGAAAACGATGGTATACACCGCCATGCTGAACAGAGGCTTCAGAAGGAACCAGAGAAATCCGAGAAGACTTCTCTTGTACCTTACCTTCAGGTCCTTCTCCACAAGGCTCTGCATGAGCAGCATCATGCGGGTCATTTCTTTTCGCCCAGTTTCCTTTCCTGCCCCCTGATTATCCTTCCGATGTTGGACCTGTGGGTAAGAAGGATGGCAGCCGCAACTGCGATCATTACGATACGGGTGTAAAAAGGCTCATTCAACAAATATCCCCATACTGGAAGAGATATTCCCCCCAGAACACTTCCCAGAGAGATCATTCTGAACAGGAAGACCAGGACCAGGAAAACACCGAGAGCGCAAAGAACCGGGTAGGGTGCTAAAACCAGAAGGGCTCCCAGTGCCGTTGCAGCTCCCTTTCCCCCTTTGAAACCGAACCAGGGCATGAACACATGACCAAGAACAGCGGTTAGAACCGCAGCCGCAGGAATCCACTGGTAGCACAGGCCGGCATGTACCACAAGATAAACCGGAAAGGCTCCCTTCAGTGCATCCATAAGAAGCCCGGTAATACCCATGCCTTTTCCGCAGGTCCGCAGAAGGTTCGTCGCCCCGGGATTTCCTGAACCGTGTTCCCTGAGGTCCACACCCTTCAGTTTTCCCAATATCCATGAGAAAGGTATCGAACCGCAGAGGAAACAGCCTGCAAGGTAGAGAACAGGTTCCACTAGTGCTCGCGTTTCCTGTAAATAACGTTCAGGGGAACTCCGTTCATGTTCAGTTCTTCCCTGAGCTTGTTTTCGAAGTAGCTTTTGTAGTTATCGGGAATCAGGTCAGGCCGTGAAACGAAAACCACAAGAACGGGAGGAGACTGCTTCACCTGGGTGATGTAGAAAAACTTCAGCATCTTACCCCTGGGTGAAGGCGGCTGAACGCTGGAAACCGCTTCTCTCATCACGTTGTTGAGTTTCGAAGTGGTTATCTTCGCCTGGCGCCTCTGGGCAACCGCGTGAACCATTGGTAAAAGCTTGCCGATGCCCTGCCCCTTCACGGCGCTCGTGAAGAAAATGGGAATCCATCTGGCAAGGGGGAATCTCTGCTTTACGCTTCTTATCCACAGGGGTCTGTCTATTCCCAGATCGGTTTTGTTCACGCAGATGAGAAGCCCCTTCCCCATCTCCCAGGCCCTGGTGGCAAGTCTGAGATCCTGAGTGGTGGGGTATTCCATTCCATCGAGAACCAGAACCACCACATCGGCACTTCCAACGCTCTTCCAGGAACGTAAAGTACTGTAAAACTCCACATCTTCCATCTTCTTGGTTCTTCGACGAAGCCCTGCGGTATCTATGAGGCGGAATTTGTTGCCCTGCCACTCCATGAAGGAATCGATGGAGTCCCTGGTGGTTCCAGCCACCGGAGTAACGATGTTCCTGTCGGAGTCCAGCAGTCTGTTCGCAATGGAACTCTTGCCCACGTTAGGTCTGCCGATGACTGCAACCGAAGTACCTTCGAAGGGTTCCGGTTCAGACATGGGGAACTCTTTCACCACCTCGTCAAGAAGGTCGGCTACGCCCAGACCATGTGATGCACTCACCGGCCAGGGATTGCCCATGCCCAGGGATGAGAACTCATGAACCAGATTCAGCCGATCAGCGGTGTCTATTTTGTTCACCGCGAGAAACGAGTTGATGCCGCTTTTCCTCACCAGTTCCACGGCTGACTCATCGAAGGGATGAACACCCTGGCTTCCGTCCACCAGAAGAATGATACAGCTTGCCTCCTGAACAGCAAGGCGCACCTGCTTTTCGATCGCTTCCTGGAAGGGATCGTCGCTGCCCGGTGAAAGACCGCCGGTATCCACGGCAATGAAGCTTTTTCCATTCCACTCGCCGGTTCCTATCTTGCGGTCTCTGGTAACCCCGGCGGTATTGTCTACTATGGCGGTTCTACCGCCTATGAGCCTGTTGAACAGAGACGACTTGCCCACGTTCACCCGGCCCACGATGGCTATGACAGGCAGTTCCAAGGGGTTTCTCCTTTTAGTATGAGTTCTGCAGGGGGAAAATATACTGCCGCATCAGTGTTTCGCGCTAATTGCAGGGTTATATTACCTAATCATGAAAAAACAGATATTTATCATTGCCCTGTCATCAGCCGTTCTGGCCATGCTGTTCACCCTGGGCGGTCTTGATCAGGATCTTGAGCATCTCACACTGGACCTGCGGTTCAACCTGTTTCCCGACACGGCTTCCGCCTGTGACAGCATTGTAATGATTGAAGTGGACAACGCTTCACTGGAATCACTTGACTGGCTGGGTTGGCCATGGCCCAGACAGATATGGTCAGATCTTACCGGATTCCTGTTCGACTCAGGTGCCGAGGTGGTTTATTTCGATATTACCTTCCCCACGAGCTCCACATTCTCCGCCACGGAGGACAGCGTATTCGGAGCTGCCGCCGGCAGGG
This sequence comes from uncultured bacterium, assembly GCA_964571965.1. Lineage (GTDB taxonomy): Bacteria > Fermentibacterota > Fermentibacteria > Fermentibacterales > JCC-6 > Sabulitectum. The sequence goes on along the minus strand of CAZNFQ010000051.1, from coordinate 1,759 downwards.
GTAAAACGGTTTTCATAACAGGCCTTGGCAGGCAGGAAGGCCAGCCTGTTCCTGAAAAGGCCCTCCTCGATATTGTTGTGCCTTGCGACACGGTACCCTACAGGTTCGCTTCTCCACCGGTTGCAGACATAGCATCAGGAGCCGCCATGCTGGCCTCACCCTACGCCTATCCGGACCCCGACGGGCTGTTCAGACAGTTCCCCCTTCTTTTCCCCGCTGAAAATGGTGCTGTTCCCTCTCCCCCCCTTGCCTGTGCAATGCTTTTCATGGATGAGATGCAGCCTGAATACCACAACGGAGAACTGTTACTGGGAGGAAACACGTACCCCCTTACCGATGAACATGAACTTCAGGTACGGTTCGCAGGCCCCTCAGGAACATACGAAAGCCTGAGCGCATCAGACGTTTTCAAAGCAATGACCGGAGATACCACTGCTGTGCCGCCTGGCTTTTTCCGCGGCAAAATAGTGATGATCGGCTACACCTCATCTGATCTCATGGATCTGAAGCCCACGCCCTATTCACCAAGGTGTCCCGGAGTTGAGGTAATAGCCAATACCACAGGAAACCTCCTTCAGAACAGGTACCTGCACACCCACGGCAAACTGGTTACACTTTTCCTGATACTCGCCCTGTCACTGTCAGTTGCGTCTGCCATGTGCTTCATCCGGAGGGTCATTCCCGCTTCACTGGCAGGACTTGCGCTGATCTTTCTCTATGCAGGGGTATCCCTCTTATTCTTCAAATGGTGGGACATCTGGCTGGAAACGGTTCCCCCGCTCACCGCGGGTTTTCTTACCCTTCTTGCGGGAGCAGTTGTAGCCTACCAGTACACAACCAGAGAAAAGAGATTCTTGAAGGCTGCATTCTCCCAGTACCTTTCACCTGAGGTGGTTTCCCGGGTGGCTGCCAATCCCGGCATGCTGAAACTGGGTGGTGAAAAAAGAACCATGACCGCTTTCTTCAGTGATGTGGCAGGATTTACAACCATCAGCGAAAAACTCGATCCCAGGGACCTTGTAAGCCTTCTGAACCTGTATCTGACTGAAATGACCGATATCATACTCAGCTCCGGAGGAACCGTGGACAAGTTCGAGGGTGATGCCATAATAGCCTTCTGGGGAGCACCTGTGGAGTATGAGGACCATGCGGAGAGGGGCGTAAGAACCGCCCTTGAATGTCAGCGGAAGCACATCGATCTTAACAGAAATCTTGCTGAACAGGGATTCCCGGAGCTTCACACCAGAATGGGGCTTGCCTCAGGCCCCATGGTGGTGGGAAACATGGGCAGCGTGAAGAGGTTCGACTACACCATGATGGGCACCGACGTGAACCTTGCAAGCCGCCTGGAAGGGGTAAACAAGGTTTACGGAACGAAAATTCTAATAGCGGACAGAACCAGAAAAGAACTTCCCGAACACATGATCTGTCGGGAGATCGATACAGTGATGGTGGTTGGTCAGAAAACTCCCGTAACCGTATGGGAACCCTGCCTGAAGGCAGAGGACTGGTTCGAAACATATGCAGAAGCACTTGGCTGTTATAGAAATGGAGAGTTCGAAAGAGCCCTTGGTCTTTTCGTCTCTATTCCAGATGATCCTCCATCCCGGGAAATGTCCCGGAGATGCGGTGTTTTCATTGAAAAGGGTGCTCCGGAAAACTGGAGCGGCACATGGATTCTAAGTTCAAAGTAACGGAGGGTAAAAAAATGCGTATCAGCATCATAATTGCTGCGCTGGTTATGGTTTCATCGCTTTAC
>CAZNFQ010000050.1:0-15065 GCA_964571965.1 uncultured bacterium | reverse complement strand
TGTTGTAGTATAACTTGTAAAGAGACTGATTCATAGTCTGCATTCCGTGCTTGTGTCCGGCCTGCATCATTCCGTAAATCTGATGAAGTTTGTCATCCCTTATGCAGGCCTTTACTGCAGGGGTGCATACAAGCACCTCCGCGGCCAGAGCCCTTCCTGTGCCCTTCGCCCTGGGAATGAGCTGCTGGGTTACAACTCCCAGAAGAACGAAGGAAAGCTGGCTTCGCACCTGCGACTGACTGGATGATGGAAATGTATCGATAATTCGGTTAATGGACTCATAAGTGGAGTTGGTGTGAAGCGTTGCAAGTCCAAGGTGACCCGTTTCAGCAACGTTCATGGCGAATGACATGGTTTCCTTGTCACGCATCTCACCTATGAGGGCCACGTCTGGGTCCTGCCTCAGAATGTACCTGAGGGCGCTGGTGAAACCGCCGGTGTCACTGCCTATCTCCCTCTGGTTCACTATTCCCTTGTCGTGGTGATGCACGTACTCGATGGGATCTTCGATGGTGATGATATGACAGCGCCTCTGACCGTTGATCTTCCTGATTATAGAGGCAAGGGTGGTTGATTTACCGCACCCTGTGGGTCCGGTTACAAGAATGAGGCCCTGCCTCTTCTCTGCCAGCTTGGCAACCACAGGTGGAAGACCCAGTTCATCGAAACCCATTATCTCATAAGGAATCACTCTTATGGCACAGGCAACACAGCCGCGCTGCATGAACACATTTGCCCTGAACCTGGAAAGACCCTTGATACCGAAGGCGAAATCCAGCTCTTTTTCCAGCTCGAATCTTTTCTTCTGTTCGTCTTTCAGGAGGCTGTACACCAGGGTCTGTGTTTCGTTGGGAGTAAGGGGATCGTATTCCATCCGTGAGAGATCGCCGTCGATTCTCACCGTTGGCGGTGCCCCCACCGTAAGATGAAGGTCGGTTGCCCTTCTCTCCATCATCTCCTTCAGGAGTGTTTTCACATTCATCCTGTTCACCTTCCCCATCCATTTTATGCTAGGATGAAAGTGAGCTGATCTGCTTCTCCAACCTGTAGTTCATGGCAGCGATCTTCACATCATCCTCGTCGTCAGCTGTTACCCTCGTCACCTCTTCCAGGGTTGTAATACCCTGTTTAAGCTTTTCAACTGCGTCCATCCTTAATGTACGCATTCCGTTATTAACCGCAAGTATCCTTATTTTTGTTGCTGGAGCCCTGTCGATTACGGCCTGCTTCATATTACGGTCCAGGGTAAGAACCTCGTACAGACCCATTCTTCCCTTGTAGCCTGAACCTCCGCACACGGAGCATCCCTTGCCCTTGTAGGTTTTCGCACCTACCATTTCAGCAGGGTCGATACCGGCTTCGGTGAGTTCTTCGTCTGACCATGTGTAGGGTGCTTTGCACTTCTTGCATATGGTTTTGACAAGTCTCTGTGCCATGATGGTTCTAACCGCGCTTGCAACCAGGAATGGTTTTATACCTATGTCCACAAGCCTGTTGACGGTGCCCGGCGCATCGTTGGTATGAATTGTTGAAAACACCAGCTGCCCGGTAAGAGCAGCCTTTATGGCAATGGAGGCGGTTTCCAGGTCCCTTATCTCTCCCACCATGATGATGTTGGGATCCTGGCGCAGAATGGCCCTCAGGGCAGATGCAAAGTCATAGCCCATGGAGAAATCGATCTGGGTCTGAACCAGACCGTCGATGTTGTATTCAACTGGATCTTCAGCGGTGTGAATGTTCACAGCTGGTGTATTCAGAGAACTGAGAGCACTGTAAAGGGTGGTGGTCTTTCCGCTTCCCGTTGGTCCTGTAACCAGAACGATGCCGAAGGGAGAGTTAACACCGGAGAGAAACGCCTTCAGAGCATCTTCAGGGAAGCCGAGTTCCCTGAGGTCGAACTGAAGGTTTCCCCTGTCGAGGATCCTCAGAACGATTTTTTCACCGTCGATGGCCGGCACTGCATTCACCCTGAAGTCTATGATCCGGTTGTCCACCTTTGCTTTAATTCGGCCGTCCTGTGTTTTTCTCTTTTCAGCTATGTTCATTCCTGACATTATCTTCAGTCTGGAGAGAATGGGTTTCTGCATATTGGGGTTGATCTTGAAGGCCTCATAGCATGTGCCGTCTCTTCTGAATCTGATTCTGAGATACTTCTCGTAGGGTTCTATGTGTATATCGGAAACCTCTGTACGGACTGCCCTGGCTATCATGGCATCTACGAACTTTATCACTGGTTCGTCGGAGTCCGTAGAAAGCTCGTTCTCCAGGTCGAATTCCTCGTCCAGCTCATCACCTTCGAGGCTTGATACCTCTTCGAGATGGTCTTCGTCGTCATACTCGTCCAGGGTATCGTCAACGCTGACAAGGGAATTAACCTGGCCGTATATGTCATCCAGGGCCCTGCGCACCGCAGATGGAGCTGATGCGTAGACAACCACTTCCTGTCCGCTTGCGAACTTGATCTCGTCTATCACATAGAGGTTCGCAGGGTCTGCCATGGCGGCGAAAAGGGTGTGGTCCTCAGATTTAACCGGAACTACCAGGTTTTCCCTGGCAAAGCTTTCGCTTAGAAGCTTTGCGTTATCGGTTCCAATTTCAGTTTCGTTAAGGTATATGGGATCGATACTGTAAATCTCTGCAAGAAATTCGGTTATAAGTTCCTCGTTCACCTGACCATTAAGAACCAGGGCCTCCGCCAGGGCGGTTTCTCCGGGACCCCACTCCCTGGCTATCCTGTTAACGTCTTCCTGCTCCACAAGACCTGACTGAACCAGCATCATTGCAAGCCGGTTATACATTGGAAACCGTTTCTCTTACCACCTCTTCGAAGGTGGTGAGCCCTGCTTCAAGTTTTCTCAGAGCGGCCTCCCTTAGGCTTATCATTCCCTTTCTCAGGGCTGCTTTTTCAAGCTCTATGCTGTTGGCATCACCTTCTATCAGACCGCGCATCTCGTCATCGATGGGCATTATCTCGTAAATACCCACCCGGCCGCTGTAGCCTGTCTGATTGCACTTGGAACATCCTGTTCCTTCGTAGAAGGTAATTCCCTTGAACCGGTCGGGATCAACTCCCGCTTCCACGATGGCTTCCCTGGGTACTGCAACAGGGGTCTTGCAGTTTCCGCAGACCTTCCTGATAAGCCTCTGGCTGCATATGCAGACCAGAGAGGTGCTGAGCATGTAGGGCTCCGTTCCCATATCCACAAGCCTGTTGATGGTACTTGGGGCGTCGTTGGTATGGGCGGTGGAGAGAACAAGGTGACCGGTAAGAGCTGCACGGATGGCTATCTCGCTCGTTTCCTGGTCTCGGATCTCACCGACCATGATGATGTCGGGATCCTGCCTGAGGTAAGCTCTGAGAGCCTTCGCGAAGGTCAGGCCCACCTCTTCGTTCATCTGAACCTGGTTTATCCCCTTGAGGTTGAACTCAACGGGGTTCTCCGCGGTCATTATGTTCACTCCGATATCGTTAAGCTCGGTAAGGGCGGAATACAGGGTTGTGGTTTTACCGCTGCCGCTGGGACCTGTAACGAGAACTATGCCGAAGGGGCGCTTGATGGCCCTTCGGAACTGGTAGAGGGTTTCCTCTTCGAACCCCAGCAGGTCAAGGTCGAGCTGGACCTTGGACCTGTCCAGAAGCCTTACCTCAACCTTTTCCCCGAAAAGGGTGGGAAGGGTTGAAAGACGCATGTCTACGAACCTGTCCCTTACCCTTACCTTGGTCCTGCCGTCCTGTGGCAGGTTATGCTCGGCGATGTTCATGCTTCCAAGGATCTTCAGTCGGCTCACCATTGCCTGTCTGTACTTTCTGCTTGGCCGCATGATCTCGTGAAGCACGCCGTCTATTCTGTATCTGATCCTTATGAATTTTTCGAATGGTTCGAAATGGATGTCACTGGCACCCCTTTTAACCGCATCGGCAATTACGCTGTTAACAAGCTTGACCACAGGAGAATCGGAAAGATCCATTGAGAGGTCTTCATCCAGTTCATCCTCTTCCTCCTCCTCTATCAGGGAAAAGAAAGCATCATCCCCCAGAAGGAGCTCGTCGGAATCTGCCAGTTCGTCTTCGGTCTTTTCTTCCGGTTCTTCCGTGAGCGTGTCGGAATCTTCCACCGGAACCATGGCGTCGGTTGCTCCGTAGAATTTGCCCAGAGCCCTCTGAATCATGGATGAAGCGCATATATGCGGTTCTATCTCCATACCCAGGGAAAACCTGAGGTCATCTATGGTGAAAAGGTTCTGGGGATCTGCCATGGCAACAACCAGCTTGCGCCCTTCTTTCTCCACGGGCACCACTTCATAGCGAAGAGCCAGTTTGGCGGAAACCAGGTTAAGAACTTCCTGTGGAATCTTTATGCTGTCTATGTTCACAGCTTCGATACGGTTCTGACGTGCCAGGTAATCGTTAAGTTTCTCTTCTGTAACAAGATTCATTTTCACAAGATTGTAGCCTAAGCGTCCGCCCTCATTCCGCTGGTGTTCAAGGGCACTGTCCAGCTGTTGCTGATCTATAATCCCGGCCTTTAGCAGCATCTGGCCCAATTTCATTCAGTCATCTCCCTGCGGTATTTCGTGAAAAATGCACCTGGTGAACATATAACTTTTAGCATTGAAGAGGCGCTGTCAATAGCAGCTTAGAAGTTTATCGTTACGGAGATGTTCAGACCAACGTCTTTCTGATCGTACTGGTCGTTGACCTTGTCGGTTTTCCAGCCGTAGATTCCTGTCATGGAAGCCGTTACGGTTCCAAAGTCATAGGATGCAGAGGGCTCTATTCTCCACTCGGTCTTGTCGGACTGAATCTGGGACTCTCCGGTGCTACCCCCGATTATCTCACTGCTGGAGCTGGAACGTGTTATTGACAGTGATGTTGTAAGGTCGCTCTGGAAGGAAAGCCTCAGCCTGTCCAGCAGAGGGATCGGTATTGCAATGCCTCCGGGGGCGCTGAAGGCGTAGGACAGTTTGAACTGCGCTGAATTGGTGTTGGACCTGACCCTGGCGGAGGTACCGGTGAAGTTCCGGGTCTCCGTGGTGGACATATTGTCGGACAGAGTGATCTGAACCTTGTTGTCGAAGGAGCCTGTGAAGCTGGCAAGGGGACTCCACCTCGATGTTTCCGTTTCACTGATTGGTGTAAGGCTGTCGTTTTCGATACGGGAAGTGGTGGAAGTTTCGAGTCTGTATCCGCTGCTCACAGAACCGGTTCTGAGAAACGACAATGGTGCGTACCGCTCCAACCCGCTCCATGAAACGGACACGGAGGGCCAGGTGGTGTTGTCTGTACGGTTCCAGAATCCGGAATAGAAACTTCTGTTCTCACTGTCACTGTATTCCGCACGGATGGACATTGTGTTTACCGGGCGGTAGCCTCCTGATATCTGGATGGAATTGGAAGTGGTTCTGCTGTACGGGTCCAGACCCTCCAGGAGAGGATCTAAACCAAACTGGTATTCAAGTGAGGGCATGAAAGGTACATCCTTGTAGTCGGTTCCCCTGGACTGTGAATAAACGATGTTCGGATCGGTTATCCTGTCCGCCCATCTCTCCATTTTGGAAAGGAGCCACCTGGGGCTTCCCGTGACAGCTTCCTCATCGAGCCTTTCATCCCTCAGCCTGGCAATGGATCTTATTGCATGGGCAAGACCAACCCTCAGGTTAAGCCTCTGGGTAAGGTCCGCACCCACGTCGGGCCTGCTCAGTGTATCGGATGGCGAGCCTGTGTGCGGGCTGAGTCTGGCGGAGGAATAGCGCACATCCCAGCTTAATCTGGGCCTCAGGTAGTTCCAGAAATTTATCTCCTGACTCACCCCTGCATTCTGGCTCCGTGATACTTCCCGTCCAACATTGATCCCGGTTTCAGGTTCATCCCAGGGATAGTACATATCCCTGCCCACTGCCAGGCTGTAGCTTCCGGTAAGTCCCTTCCATGGGTTGAAAGACACATTGCCGTCAGCATCCAGGGTTCTCTCTGTGTTGTTCCTGGTAAGTACCGTATCCTCCCCGGCAATGTCCCACATCACGTTCCTTCCCCTGCTGAAACCGATCCCGAATCCGAATCTTGTGGGTCGAAGCCTTATATCCTCCAGCAGAGGCACCCTTATGAGGCTCATTCTTCCCAGAGACAGATCGTAATCGACCGTGAAGGTTTCTGTTTCCAGGGAATCCCTGGTGGATACCGACCTTCCCCAGCCTCTTCCCATGGCGTGTCTCACGTGAAGGGGATCCAGGAAATAACGGCCTGCGAAAGCGTCTGATCTACCGTTCCTTCTCCACTGCACCGAGGTATCCCACCTGTTGTTCTCGGTTCTGTATGCCCAGGTCTCATCCCCCTCGAGACGCACATCGCTGTTCCTGGCGTATCGGGGTTCGGAGAAGCTCCTGGACCATGCATACGTGGCAGGAAGTGACCAGTTCCATACAGGAGGGGTAAAGCGGTCTATATTGAAGGTGGACTGTGCGGAATATCTGGTTACAGTGGTTCCGGTTCCCGATGTCTTTCCCAGGCCGTGAAAGTCATCATCCACCATTCGATAGTCTCCGGAAAGAGACAGCAGATCCGCCATATCTATTTCACTGGTTATTCTGTGGGCGTTCCCCGGATCGAGATAGTGCCCCTTGAGAACTATGTCGTCAACCCAGACCCTGGACGTCAGAGGCGAAGGGGACTGATTCCTTACACCAACCGCCAGCATCAGGACCTCGGAAAGGGAAGGATTTCCAACAACCGCAAGATTGCCTGAACGGAGCTCGTCTTCTCCTGACTGGTCCTTGAGCAGCTTCAGGTCCACAAGGTCCTGAAGGTCTACCTCTATTCTCTGCCAGATGGAACTGATATCTCCGGTGATCTCATAGTAGTTCAGGCTGTCTCTTCCCAGCTGCAGGAAGACCTGGCCCTGATCGGTGCTGCCCCGGTAGGGAAAGGTAATGGACCTGTAGGCTGTGTAGCTCTCATTGGAGTAGAAGGTCTGCCTTGCAAGACCCTGGTGACCTGACAGGATCTGCTCACAGTCGAGACTTATGCTCTGTTCCAGTTTAAGGTCGCCGTTTTCATCGTCTCCCGGATCTATTCCCGGGGGAGGATTATCTATGTAGTCCTGGTTCTGCCTGTTGTTAACCACTGAAACGGTGAATAACTCCTCGGGCTGGACCGGTATGGATATCTCTTCGAAGGGCGATATCCTGTTTGGCTCCCATCTGTTACCCACAAGACCCATGTCGTAGAACTCGAGGGTGTCTTCCTGGGTGAAACCGTCCACCCATATCCTTGCATAGGTTATTTTTTCCCAGGTGGGTTCTCCGTCGGATATTTCAGGGACTGTAACAAGGGTGGAGTCTCCCAGTGGTATCTGAATGAGAAGCCAGCCGCCGGGGCTTTCCGATATGATGTAGTCAGGATCGTTCAGCGGTACGCGGATTCTGAAAAAGGTGTTGGCTCTGTCCAGGACTCCGTTACGGTTGAGGTCTTCGGTATCAAGCCTTCCGTTGTTCTCACAGTTGTTGATGTTCAGGAACCTGACTCCGATTGGGTCACCGGCATTGTAGGTGTAATTGTCCTGGTTGGGGTCGAGATTCGATGAGCTGTAGCCAGGTTCATCCACGGACATGAGGGTATCCAGACCTGTATCCTCTGTGCTGGAGCGGATTCCGTCGGAATTCGTATCCTCGGTATCCAGTTCACCGTTGGAAGTTCGGATAAGATCGTCTCCCACCCTCTGCAGCCAGTAGGTGTCTTCATCGATCCTCTCTCCCAGGTCGATGTAAAGATTTCCGTCGGTGGCACATCCGGTGGGTCTTACATAAAGGGACAGGTGGGTTTTAGAGCTGAAATCAGCACCATACCTCTCAATACATCTCTGGAAACCGCCCCAGGAAGAAGTTGGATTGGAGGAAGATGGAGTAAAGACGAACTGAAGGATACTGCTGAGATACCTGGAAGCTTCATCACTGGTCTCACCCGGTACTATATCCGAGAGTGACCACCTGTCGGTAACGTTGTACCATCTGAAATCTCCCACAGGGGCGATCTGCATAGTTTCCCTGGGCAGAGATGGATAAAACCATGCGGCCCTGGACTGGCCCAGGGGGAATGATGATTCTGATCCCTCCATGTCGTCCAGCCAGGCCTTGCTCTCTCCCGCAGGAAGACTCACGGCAACTTCTCCGGACAGAACGACCTTGCTCTCCGCTTCGGTGTTTATCAGTGGAATGGCATTCACCGCGTCGGTAAGGAATTCCGGCCTTGCCTCGAGGTGCATGTCCATGTCGAACACGGTGGTTCCGAAGGAACCTTCCTCAATTCTGGGTCTGTCCTCTGGAGAGCTGGCGCTCTCATACATCATGGTCCCGCCCAGCCAGGAGTTGGATCCTATGTTGTAAACCAGCCGGGTTCCAAGAAGGGTTTTAGACACGGAGCTGAAGAATGGAATGTACTCGAATGTTACCCTGAGGGTGTTAGCTGGATCCTGAGCCAGGTCAGCCGCTTCTCCCATGAGGGTTAACAGGCCAACCTCATAGATAATGCTGTAGTCGGTATCCCTGGTAAGGGTCCTGGCCTGGCCTGCAACCGTGAGGGTAACCCTCTCGCTGCCCTCCACGATACCCATGTGCCCCAGAGAGTACGTGGTGGATGCGGCACGGTAGCTTACCCGCATGTAGTAAAGCGACTTGTTTATGGCGGGGTTCTTCTCGGTGTAAATGCTGTTATTGGTGTAATCCAGGACATCACTCATGAACGGGCGATTTTCAGGGAAGATCATGAAACCGTTCTCCCAGTCCATTGTGATTTCCTCATCGTACATGAGCCCGTCACCATTGCTGTCCAGACCTAAAAGCTGAGTGAATGGAACACCATCCTGGGTTGAGACCGGGTCTTCACCCGCCCTCTGAAGGAAAACATCGCAGTTGAAGCTCTCACGAACTATATTGTTGGCTCCCAGGAAGTAGTAGTTCCTCATCTCATAGGCCCAGGTGGGATAGCCCTCCGGGTCTTCGGGAAGGGGATTGGACTGCTTGATGCAAAGCAGATCATAGGGACCGTCCACGGGAACCGATCCCACTCTTGCGCCCCCTCCAAGGGGAACGTAACTGATCCCTATTTCGTAATTGGAGTTAACAGGGCTCAGGAATCTGATGGTTCTGCCTGAATCCACCAGCACGTAGTCTGCTTCTATTCCGGGCTGAAGTTCATCCCACCATTTGTCCGGCGCGGTCAACGTACCTCCGGATCCCCTGGGAACGAACCATGAACCCTCTATGGCACCGGTTTCGGCGTTGTTGGTGATATCTCCGTCATCTATGAAAACCCTTATTGACTCAGGATCGAAGGCAACCGCTGAAACCGTATCCGGGAATGCTCTGAAAAAGTAGTTGTCAGCAGGTCTTATATCCAGGATCGAATCTGTCACAAGGGAAGCCTGACCCACGAAATCCGAGCTTTCAGTGGAACTTCCCTCTTTGCTGGCGATTGCGGTGAAGTCGAAGGGGCCTGCCTGGGCAACAAGCTTTGCACCGAACAGACCCTCATGGGGAATGGAGTAGCTGATGAACTCGGGACCTGTAATGGAGAGATTCACATCACCAAGTTCTATGGACTGGATTATCTCATCTTCATCTCCATCATAGCTGAGACTTACGCTGTAGTCGGAGCCGATCTGTCTTTCGCTGTCGTGATCCACCGCCACGTGGATCTTCTCCCCAATGGTTCCATCCAGGCGGACCCTGAGTTCCTGCTCCATTTTCAGGTCAGGGAAAAGAGAAGTGCTGGAACCTTCAACATTTACCCTGTTCGGGTAAATGTGGCTCACTCCGGAGAAGGAAATGGTCTGATGACCGGATATGTCCAGCTGACCTCCTGTACCTATGGCATCGCCAAGCACGCCCGGCATGTTCAGGGGGAGGTAGATGGTTGGCACAAGCTGCCCCCGTGTTCCCGAATTCCTTATTCCATTCCTTGCATTGGCCTGGGTCCATGTTTTCCATGTGCCCCAGCCGATAAGCCTGGATCTGACGCCGCTCAGTGTCCAGGTTCTGGTGGGCGAGATTGGATAGCCATTGTAAAAAAGTCTGAAGTTGAGCGCTTCGCCTGTGTCCGAAGCCCAGACCTGAACCTGTGTGGCAGGAAGACTGACAAGCCAGGGAATGGAATCCTGGTACCAGTAGCCCGGGTTTTCCTCGAGAAGGGCGTATGAACGCAGGGCCACCCCGCCATCCGCATTGGACTGGGACAGAAACACAAGAAGAAAGAAAAATAGAATTGCTCTCATAAACCTCGACTGTTAATATCCGCGACCACCGGGTTAGTTCCACTTTACATGACAGCGCAGGGGAACCTCGCTATAATTCACCCGCGGGCCTTCTGAAGCAAGCATCTATAATGGGAACTGAATGAAAAAACTGCAAGTTTACGTACTGAAGGAGTTCTTCCCTCCTTTCATATTGTCACTGGGACTTTTTACCTTCGTAATGCTCCTGGACAAACTTCTCGACCTGCTGGACATGATAGTCAGCAAGGGAGTTCCCATGCGCATCGTGGGAGAGATATTCCTTCTGCTGCTTCCCTCCATGATAGCCGTTGTTATTCCCATGGGGGTTCTCGCGGGTATACTGATCGCAGTTGGCCGAATGTCCGGAGACAATGAGATAACGGCTATGAAAGCAGGCGGCGCAAGCATATACAACATCATGTTTCCCCTGGCCTTAACGGCACTTCTCATAGCAGGAGTGCTCGTGGTTTTCAACAACAGCGTTCTGCCCGAGGCCAATCACATCGCAAGGAACCTGCTCCTGGATGTGGGGACCATGCGGCCCACCGCACAGATAGTCCCGGGAATGTTCGTGGACGAGATAGAAAACTACAGAATTCTCGTGGAGGAAAAGGACGACCTCACGGGAAAACTCCACGGGGTGGTTATTCACTCAAGTGCCCCCGGTTCACCTGACAGAACCATCACGGCCCTTGAGGGAACCATGGAACCAGTGGGCGCCAACCACCTCCGACTGGTACTTGAAGACGGCCAGATGCACGAGAAAGACAGGGAAGGCGGTTACAGGTACGCAACGTTCACCACCTACATACTGGACATAGCAAGATCTGAAGAGCTTGTGCGCCACGACAGGCAGAGCAGAGGAGACAGAGAAATGTCCGCTGAACAGATGGAACTCTTCGTGGACAGCCTTGCTGTAAGAAGATCCCTTCTCACGGACAGCATATCGGCGGTGGCTCTGGGTTTCCTGACTTCCGTGGAAACAGGGGAAAACCCGGTGAATCTCGGGGACTCCACCAGAAGGGTCAGAAACACCATGTCCTGGATCACATCGGTATCCACGGACCTGATCCTCCTTGAAGACCAGGTGGAGAATCTGGGTAACAACATTTCGAAATACAATGTGGAGATACACAAGAAGTTTTCCATTCCATTCGCCTGCATCGTTTTCGTCTTCCTCGGGGTCCCCCTGGGACTTTCATCGAAGCATTCTAACAAGGGAATTGCCATCTCCCTGAGCCTGGTGTTCATCCTTATCTATTATTTCTTCCTCATCGGAGGTGAACAGCTGGCAGACAGAGGCCGCGTACCCGCATGGGCAGCCATGTGGTCCCCGAACATACTTCTGGGTGCCCTTGGCATTTTCCTTACCTTCAGGAGCCTCAGGGAAGGACATCCGATACCACTTCCGGATTTCAAGGAACTTATTGCCCGGTTCAGGAAAAAACGGGAAGAAAGGAGACGAAAGTGAAGAAGCTGGACCTGTATCTTTCGGTCCGGTTCGTGAAGATGATCTTCATGGCTGTTCTCTCCTTCACCGTTATCTTCGTAACGGTAAATGCCTTCGACCACTTCAGCAGATGGGTGGACAAGGACGTTACCGCAATGACCTTCCTTCGATACTATTACTACGGTCTTCCATACATCGTTGTGCTGGTTATGCCAGTGGCGGTTCTGATCTGCTCACTGTTCCTGGTTAGTTCCATGGCACGGAACAACGAGCTTACCGCCATGAGAGCCTCAGGGGTATCTATCCCCAGAATTTTCCTTCCCCTGATTGCGGTGGGATTCCTCATAAGCGTTCTCACACTGGGAATTGGAGACTTCGTGATGGCCGATGCCAATTATCTTCAGTCCCAGGTGAAACGGGTGGAGATAGACGGCCGCGATCCCATCGACTATCTGATGCGAAACGATTTTGCCCACAGAACCCTGGACGGCGCGATAGTGACCATCGGCCTCTTCGACGGCAGGAACGAGGCAATATCCAGGGGAACCGTGGAGTGGTTCGATGACAGCCTCAGGGTAACGAGAAGGATCGATGCCCAGAGACTGGCCTACATCGACTCGGTATGGACAGCCATTTCAGCCGAGGAAAGAAGATTCTCTTCCTCGGGAGAGATGTCGTACGTATTTATGGACACCCTTCCCATAACAGAGATGGAAGACACACCGGAGGATTTCGGAAGCCGGGCGAAAAGCGCCGCCGAGATGAACATCTTCGAACTCTACCAGCACATTCAAAGGGTAAGGGTAGCAGGGGGAAATCCCACCGGTGACCTTGTGGAGTTCTGGCTGACCCTGTTTTTCCCCTTCAGCGCACTGATAATGGTGCTGGTAGGCGCACCGCTCGCTACCAGCAACCCCAGAAGCGGCAGGTCCACAAGTATCGGCCTTGCGGTTCTTCTGGGATTCATCTTCTTCTCTCTGGCAAGATTCGGACAGACCCTTGGTCACAAGGGGGCCCTCTCACCAATTGCAGCGGCATCCCTGCCGGAGATCACCTTCATCATCATCGGGATCTTCCTTTTCAGAAGGGCTGGCCAGAGCTGATTCACGGGCTATTGCAAATTCCGGTGTGTTTTAGATATGGTTCACCAGTAGCTCTGTCGCATGACAGATTCTTCCGCAACATTTTTTTTGGAAATTGGAGGCAGTAATGGCTCGCAGAGTGCATAACTTCTATGCCGGTCCCGCAGCCCTTCCCTGGGAAGTGGTAAAGAAGACCGCCGAAGAAGGAATAATGGAGTTCAGCGGACAGGGAATGTCCGTAATGGAGATATCACACCGTTCCAAGCCCTTCGACGCAATGTTCAAGAAGGCACAGAACGACATGCTGAAGATCATGGGTCTCAGTTCAGATGAGTATGCAGTTCTTTTCCTTGGCGGCGGAGCAAGCACCCAGTTTTTCCACATACCCTTCAACTTCCTCAAGGAAGGCATGACCGCCGACTACGTCAACACAGGCGTCTGGTCAAAAAAGGCCATCAAGGAGGCTAAGTACTTCGGGAAAGTGAATATCGCCGCTACAAGTGAAGACAAGCAGTTCAACTACATCCCCACGAATTTCGATTTCACGCCGGGCGCAGCCTACGTTCACACCACCAGCAACAACACCATATACGGCACCGAGATGTGGGATTTCCCCAACACAGGGAATGTTCCCCTTGTATGCGATATGTCCAGTGATTTTCTCTCCCATCCCATGGATTTCGGCAAATTCAGCCTCATCTATGCCGGAGCCCAGAAGAACATCGGCCCCTCCGGTGTTGCCGCCGTTGTGATCAGGAAGGCATTTGCCGACACCGCAAGGGAAGACATTCCCACGATGGTCAACTACAGAACCCACATTGGCAAAGAAAGCCTGTTCAACACCCCTCCGAGCCTTCCCGTTTACGTGATCGGTCTTGTGATGGAGTGGATAATGGACAACGGAGGCCTTGAGGGTATTGCCGCCATCAACAGGAAAAAGGCGGACCTTCTCTACGGAACCATGGACAACAGCGACGGTTTCTACAAGCCTCATGTTGCGGACAAAGCCAGCCGAAGCTTCATGAACGTAACCTTCCGCCTTCCCAGCGAAGAGCTGGAAGCCGAGTTCGTCAAAGCGGGTGCTGCAAGGGGTCTTCTCGGGCTGAAGGGCCACCGTGACGTGGGCGGCTGCAGAGCATCCACCTACAATGCGGTTTCATACGAATCCGTTGAAGTCCTCGTGGACTTCATGAAGGAATTCAAAGCTAACAACTAGCCTGTGAAGAAGGGGCGCCGCTGCTGCGGCGCCCTATTCAACCAGACCGCTGAACTCCTCTTCTGATACAATTCTGATACCCAGTTCAATGGCTTTTGAGTATTTGGACCCGGCATTCCCCCCGGCAACCACCAGGGTGGTGCTTCCGGTAACAGTTCCCGTTACCTTTGCTCCTGCAGCTTCCGCCAGTTTTTTTGCCTCTGATCTGGGCATTGAAAGGGTGCCGGTGAATACTATGGTTTCACCTGCCAGTGAAGTTCCCTTCTCCTCAACCTCCTCGAAGGGGCTGAACCCTTTCCTCACAAGGTCGTCCACCACTGTTCTCGTGACCGGGTTTCTGAAAAAGCTGGCAAGTGACGCAGCTGTGACAGGTCCGAAACCCTTGATCTCAGTCAGTTCATTCTCTGTGGCATTTCTCAGGCTGGACAAGGTACGGTAACGTGAGGCAATGTCTTTGGCAGCAACTTCACCCACTCCGGGAATTCCAAGGCCTGTGATGAACCGGCTGAGGGGTCTTTTTCTGCTTTCAAGAAGCTCGCGGAGAAGGTTTGACGCTTTCAGCTCACCCATTCTTGGAAGTGCAATGAGACCGTGGAAGTCAAGACCGTACAGGTCAGCAATCGAGTGCACCATGCCTGCATCCACAAGCTGTGCAGAAAGCTTTTCCCCGAGACCCTCAATATCCATGGCGTTCCTGGAGGCCCAGTGTTCAAGGCTTCGCTTGAGTCTTGCAGGGCACGAAGGGTTCATGCAGTAGAGGTTTACCTCACCCTCGGCTCCTGCAACAGGTCCTCCGCACACAGGACACTCTTCGGGCATACGGAAGGGTTCTCCCCTCTGCCCCGGAGCGGGAAGACTTGTTACCACCTCGGGGATCACATCCCCTGCCCTTCGTACAAGAACGATGTCCCCGGGTCTTACGTCCTTCCTTGCCACCTCATCCTGGTTGTGCAATGTGGCGCTTGAAACCACCACTCCGCCAACCTCCACCGGTTCCAGTTTTGCTGTTGGTGTGAGTCTGCCTGTTCTTCCAACACCCACCGTTATCTCAA
>CAZNFQ010000049.1:0-15406 GCA_964571965.1 uncultured bacterium | reverse complement strand
TAAGCAGCACAAGATCGTCCCAGGGCTGGGTATCGAATGTTTTCTTGGAATAGGGAGCCAGTTCTCCGGGCCGGTCCAGTGTTGTGTACCTGTCCGAGCACTTGTAGATCACAGCTTCGTCCGGCAGCTGTGTATTCAGCAGGAAGTCGCCGTCCACGTCCTGAACGGAAACGTATGCCCCCTGCGTCTCTCCGTTGAAAACCACCTCTGCAAGATGGACCTCCGGTACGATCTGACCGGTCTCACCGTAATAGAGGTACGAGAGCAGTTCTCGCAGTCTGCTTTTATCAAGATATTCCGCGTTTAGGTTCAGCTCGTCCGATCCGAAAAAGGAAGTTCCCTGGGCGAATTCTATCTTGATGGATTTCTTGGGATACTCTCTGCTGGTTGCGCCGCGGATCCTGAACATGCAGTCCAGTGTGTATTCTCCGCAGGTGAACTGGGCGGGAATGTATATGTCCTGCCAGTAATATTCGCAGGCGTACTCCCACTGTTCCCACTGGAATTCCAGCTGGAAAGCGGGAATGGTATCCGGCCACACGGATAATGACAGAATAGCTGCGAAAAGCAGCTGTATTATGATTCCTCCCGGGTTATTTTTTCATCATCAGTTCAAGTACTTCTGCAGCGATCTGTTCCGGCTGAAGTCCCTGAATGGTGTACAGCTCCTCTGCTTCTCCGCTCTTCCCGTATTCCCTGACCCCGTACCTGAGCAGTGGGGGCATTCCGCCCCTGTCCGCGAAAACAAGAGCAAGAGAAGCACCAAGACCCGTTTCCATATCATGGTCTTCATAGGTTAAAACAAGTTCGAATTTCGAGAGTTCCCCGGCCAGGTTTCCCGGCAGATGGTTGGGACAGCTGACACACCTCACTTCGCAGGATATACCACCTGTTCCCAGAATGTCCGCAAGTTCCAGGGCTTTCACGCACATGGGGCCCATTGCCAGGATCGCAATCCTGCTGCCTGTCCTCAGACGCTCCACCTCTCCGAAACCGAAGCGGTAGCCGCCTCCGAATACCGGTTCACCTGTGCTGCGTGTTAATACCGGCAGTTTCGACCTGCCCATGGCTATGAAGAAATTCCCCGGATGCGATGCGGCATATCTTATGGCGCGGTCTGTCTGGTTGGGATCAGCGGGAACTATGGTTCTGCAGTTAGGCAGAGCCCTCATGAGCCCTGCGTATTTTATGCAGTGGTGGGTTTTGCCGTCGGGGCCCACGTCCAGCCCGCAATGGGTTGCCACAACCTTGAGATTGGTGTGGTTTATGTCGTTCAACCGGTGCTGATTGAAGGTTTCATCCGCGGCGAAAACTCCGAAATCGCTCCAGAACACCAGTTTGTCAGCCATGGAAGCACCACCTGCCATGGCTGCTGTGTGGTGTTCCATTATTCCGGTCTGGAAGAAGTAGTCGGGATATTCCGCAGCAAAACCGGCGGTTTTTACGCTTCCTGCAAGATCACAGTCGAAAACCATGGGTATGTCATTCGGGTTGGCTTCGGCTATGTCCAGAAGGGCTTTTCCCCAGGCGCTCCTGTTGTCACCCTTGTGCTCCGGGCCGTAGTTCACCGGTTCGCCCGTATTCAGAGCATTATGGAAGCAGGGAGTTTCACTGTAGTGAACGCTCCTGTTCTCCAGATAAACATTCCTTTCAGCCCTGAGAACGTCCATATCGTTTTCCGCGCCAAGCTCCCCAAGGGCTTTTTCCAGCTCTTCAGGCTTCAGGGCTCTCCCGTGGTATTCTTCCCTGTTTTCCATGAAGGATACACCCTTGCCCATCACCGTACGGGCCAGCACCAGCCTGGGTTTTACCTGGCCTTCAGGTCTCAGGGCTCCGTAGAGGGAGAAGAGGTCGTGGCCGTCGGCGGTTCTTACTTCCCACCCAGAAGCCAGGAATTCCGCTTCCAGGTCCATGGGCATTACACTTTCCGTGGTTCCCGAGATCTGGAGGTGGTTCATGTCCACTATGTAGGTAAGGTTCTTCAGCCTGTATTTAGCCGCGAACCTTCTGGCCTCGGAGATCTGACCCTTCTGATTCTCACCGTCGCCGGATACTACCCATACATGATTCTTGATACCGTTCAGCCGGTCAGCAAGGGCCATTCCCACAGCGGAACTAAGCCCCTGTCCCAGGTTTCCGCTGGTAAGTTCGATGCCCGGCAGATGTCTCTCTATGTGTCCTTCGAAGTCGCTTCCGGCAAGTCGGAATGATACGACTGCACTTTGAAGGTCGAAGAAACCCAGAGATCCGAGAACGGAGTAGACCCCCGGGGATGTGTGTCCGTGACTGATAACTATTCTGTCCCTGCCTGCCATGGAGGGGGCAGCCGGGTTCACAAGGGCCTGGCTCCAGAGAAGTGCATATATCTCCAGGCTGCTCATGGAACCCCCGGGATGGCCGCTTCCTGCAAGACTGGTCATTTTAAGGATACTGATCCTTGCCCGGCGGCACAGTTTCTTCAGATCTTTCTCAACCTTGTCCGGAAGCTCCGCTGGCTTGAAATGTGTTCTTTCAACAGTCAATGTCAGTCCTCTTTTTTCAGTTTGGCCGTTACCCTCTGCTTCACATCACCGGCTATGGTGTTTATCTCTGCCAGCAGATCCCCTGCTTTTCCCTCTGTTTTTCTCCTGTAGTCTTCGTCTTCTATCTCAGGAAGGTTGATCAGTACGTTGTAGTAGGCTCCGGTTGCGCAGGCTTGCGCCGCCGCTGCGGCCACACCTGCGTCTGAAAGACTGGACTGCATACCCCGTTCAACCAGGGCATCGGCCATTTTCGCTATCTTCACGGATTTCTCAAGAACTCCCAGAGGAACCTCAACGGCCCGTTTTACCGCAGACTGCACGTCGCCCTTTGACCTTGCCGCATCCATCCATTCGTTGAATGCCCTGGTGTCCTCATCGATCGCGTCGAGCAGATATTCCTTGACATCCTGAGCTTCCGGTGCAAGCTCCAGCATTTCCTCCCAGCTGGAGCGGAACTTCCTGTTTTTGACCGTTAAGTTTGCCACCATGCTGGAAAGGCCGGCTCCCACGGCTCCCATGAGGGCTGCGGCGCTTCCTCCGCCCGGGGCGGGGCTGTCCACGGAGAGCTCGTCGCAGAAGTCACGGCATGTCATACCGGACAGATTCACCGACTTGTCCTTTATCATGTACTCGATGATCTTCCTCTCCGGGTCGAATTCAGCAACGTCATCAAGTCCCATGGACTTTATGGCAAGTTTCACAAGCTCCCTCTCAGGGGCTCCTGTTGACTTTGCCTGTTTGCCAAGGTTCATCAGGGCTCTGTTCTGCTTCATGAGGAAGTATTTCCCGGCATCCACCATTGCGCTCAGGGGAACCAGTCCAACCACTTCACTTCCAGTAACCTGAAGCCCCAGCTTTTCGGCTTCCTCTTTCGTCACTTCATACCCCATATGCAGAGGGGTAACGGAAATGTCCGTGAGATTCATGGTAACCTGGGCGGTGTTGTATTCCTCTATGAACCAGCCGGTTGCCTTGCAGTTTGACAGCCTTCCCGGCAGCTTTATCTTCCTGCCGTTCTCGTCCCTGGCGAATTTCCACTCACGAGTCCGTTCGGTTCTTCCGGAGTCCCTTATGGTAAGGGCGATTTCCTTTGCCAGGGAAGTATCTGCGGTGTTCAGGTTAACGTTGTAGGCTATGAGGAAGTTTCTGGCCCCTATGGTGCAGACTCCGGTACCGGCCACTCTGTCGTTCCACTGGTTCGGGCCGAAGTCCGGTTTCCACTCGGGCTTCCCGAGTTTTTCCGGAAGGGCTTCGTACTCTCCCTCGCGTATGTTGGGAAGCTTTTTCCATTGGGGTCTGGAGGCGGCGTATTCGTAAAGATAGACCGGTATACCGAGCTCATTCCCCACTTTCTCTCCCAGTCTTCTTGCAAGATCCACGCACTCATCCATGGTTATTCCGCTGACCGGTACGAAGGGGCAGACGTCGGTAGCCCCGTGTCTCGGATGTGCACCGTGCTGTTTCCTCATGTCTATCAGCTCGCCTGCCTTCTTGATCAGCTGAAAAGCAGACTGGAGAACTGATTCCGGCTCTCCGGCTATGGTGATCACGGTTCTGTTGGTGGCCGCCCCGGGATCCACGTCCAGAACGGCTGCACCGTTTACGGATGATGCCGCCTTAACGACTTCGTTTATCAGCTCCTGGTTTCTTCCCTCAGAAATGTTTGGTACACATTCTACTATACGTCTGGTCATTTTGAACTCTCCTCTTTTCCCAGTGGTGAATTCTTGTATAATGGAAATTCCGTGAACAGTTGGAGTAACATAATCAAGGTTGGAGGTTCAGTGTACCTGGGAATAGTGGAGGGATTCTACGGGAAACCATATACTAAAAGGCAGAGGAGGATCCTTCTGGAAGAGCTTTCAGAACTGGAAACCCCTGCATACTTCTATGCACCGAAGGACGATCCATGGCACCGTCTTCTCTGGCGTGAACCATATCCCGATGGAGCATGGGAGGAACTCAAGGACTGCATGGGGGGAGCCACTTCTTTTTTCTTTTCGTTGAGTCCCTGGCGCTTTGAAGACAGCGAATGGAGAATTGCCAGGGATAAGCTCATGCGCGCTGAAGATGCAGGAGCTTCCGGTCTCGGTATCCTTTTTGACGACGTTCCCGAGGAATCAGCAGGTGAACTTGCACGCAGACAGATGGACTTCGCGAGAAAAGCCCTGCGGGGAACGGATCTTCCGGTGATCCTATGCCCCTCGGTATACTGCGGGGAATTCATTGAAAGGTATCCATACGCCGAAGAGTACCTTACTGCCTGGAAAGAGCTTATGCCCCGGGGCTGGAATTCATTCTGGACAGGTCCCGATGTGGTTTCCCGGGAGCTTTCAGACCTTCGAAGGGCTGAAGAAATGCTGGGTTCGAAGCCTGTGGTATGGGACAATCTCCTGGCGACCGACTACTGCCTCAGAAGGGTTTTTCTTGGCGGTCTTTCGAACAGGAAGCCCGGGGATAACTGGTGGTTCGTGAATCCATCAGAGATCTTTCCCGTGGCTCTTCATGGTGTTATGGAACTGAAAAGTGCAGCGGGTCTTCCCAGGGAATGGCCGGCGGAGCTGGGTGAGCACTCCAGGGGATGGGAACTGATGCAGGAGTTTCACTACACTCCATGGTCCGCCGGAGAGACCGGGGGTGAGATAATCGCAAGGCTTTCCTCAGCCCTCAGGGGGAAGGGTGTGGAAGACGCCCTTGTCTGGTTGGAGGAAGCTGTTTCGGACATGGTCCGGTTCACAGAGGACCTTCCCCTGATCCAGGGCGGCTGGCAGCTTCTTCCCGTTGCCAGAGACCTGTACCGTTCACTTTCCATAATAAGGAGGGCTCTTCTTTCCAGTGACCCGGGGAAGACCCTTAATTATCTTATGAGAATCAGGCTGCCCTACGAAAATCCCCTTGCGGAACTTGCCGGGGCAAAAGAACAATAGGAGGAACTTTTGAGGGTTATTCTCGCCGGATACAACACTGATAAAGAAAACGGATCCAGTACACCGGAGACCATTTCAGCAGCCTATGCCAGAATAAGCAGGGATCCGGCCCCGGTGGACAGGCTTCGGAAAAAAGCCGCAGATGAGGTGGAGCAGGCCAGGAAGTCCAACAGAACCATCGTTTACAAGTATGGCCACGGATCCATCGCCGAACACGCGGTTTTCAATTTCGATATTCTCGGCATATCCAGGCTGGCGGTGGAGGCCCTGCAGTCATTCAGGCTGACCAGTTTCACCGAGAAATCCCAGCGTTACGTTAAAATCGGTGCAGACTGGCACCTTCCCGAAGACATGCTCGATACGCGACCTGTACTGGAAGACCTTTTCGCATGTTATGGAACACTTTACGAAATGCTTGTGAAGAAGGGTTTTTCAGAGGGAGAAGCAAAGGAGGATGCAAGATACATCCTTCCACTGGCCACGACTTCTCAAATGGGCATGACAGTTAATGCCCGGGAACTCGAGCACATCATAAGGAGGCTGAAAGCGCATCCTCTCGCCGAGGTAAGGTCTATCTCCGATGCCCTTTTCCAGGCGGTTCTTCCAGTTGCTCCGTCACTTATGCTCTTCACAGAGC
The DNA here is from genome assembly GCA_964571965.1 of uncultured bacterium. GTDB lineage: Bacteria > Fermentibacterota > Fermentibacteria > Fermentibacterales > JCC-6 > Sabulitectum. The sequence continues at coordinate 9,320 of CAZNFQ010000049.1, read as the reverse complement.
CAACCGGGATGGATGTTATCGCCCACATGCAGCCGTCTCCGGTGGTAACCGACAGGAGCAGAACCGTTCTCCTCGACTGCGACACGGACAGAAGGGTGGCGGAATGGCTGACCCAGCTGTTCGGTGAGCCTGATTTCGAAAAGGTGTACTCAGAACTTGGGATACATGATCCCCTTCCCAGATTCTTCGAGCTTTTCCGTGCGGACTTCAGGGTGACACTTTCAGCAACGGCCTATGCTCAGCTTAAGAGACACAGAATGAGTACACAGCTTCCAACAGGTTATGAACCTTCACTTGGGATAACCGTCCCGCGGACCATATCGGAAGCAGGGGGAGAGGTTCTGTTCACCGAAGCCGCTGAAAAGGCGGCATCCGCAGCCAGGGGACTTGGAAGAAGGGGCAGATATCTGCTGACGAATGCCCACAGACGACAGATCCGTCTTTCAATTAACGGTAGGGAACTGAATCACTTCAGCAGGCTGAGGGAAGATGAACACGCCCAGTGGGACATCCGGGAAACAGCATCGGAAATGATCCGACTGGTGAGGGAAAAGGCTCCTCTCACCATGAAAATGACCTGCGGCAAATCGGACTGGGAGAACGTCAGCGGAAGACCTGTTCGATAAACCTGGGGCGTCCGAGCTTTCCCCCTTCGAATTCAGGAGTTATCCGCAGGATCGTGGTCCCTCTGTTTCCCATTACGTCCGTTCCGTAGTGCCATATGAAGCTGCCCTCGTATGAATGAGGGTAGATGCCCGATGAGTTCCCGGAAACTGTGGACTGCCGCCATGTGCTGCCGCCGTCGATGCTGTAGTATATGTCAAGGTTTATGACCCTGCCGTCTCTGTCTCCTATTTCGTAGGCTATTTCGGCTTCGCCTCTGTCTGCGTCCATGTTTGATACGGTGGCCCTTATAACCTCGGGCAGGCTGCTGTTGTCTATTGTAATGGGCGTTACTTCGGATGATCTTACCGAGTCGCCGTCCACCGCAACAAGTCTTATGTCCACATCCAGGGCGTCTGCTCCCGGAAGGTCTACGGAGCTGTTCCAGTGAAGCACGGCATTGTATCGGGAAAGGCCGAATGGCCCGCTGCTTACAAGACCCCGGGATCCATGCCAGTTCTCTTCGGCTCCGTGGACTCGGTATTCCAGCAGCAGCTTAACGTCGTCCGATTCAGTGTCTGCAATGCTGAAACGAACGGGCACGTCACCCCGGAAGACATCGTACCTTGATGGTGATTCGATTCTCACTGAAGGGGGGTCATTGTTGTCGACGTGGAACGGCGCAGAAGGTACCGCTATACCCATGTTCATGTCCGAGGGGAGGGCGCGCATACGAACCTGATAGCCGTCGTACCCGGGCAGGTCGGTTTCCGATTCCCATATGATCTCGAATTCATATCTTGCCGTTCCAGCCTGCTCAGCTTCGATTACCGTTGCCGGCTGCCAGCTGGTGCCGCCGTTAACGCTGTATTCGTAGGCTACGTCCAGCAGGTTCTGTTCAGGGTCGCTGAGTCTTACTCCCAGGTGGATCCTTCCGCTAACCTCTTCTGTGGGGGCTATGATCTGAGCACTGGGGAGCCTGTCGGTGTCAACGTGAAGACCTTCCACGAAGTACCATGGGCCGGGATCCGAGTCTGCAGCGCGAATTCTTAGCCTTACGTCGTCGGCGTCGATATGCCCTATGTCCGCCACCGCATTCCAGGTTACCGGCTCACCGTAGAACCATGGCTCTATCTCCATGCTGCTTCCACCCAGATGCATCAGTTCCCAGGTGTTACCCCCGTCTATGGAGTACTGGCCCTGGAGCTGGATCACATCGCCCTCACGATCTTCCACTGCGTAGCCCAGAACGTATCTCGAGTCGTCTATCTTTTCAGGTGTTTCCATGAAAAGCTCAGGAGGTCGGTTGTTGTCAATGTGAAGAAGCCCTGAGGTACCGCTCTCACCCGGGCCGAAGTTTGAATAGGGTGTTATCCTTACGATGCATCTTCTCTCGTCAGCCGACGGAAGGTCAAGTTCTGAATTCCAGGTTATCTCACCGGGGCGTTCCGAGTAGTTTTTCGTGTCCTGCCAGGTGAACCCTGCATCGGTGGAATAGCTAACGGAAATGCCTGTGTAATCCGTGCATGAAACGGAATAGGAAAGGGAAACGGAACCGCTGAACTCTCCCGAGAGCTGTTCCACCTCTGCAACGGGAAGAAAACCGGTACCGTAGGCGCCGGAGTTGTACTGGTCGCCCAGGGGAAGGGGCCAGAGGCATCTTCCGGACATATAGGATGACATGGGGTAAGCAGTAACCATACCAGATGGACTTACCACTATCAGTTCCCGGAGGCCGTCTCCGCTTATGTCTCCTGCCACCGGGGGGAAAACCGCGCCTCCCGGGTTTTCCAGCGGGTAACCGCTTACCCTTCTTCCCGAGGCATCCCAGGCGTATATGGTTCCGCTGTTGGATGTTGCGACAACCGCTGTACCCGAGCCGGTTGGAACGATGATGGGCTGATATGGCCTGGAATCGGTTTTGTTGGGCCACATCCATGTTCCGGCAAGGCTTCCGTCGCCATCCAGAAGGTAAACCACGCTGTCTATGGAAGCCACTGCGATCTGAGGCAGCTGAAGTTCGGTGTCCAGCAGACCGATGGCACAGGAGCCTGTTACCGGCCGGGAGTCCATGTAGAAGGGCCACCCTTCCTGTTCCACTCCAAGAATGCTGTACAGATGGACTTTGCCGTCCTGCGTGGCAAAGATTATGTCAGACTGGCCGTCTCCATTAACATCGCCGGAGACGGGAATTGTACCCGCTGGATAACCGATGAGCTGCGGCCACCCGGGGAGGACTGTTCCGTCGTAACCCAGAACGGTAATCTTGCTGTTGTTGGTTGCACAGATCAGTCCGTTTCCGCTGCCTCCTCCAAGGCTTACCACGGTTGGCTGGAACTGAAGCTGCGAGTTGAGGTTCACAGGCCACCCGGGAAGAGGATTTCCGCTGAGATTCAGAAGGTGAACTCTTCCGTCGCTAGTTCCGTAGGTAATTTCATAGCGTCCGTCATCGTTCATGTCCGTGGCCGTTATGCTTGTAATTACATTGTTCGTGTGCTCCACCGGCCAGCCATAGGATTCGTTTCCGCTGAGGTCGATGAGATGAACGAAGCCGTCGTTGTCCGCATAGCATATAAGGGTTTCCCCGGTGGAACCGGGAACTGCAGCAGGCCTGAGCACCACACCGGTACCGTTCGATACGGGAAAGCCGGGCAGAAGCGTGCCCCCTGCAGACCATGCTCCGAGGCCTGCGCTGCCCATGGGAATCAGTAGTATCTGACTTGATTCTCCTTCGGTTACGATGTGAGTTTCACCCCTTGGTGTTGCAGGCAGCTGAAACTGCCAGACAGGCAGTAAACCCAGCATCGAAACAGAGAGCAGTACACATGCAATGTTCAAGGAAACCTCCCGGGGAATTATTTCGTTATCTTATGTGTTACAGAAAATACGGACAACGAGGACTGCAGTCAACTTGATATTATTGTTTATCAATTATTGGAACGGTTGACCAAGGCTTACGTAACAGGAATATTAAGCTAAATAGGATAAGGTGGAAGGTTTCAACGCTTTCATAAATCCGGCATATTGTTCGGGGGAACCTGAAGGAGACTAAATGAGACTTGTAGTATTTCTTGTAATAGCATTGGCTGCGTTATGCCACGCAGGTTCGCTGCCATATGCCTATGCGGATGTTATCAACGCACCCGATGCCTACGTTCTCGAGCATACGGAAGTCGAAATTGGTCTTGCTGCCAGCGCATACTCCTTCGAGGATTCCACTGGAGCATCGGATAGTGACGTTAAACTGACCGGCTACATGAACATAGGCATACTCAGCTATGGCCAGATCGGTGCTTCTTACCTTGCGGATGGAGGCCTGGTGCTCAATGCCAAGGTTGCCGTGCTCAAGGAAGGCATAACCGTACCAGCCTTCGCTCTGGGGGTTCAGAACGGGTTCGGGGCCGAGAGGGTTGACTGTTTCTCCGGTCCTCCTGGAACACCTGATTCCCTGGGTAATGTTGAATCAAGCTGGGATGAAGACGGCTTCTATAACTACGGCCACGCCCAGAACTGGTCGGTTTACGGTGTGGCATCAAAGAACCTCCGCTACCTTATGGGAGCTCCCCTGACACTCAATCTTGGAATAGGTATCGGCCGTTTCGTGGGGGTAATCGACTCAGGTGCTCTCAACATAGGCAGTTCAGTGGCAAACGGTCTTTTCGGCTCCCTCGTGTGGGATCCCAGTGAAACCGTTTCCGTTGCCTTCGAAATGGACGGAAGGGATTTCAATCTGGGAATGGATTACTCTGTAAGCCGCCATGTGGATCTGCACCTGGCATGGGCCGAGATGGAACAGACCCTTTTCGCCGCCGAGGGCCAGAATCGCCAGGATGTTCAGCAGAACTCCAAGGTTACCGTGGCCGTATCAACAAGGTTCGGACCGCTTTTCGGCGCAGGCCGCATGGAGCTCGAGCGTGAGCAGCAGCGGATCGAGAGGGCAAGACAGAGGCTCGATGAGCTGGAGGCAAGACGCAGAGCTGCTGAATCAGAGCTTCAGAGGCTTCGTGATCTTCTAGACGAACGCAGGTAACTGAAATGGGTTTCCTTAGAATACCTGTTCCAATTTTCATATTTGCATGTCTTCTGCCGGCATTCACCGTTTATGCCCAGGAAGAGGATCCGGCCGCCGCTCCTTCAGAGGAGATAAGCTCCATACTCGTGCGTGCGCAGGAGGAGCTCATCGGTCTCGAGGAGCAGATAGCCAGGGAAGAGGAGAGGCTCGCCCGTATCGAGGCTGAACTCACTCAGCTCAGGCGGCAGCATTCCATACTTTCCAGCGCCAGTTCAGCCTTCGAGCTGGGGGAGGAACTGTACAGCAGCGGTTCCATCGTCTGGGCAAGGGATGCCTTCCAGTCCGTGGTGGATAACTTTTCCGATTCGGAATACTACCACCCGGCCCTTTTCAGACTTGAACTGATAGCCTTCGAGCTTCAGGACTATGAAGGAACCGTAGATTACTATGAGACCCTTCGACAGGTGTCTCCGGCTTTCGAACACACCGACATCGCCATCATCGTTGGATCTCTGGCCAAATATCACATGGGAGAGTTCACCCAGGCCCGGGTGGAGCTTCAGCAGATCAGCACCACAAGCGATAACAAACCTCTTGCCGACTACCTTACAGCAGTCACCTACGTTGCCGAGGGAAACAACCAGGCCGCCATCGCAAACCTTCAGTCGGTGATAGACGAATCCGGAAGGAACGATAGCGGTATAGCCGACAGGGCAAGAATTGCCATTGCACAGATCTACGTGGATCAGGAGCTTCTTGAGCAGGCCATAGACGAATACAGCAGGGTTTCCCCCTTCAGTGCCTATTACGATGTGGCAATGCTGGGACTCACATGGACCTACATGAAGCAGGAGCGTTACCAGGATGCATACAACCTGGCCGAAAGGGTTATAGAGGAAGTACCGGGTACAGAGCTTATCAGCGAGTTCGAACTTGCAATGGCAAACTGCGCCCTTGGCGCCCAGGACATTGAGATAGCAATAGCCATGTACCGGGAACTCATGGACGAGTACAGAACCACAGGCGACTATTATGACACCTTCTTTTCCGGTGAAGACGTAACGGAACAGTACGATTCCGAAAGGGAAAGACTTGACCGTATCAGGCTCGGGCTAACGGAACTGAAGGAAGAAGCATACATGCAGGGGGACATGGAACTGGTTGCCCTTATAGAGGAAGAGGAAGCAGCCCTCAGGGACCTTTTCGTGGACATCTCCCAGTTCGAGGCCTCTCTTTCCATGCCCGTGGACATGGATTCTGAGACAATGCAGCAGGAGATCAACAGGCTGATAGCCTCTTCCAGGGCAAACGCAGAAAGACTTGCACTGGAGATAGAAAGCACCCGGAATGTTGCGGATCAGTCGGGTACCGAGGCAGACCGCCAGGAACTCGTGCAGCTTGAGCAGGAGGTATCCAGGATCAGGCTTGCCCTTCAGGACCTTGCAAGCAAGATGGACACAGGCATGGCAGCCGACCACGACTGGATGCAGGAAACGCAATACGGAATCGCCATTGCAACCTTCATGGAAAGGGAGCTCAAGAGAGACTCACTCAATTATCTCGGAGCATATTACACCAACAGGATAGAAGAGGCATACGCTGAAGCGGACAGTTCCAGGGCTGCTTCCTTCGTTGCACAGAAGCAGACGGAAACAGTTGCCCTCCAGCAGAGGATAGACGAATCCGCAATCGAGTGTGCAAGCTATTTCGAAGAGTATCTCGCCCATTACCCGGAGAGTCGTTTCACAGCAGACATTCTGGTGAGGCTTGCCCAGCTCTACTACGAGATAGACAAGAACAGCTATCTTGATCGGGTGGCTTCCTCTGGAGGCGACTTCATACCGGCTGATTATTCCAGAACCATCGAACTTTACCAGAGGGTACTGAACCAGTACGCAGACAGCGAAGTGGAAGATGTGGCACTGTATTCGCTGGGGTATGCCCTTAACGAAATGGGGGATCCCGAGGGCGCAATCTCCAATTACAGACGACTTCTCCGGGACTATCCCGAAAGTCCTCTGGCAGCAGAGACCTACGTCAGGGCGGGAGACTTCTATTTCGATGCCTTCGAGTTCGACAGCGCATTCGTTTTCTACAACCAGGTTCTCAATTATCCCGACGCAACATCCACGGTATACCAGTTCGGAGTTTACAAGCTTGGGTGGACCGCTTATCTCCTGAACAGGTACGAACACTCGATTGCCCTCTTCGGCTACCTTATCCGGGACAGTCACAGGATGGATGATCTGGGTCTCAGACGTACCACTAATATGGTTTCCGAAGCGGTGGAGTACCTTGCCCACGACTTCATGGAACAGAAAACAGGACCGCCGGTGGAGCTTGCCACCAATTTCCTTGATCACTTCGATGACCAGGATGTTACCATCGACGTTCTAACCCAAATGGGAGACTTCTACATCGAACAGGGATTCTGGATGGAGGCAATAGACTCATATCAGGCGTTGCTCCAGCGCGATCCCTACAGCAGCCAGGCTCCTTTCATCCAGTCAAAAATTGCCATTGCCTACGAGGGCGCCGGTGATTTCGCCAGTGCGGTCCAGGCCAGGGAAGCAATCGTTGACAGATACGGTGCCTCCAGTGAATGGGCTGCGCAGTCCGGAGATTCCACCATTTTCCAGCAGGTGGATTCCCTTCGAGCGTCTGCCCTCCAGCAATCCATCGGTTATTATGCAAATCAGATTCTCGAGGCCCAGGGTGATCAGGCTGTTACAGGTCCGCTGTATTCCGGTCTGATCGGAAAAATAGAGCTGTACCTCAGCGAGTACAGTGATGCCAGACAGGCATACGAGTTCAAATTTCTCCTTGGAGACGCCTATTACAATACAGGGGATTTCACAAGGGCTGGAGACGTATATCTGGATGTTGTCTACGACAGCACTTCGGCTCAGCAGAGGGAGAACGCTGCAGGTAACGCCTTCAGTTCATACTATGAGGCCTACAGCCTTCCAGGCGCCGACAGTCTGTACCTGAGGGAAAAGATGCACGAGGTTGCCATGTACTACGCCGACAACTATCCCCAGGGAGAGTTCGCGGCGCAGTTCCTCTTTGCCGATGCGGGATCACACTACAACGCTGTGGATTACCCTACGGCAAGAGAAGCCTACATGAGGATTTTCAATGAGTATCCCGGTTCAGCCTACACCGCCCGTTCAGCAAGATTCCTTGCAGCGGCCTACGAGGCGGAACAGATGTATTCCGACGCTGAATTGTGGTACGGAAGGGCAGCGGATGCAGCGGCGATCACAGGTGAGGATCTAGGGGAAGACGTAGAGCAGCTGGCTGCGGCTGTGGCCTACCGTGACGCGGAAACCCTTGCCCAGTCTGAAGATGCAGGATCACTGCTTGCGGCGGCAGCCAGATTCGAGGAATCCGCAAGGGCACATCCCGGCACCGAGGTAGCTCCTGTTTCCCTCTACGATGCAGGTGACACCTATGGTAAAGCAGGTGATATACAGAATGCGATCAGGGTATTCACGGAACTTGCCAACACCTATCCTGAATCTGAACTTGCACCGGAAGGTATGCAGAGGGCAGCCTTCCTGGCAATGGAAGCGGAGCATTATATCCTTGCAGGAGACACCTATCTTGACGCTTACAACCGTTTCCCCACCGCCGAGGGCATGTACGCGTCACTTTACAGTGCCGCCGTGGCCTATGAAGAGGGCGGAGCAGAGGGTCTTGCAATGGGTGTGTATCAGCAGATCATCCAGGAGCAGGCAGCTTCTCCTCAGACCATGGTCATAGCCCTTGGGAAGTACGGTGATTACCTGTACGACGCCTCTAACTTCCAGGGAGCACGGGAGATCTACCAGGAATGCGTAGACACCTATGACATGTACCGTGAAGGACCTGCCAATCACGCCGCGAGGGGGGCATTCCGCATCGGTGAGATAATCAGGATGAACTACGATGCCATACCCGTGAATGCTCAGACGGTCCAGCAGAAGGCTCAGATCAAGAGTGAGGTGGAAAACTGGTACGGCAAGTCCATTACCTATAACGTGGATGTATGGTTCATGGCTTCATGCGTCAGAGCGGGCGAGCTTTATGAAGACTTCGCTAATTCGGTTGCCTTCATGGATCCCCCCGCTTCCATTACCGATCCAACAGCTATTGATGAATTCTACAATCAGCTTTATATACAGTTTTACGAGCCCCAGATGCAGCGGGCCACGGACATATATGTAACGGCAATCGAGAAAGCTGTATCGGCAGGAGTGTCCAACGAGTGGGTGGACAAAGCAGCCGAAAATCTGGAGCTTCTGGCACCCGGCACAGTTGCCTCTCTCGGTCTTCCTGGGTATGCTATAGAAGAACCGGAGGTGCCGGAAGAAACCGTGGGGCCCGAGGGTGAAACGGTGGAGGGTGGCGGCACTGCAGAAGAAGGATTTATCGAGGGACAGGGGTCTGGAGAGGAGACTGGTCAGTGAGGCGCATATCGGCGGTTCTTCTGCTGGTTCTTTTCCTTTTACCTGTTCACGCACAGGAAGCAACACTTGAGGGTGGAAGGCTGATCCTCGAAGAGATTACCATCCAGGGTGAACTGAGAACACCCCAGGCTCTCTTCCTGATGCTCAAGAGTACTCCGAACCTCAGCAACGTACTTCTTGAAAGGAGTTTTCTTGAGGATGTGGTTCGTCCGATCTATCCCGGAGCCTTTGCCACGGAAACCAGTTTTTCCGTA